>CAYFTB010000220.1:0-3510 GCA_964345875.1 uncultured Proteiniphilum sp.
GGTCGCCAGATGGAAAACAAATAGCATATGTGAGATATGTAAATAATGAATAATATTTATTTGTTTCCCTAATTAGTTTTTCGCGTCAAAAATAATACTTCTTTTTCTAATGCCAAATTTGGGATAAACAACAAAAATCATTTGAAAATATAGATATAATAATCAAAATGAGTACTTTTGTATTTCAAAATGTTTTAAGGTTACAAATATTAAAAAGCAAAAATAAATATGAGAAAAAAAGCATTACTAATGATTTTGGATGGTTGGGGTATTGGCAACAAATCCGAAGCAGATTTGATTTTCAATACAGAAACTCCATACTGGAACTATCTAATTAACACATATCCCAACTCACAATTACTTGCATCAGGCGAGAACGTTGGCTTGCCCGATGGACAAATGGGTAACTCAGAAGTGGGTCACCTTAATATTGGTGCAGGACGTGTGGTTTATCAAGATTTGGTAAAAATAAATCGTGCTTGCAAAGACAACTCAATTTTAGAGAATCCCGAGATCATTAAAGCTTACAGCTATGCTCGTGACAATAATAAGAAAATTCATTTTCTAGGTCTTGTCTCTGATGGTGGTGTTCACAGCTCATTAGATCACTTGAAGAAATTGCTAGATATTTCAAAAGATTATGGAGTTGAGCAGTCATATGTTCACGCATTTATGGATGGACGCGACACTGACCCTAAAAGTGGAAAAGGATTTATCGAAGAGCTTGAAGCTCATATGGCTCAATCAACTGGAAAAATAGCATCAGTTATTGGCAGATATTATTCAATGGACAGAGATAGGCGCTGGGAACGTGTAAAAAAATCATACGATTTGCTTGTGAAGGGAGTTGGAACACCCTTCACTAATATGGCAGAAGCCATTCAAGCATCATATGATGCAAATGTTACTGACGAATTTATTCTACCAATTGTGAATGTAGATGAAAACGGTAAGCCTATCGCAACAATTGAAGCTGATGATGTAGTGATTTTCTTCAACTACAGAAATGACCGTGCAAAAGAACTTACAATTGTCCTAACTCAACAGGATATGCCAGAGTATGAGATGAAAACTATCCCATTACAGTATTTCACTATGACTCCATACGACAGCACATTCAAAGGAATGAATATTATATTTGGAAAAGATAATGTGTCTAATACAATGGGTGAATATGTATCAACTATTGGTCTGACTCAATTGCGCGTTGCCGAAACAGAAAAATTTCCACACGTGACATTCTTCTTCTCTGGTGGCCGCGAGGCTGAATTTCCTGGTGAATCTCGCATATTAATTCCTTCGCCAAAAGTTGCAACATATGACATGAAGCCTGAAATGAGTGCTCCAGAAATCGCAGATGCAATGGTTGAAGCATTAAACTCTAAAAAGTATGACTTCATAGTTCTTAATTTTGCTAATGGAGACATGGTAGGTCATACAGGTGTTAAAGGAGCTATTCAAGAAGCTATTAGAGCAGTTGACAAATATACAAAACAAGTTGTAGAGGCGGCAAAAGCAAACGACTACGAAACAATCATTATTGCAGACCATGGTAATGCCGATAACGCAATAAATAAAGATGGCACTCCTAATACAGCCCACTCACTTAATCCAGTTCCAATTGTATATGTAAGTGAGAACAAGAATGCTAAAGTTGCAAACGGTATCCTTGCCGATGTTTCTCCAACAATGTGTCAGATTTTGGGTATCGACAAACCTACTGAAATGACTGGTAAAGGTTTGTTGACATTCTAGAGAATCCAACAAAATATATTGATGTAAAGACGCTTTCGTAATTATTACAGAAGCGTCTTTTTTTCGAATCATGCAAACGAATATTTGACGCACATCAATATTTTTTACTACCTTCACAACAAATTGTGTACATCAACAGTTTAATATTAATATACAATTATAATATGACAACAGTAAAACTCTATTCATTAGACTTAACCAACATAAAGACATATGTCTTTGCAACTTTATTTATAGTAGGAAATATACTACTGCCACAATTGGCACATATAATTCCACAAGGTGGATTTATATTCCTGCCAATATACTTTTTCACACTTGTTGGAGCATACAAGTATGGAATTCATGTAGGATTATTAACCGCAGTGATGTCACCAATAGTAAATCATTTACTATTTGGAATGCCTCCTATGGCAGTGCTGCCAGCCATTTTAATAAAGTCAGTAATCTTAGCAATAGCAGCATCATTAGTTGCCAAGCACTATAAGAGAATTTCATTTATTGGCATCATTATTGCCATAGTTTCATATCAGTTAATTGGTATTGCTTTTGAATGGGCAGTTACTAATAATCTTTACTTAGCGCTTCAAGACATAAGAATAGGACTTCCTGGTATTATAATTCAGATTTTTGGCGGATATTTTGCTTTAAAAGCTTTATCTAAGATATAGTCTCTATTTATGTATTAAAACACAATTATTTAGGTTATTATGAATTATACCAAATCATTTGAAGAAGTGAGAGAAAGATTTAAAGAAATCGAATTTCACGAGAACTTTGATTTGATAGTTGCAATTGCAAACGGTGGAATAATCCCTGCAACAATTATCAATCAACGATTGAATAAAGAAATACACTTGCTAAAAATAAGTTTACGCGACCCAAATCAAAAACCAATATACAGCAGTCCAAAATTAGTTTCTCCAATTGATTTTGAATATAAAAACAAGTCAATTTTGCTAGTTGAAGACAGGATAAAAACAGGAGCTACAGTAAGATATGCTATTGAATTATTGAAAGGAGCAAAGCAAATTAAGACGCTGGCAGTAAATGGAATAGCTGATTATTCCTTATATGACGAAGATTGTTTTAAATTTCCATGGATATTATAAAATTACCAGCAGTATTAATATTGATGGTATTATTTGCTTTCAACATTAATGCAAATGAATATAATGGTAAGCAGATAGGTGATTCAATTAGGTTAGACGAAGTGGTTATTACAGGTACAGTCTCAGGTATAAACCTTAACAAAGTACCGATGAGCGTTACAATTGTAGATCAACAACAAATCAGAAACAGATTTGAGTCATCATTATTACCAATATTGACTGAAGAGGTTCCAGGTCTTTTTATCACACAGAGAGGAGTGATGGGATATGGAGTATCCGGAGGTTCAGCTGGAGGAATGAGCATACGCGGCGTCGGAGGTTCGCCAACTTCTGGAGTTTTAATATTGATTGACGGACACCCACAATATATGGGATTGATGGGGCATCCCATTGCAGATAGTTATCAGTCAGTAATGACAGATCATGCAGAAGTTATCAGAGGACCTGCATCAGTATTGTATGGCTCAAATGCAATGGGTGGTGTAATAAACATTATTACAAATAAACAAAAGGATAATGGATTACGCCTAGCATCTCAGATAATGTATGGAAGTTACAATACGCTAAATATAGATTATTCATTACAATATCGTCAGAACAAATTTTATGGAATAGTTAACCTTGGATATAATAAGTCAGATGG
>CAYFTB010000221.1:0-3508 GCA_964345875.1 uncultured Proteiniphilum sp.
GATTATGAATAAACAAAATAGTACTCCCGAGAAACGTAAAGCTCTTTTAAAACATCTTCTGCTCAGACTGCACGAAGGTGATAATCCTGAAATATTACGCAAGCAACTCATAGAGGCACTTAGCAACATCCCTTATCATGAAGTGGTGGAGGTAGAGCAGGAGATGATAAATGAAGATGCTTTGACTCCCGATGAGATTCTTCAGTTTTGCGATTTGCACACTGCTGTGCTTGATGGAAGTATAAATTTGGAGGATGCACAACTAGTTCCCCAAGGACATCCCGTGGATACATTTAGCAAAGAAAATGAGGCTATTGGCGTGGTGATTGAAAAATACTATGATTTGAAAAATGAATTAAACAAAGTTGATGATTCTCAAACACAATCATATGTCATAAAACTGAGAAATGTTTTTAATAATCTTTCGGATGTTGATAAACACTATTTGCGTAAGGAGTATCTCGTTTTTCCATATCTTGAAAAGCATGGTATCACAGGACCTCCCAAAGTAATGTGGGGCAAACATGATGAGACTCGTGACTTGCTTAAAAGTGCACACGAATCACTTTCAGCACCAGTCACTACAATCGAAGAATTGAAAGCCATTACAAGTCTTGTGCTAGAACCGGCCATTGAACAAATTGATGGTATGATAATGAAAGAAGAAGAAATTCTTTTACCAATGGCCATGGACACACTTACTGAGGAGGAGTGGTATAAAGTATATAAGGAAACTACCGAGTTTGGATATTGCTTGTATGATCCAGAAGTGGAGTGGAGTCCAAAAGGAATAAAATTGAATACACAGGAATACGTTGATTCCGAATCTATAAAGCTTTCGTCTGGTGCATTTAATATAGCTGAGTTAGAAGCTCTATTTATACATTTGCCAATAGATATAACTTTTGTAGATAAAAACGATAAGGTTCGTTTCTTTTCGCATAGCAAGAAAAGAGTATTTGAACGTAACCGCTCTGTCATTGGTCGAGACGTGAGGATGTGTCATCCGCCAGCTAGTGTGCACATTGTGGAGCAAATTTTAGAAGACTTCAAGAGTGGCAAAGAGAATAAATCAGTGTTTTGGATGTCAAATTTCAAAGGTAGATTTATATATATAGAATATACAGCAGTTCGTTCACCAGAAGGAGAGTATTTGGGCGTGGTTGAGGTGACTCAGGATATAACCCAAATGCGAGAACTGGAGGGTGATCAGCGTTTACTTTCGTATGAAAAAAAATAGTTTGGACATTACTCCCGATACTAAAGTAGCAGAATTATTGAAGACTTATCCCGAATTGGAAGAAAAGCTTCAACAGTTTTCATCGGCATTTGCTGCTCTTAAAAATCCTGTGTTGAGACGCACTGTAGCCAAAGTTACATCGCTTCAGCAGGCTGCTAAGGTGGGTGGTGTGTCAATAATTGAAATGGTGAATTCGTTACGAAAAGAGGTTGGCCTATCAGATTTGCAACATTCTGATTCGGATTATGACACTGATGTTTCTGAAAGTCTGGAAATGCCTTCAGCACCAATATTATATACACTTGATGTAAGACCTATAATTGATGCCGGCAATCAGCCCCGAGATGTAGTATTGGAATATGCACAAAAACTAAATGAAGGTGAGTGTATGGAGCTTATATCTCCTTTTCCTCCCATACCGTTGATTGAGGCACTTCGCAAGAGAGGATTTAAAACTACAGTACACCCTGCCAAAGACGGAATAGTTAAAACATATGTTGAGAGGTAGCATATGTAAATAAAAACGATAGTGTGAATTTTTAGTTTCACACTATCGTTTTTTTATCTTCCCAATTTTATATGTTCAGCTTATCTTCAAGTTCTATCGATTTGGGAAATAGTATGTCATTTTCAAGATGTATATGTTGTCTCAAATCTATGCCAAATTCCTTTAAGCTGTATAATGTTTCCTGCAATAGTTTGTTTTTTTCATCGCCTGATTGATAATTATTGGTAAGCTTTGCTATTGTCTCAAATCGTTTTTCTTCTGACTCATGCTCATTAAGCATTGTTTCTATAGGATTCCTAATCGATCCGAACATAGTTTTTACGGGTTGATTGGTTCTAGTCATTTTTCTTATTACAGGAAATAACATCAGCTCCTCACGTCTCATATGCATTGCCAGTTGGCTGGCTGTATCATCAAAAATATATTTCACTTCCACTAGTTCTGGATATTCGTTCTGAAATTGCTCTATTAATGTATTCAGATTGTTTTTTATCTCAACACTTTTCCTCTCCACGTATTTATGATGAGTCTGCTCAATATGATCGCATAACATATCCAGCGGCATATTCTCAAAGTTGTATAATGTCCTAAAATTATCTTCTGTATCAGTTTCCATTTTTGTTTTATATTTTTTCTGCAATAATAGCTACTGCATTCAAATTGCTTTGATATTTTCTGAATATTCGTCTCATCTCTATTATTCTTTTCTTGGCAGTAGGATTGCTCAGTATATTAAATCCTATTCTTAATGTTCTGAAAAAACCTTCATCATCAATCATTCTCTTTGCTTCCAGCAGGTGCATTTTGTTTGTATAAACTTGCTTTATGGAGAAACCTTCTTTATCTAGCAGGCTTTTCCATTCACTCTCAGTTAACGGCCGTGCATGCACTTTTATAGCAAGTTGGAGTTCACGATTTATTTTATTTTTTAGATTATTATCAACATTAATCAATCCAAGTTCGTGAATAGCATATAACCCTCCTTTTTTCAAAATTCTGTGAGCTTCTCTAATAATATCTGACTTCCGCTCGTTGTTGTGCATAGTCAACATTGCCTCGCCCATAACCTTGTCTTTAGATTCACTCTCTAGTCCTGTCTCCGAGGCTGAAGCTCGTTTGAATGTAATGTTTTTTCCTGTTATTTTCTTTCCTAGAGAATTTATTACATCATTATCGATATCAATCCCCACATATGTTTTTGGATTTTGTGAAATTATTTTGGAAGCAGTATAGCCTATTCCTGGTGCAAATTCTACCATATTGTCGTGTGACGAGATTGAAAGACCATCAAAAAGCATCATGGTTAACTCTTTTCCACCAGGACGAAGTACTCTTTTACCCATTTTTGCTAAAATCCAATGGCCTTGTGCGTTGTCAAGTTCTTTTGTATCCATTGCATGACCTTTATATTGTTTATCATTAGCTTTGAGCATTGGTTTGATGACAAGGATCCCGATAAATATGCAGTATGAGGACTTTATTGTCCTGAATATGTATGCAATTGCTAAATTTTATATTTTGTAGACCTGTGCTTCAAAACTAATACTAATTGATTTTGCATATTATCGGTTTTGCTGCAATTGCTAACTATGCTGTGATTATTGTTGTGATTATTGACTATAACATCATGTTTTGTATTTATGTTCATACTTTTTTAGATCTGCAAATTTTCATAATATCGTTGAAATAGTTTTTAGTGATACAAAATGTTTTAGAATATCATTGAAATTGCTTTTTTCGATACAAAGTACTTTTATCTA
>CAYFTB010000222.1:0-3485 GCA_964345875.1 uncultured Proteiniphilum sp.
CAGGCACATATAAATATAGTTCGGCAAAATGTAGGTTTTGTCGGTTGATAGTGATTTTATTTATAGATATTGAGTAAAAAAGCCCAGTTAAACAAGAAAAAACAGCAATGAAAGAACTTTTTACAAAACCAATTACATTTCGTCAATATATATATATATTATCGCTAATCATAATCGTTGAAATTACTTTGCGCCTGTTGTGGCACCCAACAACACTCTCACTGCTATTACCAGCTATCGTAGCTTGTATGTTTAGAAAGCTCAATTTGAAACCGGTGAAACTGAAGGTGCAGATGTGGAGTTTACTCCCTTTCATAGTAGCCACACCACTGTATATCATAATCTATAGACAAACAGAAGAAATAGAAAGTAATGTCCAGCTATTTTTATTTTTGAGCATAACCTACTCTGCTACTAACTTCTTATTACTACTTCCTACATTTATGGAGGCGCAAAAAGGCACATATATGGGTTTGGAGCAGAAGAAACACAATTTCCTACAATTAATTACACTTTTTCTGCTTATCAATGCAAGCTTAGTAGCACTGCTTGTAATTATCTATTTCCACGTGTTTATAAATGGCGCATCGATGTATCCCATTGATATCGTCAGTAATATTATAAGTGTGTTGTTAATTATAATATTGGTAATAATAGCTCAGTTTTTATTTCAAACTCAAGGTATAAGAGATGAAAGCATGGTAAACAAACGAGAGTTGATGAAGAGTCTGGCACCAAGGATAGAGGATAATTTCTCAGACACCACGCTCTATTTGGATGCAGACCTTAGTTTGCAAAAATTTCATTTAACTTCCAACATTCCAATGGATGATTTGAAGTGTTTTTTTGACAACTATTTGAATCTTGAGTTTTTGGACTATGTAGCAGAGTATCGTATTCTATATGCAATGCAGCTAATGATGGATACGAAAAATAGATATACCATAGAGACTATAGCCCACGAAAGCGGCTACAGAAGCAAGACAAGTTTTATAAAATACTTCAAACAGAAAACCGGAAAAACTCCATCTGAATATATGAAAAAACTAACAGCGGAAAAGGTATGACAATAGTAATTATTCGCATAATGATGGTTCTTTTGCTTGCTGCCACATTGCACTTATACTATAATATTCCTAACAAGGGAGCAAGCGACAAATCTATCGGGCTATTTATATGGGTATATTTAATACACAATTCACTCTATCCTATTATAGTGCTTCTATTTGGTGAGCAGTATAACTATATAGAAACAGCGGCGCCAATACTTCTGCTGTATGGGCCAATTCTATATTCAAGCTATCGAGCAAATATAAAATCGCCAATTCCGACTCGAAAAAAGTTGTTGCATTTCATTCCTTTTGTGGTGGTTTTTATCTTCTACTTGTATTTTGTACTAAACAGTGATTTTCGTAATAATCATAGTTTTCTATACTATCGTATTGTCCTATCTATTCAGGGAGTAGTAATTGGTATTTACTCATTTTATCTTCTGTTTTTAACACGTAAAAAGGCAGATAGTCTGTTAATGATAAATTGGTACCTGCTTGCAGTGGGTATAGTTACTATGATCACAGCACAAAATATGCCTGAAAACAAACCTGATGAAATTATCAATTCTTCATCGAAAATGCTATTTATAATGGTAATTCTAATTTTTATGGCATTGGGAATTGTAATATTGTATCTACACACCTTGTCACGTTATAAGAAGAAGATGTTGTCGTTTTACTACATTGATAAAACATCAAGAACTGGGACATCTACACTGCCAAACAGCAATGAAAATGAAAATGAAACTAGAGAGAGTAAACAAAATATTAATTCGCTGAATAAGCGGATAGAGCGAATAGTGTTTTTATACATCAAGAATAAAGTAGATATAAATCAAAAAGAGCTTGCCGCTGCGCTACATATAACTCAGGCAAAACTACTTGAAGCAATTAACGAGCATTATGGCGCTACGTTTTCACAGTTTGTAATAAAGGAGCGGATTAAATATGCTTGTTCATTATTAAGAGATGAGGATTATCATTTTTCTTCCTTTGAATTTGTTGCAAGCGAGAGTGGCTTTGGAAGTATTGCTGCATTTTATCGTAATTTCAAACTACAAACTGGTGTAACTCCCAAAGAGTATCGCGATTCGTATATAATGAATAATAAAAAACACACCACTTAATATGAAATTACTACTTCTTATCGCCTTTTACACTCCTTCGCTGATTGCCTTGGTAGGTTTGGGTTATTTTTTCATGCTAAAAGATCACAAAGCTGCTGGTGTAAGAGTATATTTTTATTTTCTGTTAATGGTTATCTTAAAAAGTATATTCTATATTGTTTCACCTTATATTATACCCAGACTATATGAACATTCCGAGCTATTATACGGACCTCCAATAGCTTTTGTTATGTATGCATTAACTTACATTATGATTGATGAATTGATAAGGAAAAAGAAAACTAAGCAATTGTATGTTCATCTGCATTTAATCCCTACTTATATTTTAAGTATCTGGTTTATATACACTTATATTAATCCTGAGTTTACCAAAAAACATTATGCTATCTATAATTTAATACGCGTGGTAATTGCTTTTATCAGTGCCCTCTTTTATTATATCTTTTTGGTTTTTAAACGTTCAAAGCATTTAAAACGAAATAACGAAAACTTCAAATTGGTTATTTTCCTACTACTATGCTTACAAACAGTATGGATTTATTACCTATTCTGGTTTGTTTTTTACAAATATACGAGCGACTTATATGTTTTAAATAACCTTATTATTATACGAATCATAGAGGGTGCAGCCTCTTTTGCAATATACATGTCTCTTTTTAACATGTATAAGAAAGAGCTATTGAAAACAAGAAATGAACGAGGAAGAATCCTACCTACTTTTACCCATTTACACTTTCCTGAACTTGAGCAAGAGTTTGTGATAAAGGAAAGTGATGAAACTACTAATAATAAACAAATTAGTGATCTAAAAATCAATCATACTCAAATAGAAGATTTGGACAAGAGTAGCGATAAGTTGAAAGAAATGAGTCTATTAGTTCATGATTTCTTCAGTGAGAATAAAGAAATTGTCTTGGATTCAAGCTTTAACCTTAGCACCCTTGAACAGCATTTGGAAGTTAGTAAATACCAACTCAATAAAATTTTTAATGAATATTTAAAAACAAATTTCACTAAATACCTTAATGAATACCGCATAAATCATGCATGTTCGTTACTAAAACAAGGTATGTCAGTTACCGAGGTTAGTTTTTCTTGTGGCTATAGGTCACGTACGAGCTTTTATAATAATTTCAAAAAGGTGATGGGAGTGAGTGTGATGGAGTATAAGGAGGGTTGAGCCCCCCAACCCTCTGAAGAGGGAGTTGTTAGTTAAAAGTGGAAAGTTTGTAAAGAGCAAAGAACAAAGAGAAGAAACAATAATGATTAGCTGTTAGTGATTAAGTTAAAAACTAGAACTAAAAGT
>CAYFTB010000223.1:0-3464 GCA_964345875.1 uncultured Proteiniphilum sp.
TTATAGCATTTTAAGCCTAAAATTCCCTCGTAGTATGGGAGTTGTTCTTCGATGCTTTTAACAGCAATTCCGATGTGTTCAATGTGTGTTAATTCCATATTTATTTTTTTGTATTTAATTGATTTTGATGTGCAAATGTACTACTTTTTGCTTATGTAATAAAATTAATCTATATCAAATCGATGACATTCGAAGTACCTCTAATAATTCAGTACTAATTTCTCGCTCTTTTTTGATGGCTCTTTTAAAAGGTATATAGCTGATTTCATTTTCGCGAATACCTATCATAACATTTCTTTGATTTTCTATAAGAGCTTGAATTGAAGCAACTCCCATTCTACTGGCAAGTATTCTATCTTGTGCAGTAGGCGATCCACCACGCTGTAAATGTCCAAGAATCGTAACTCTAACATCATATTGGGGGTACTGATTTTTAACACGCTCGGCAAGATTTAATGCTCCACCAGTGATTTCACTTTCGGCAACCAAAACCATACTGCTACTTTTAGATTTGCGAAAACCTTGATCTATAAGCTCAGCCAACTGGTCTTTCTCCATACTTATTTCAGGAATTATAGCTGCTTCTGCACCTGATGCTATTGCACTATTAAGTGCTAGGTAACCACAATTTCGTCCCATAACTTCTACAAAAAATAATCGTTCGTGAGAAGTTGCGGTATCTCTAATCTTATCCATAGCCTCCATAATAGTATTCAAGGCAGTGTCATACCCAATTGTAGTGTCAGTAGCATTAAGGTCATTATCAATAGTGGCCGGTAGACCCACAATAGGGATATTAAATTCATTAGCAAATACCGCAGCACCTGTTAACGAGCCATCACCACCTATCACCACCAAAGCCTCGATACCATGTTTCTTCATGTTCTCGTATGCAATGACTCTTCCTTCAGGTGTTTTAAATTCGTCACAACGCGCAGTTTTTAGTATTGTTCCGCCTTGCTGAATTATATTGCTTACACTATTTGTTTTAAACTCTACTATTTCGTTATTAATTAGCCCTTTATAGCCTTTGTAAATACCAAAAACACGCATGCCATTATAAATAGCACCTCGAGTTACTGCCCTAATAGCCGCATTCATCCCAGGTGCGTCTCCTCCAGATGTGAGAACACCTATACATTTTATATTAGAATCCATAAAGTAATATATTTGTAAATCAAGTTGTTTAGCCTAAATACAACTGTTTGCAAAGATAAGATTTATTTCATTATAGTCAAGTGAGCTATAAATAAAAAAGCAACCCTAAAAGGTTGCTTTTTCTATTTCTAATTTTGGGATTAATCCTGATATTCGTTCTGCAATTTCTTCCATTTGCCACATAGGCGTGGATGTGGCACCACATATACCTATCGATTGTTTAGGTTTGAAAATTGAAGAGTCTAACTGTTCAGGACTATGTATAATATAAGAATTGGGATTATGCTTCTTACATTCAGCAAATAAAACCTTTCCATTTGAACTCTTCTCTCCTGCCACAAATACTATCATATCATGTTTTTTAGCAAACTCCTGAATATTGGGAACTCTATTTGAAACCTGACGACATATTGTATCATAATAATCAAAGACAGCATCTCCAACCATTTTTGATTTAAGTATATCAGCAATTTCGTGAAAACCATCTAACGGTTTGGTAGTTTGCGAAAAGAAGGTAATATTCTTTGTAAAGTCTAGCCTATCAATTTCATCTTTACTCTCTATTATTATAGCAGAATCATCCGTCTGTCCTAACAAGCCATTAACTTCGGCATGACCACGCTTACCATAAATAACAATCTGGGCATCGTCCTTCTCTCTGTGTGTATATTTTTTATTAACTCTCTTTTGAAGTCCCAACACCACAGGGCAAGAGGCATCAATCAATTCGATGTTAT
The DNA here is from genome assembly GCA_964345875.1 of uncultured Proteiniphilum sp. GTDB lineage: Bacteria > Bacteroidota > Bacteroidia > Bacteroidales > Dysgonomonadaceae > Petrimonas. The sequence goes on from CAYFTB010000223.1 coordinate 1,896, forward strand.
TCTGTTTAGCAATTTCATATGTACTGGGCGGTTCACCGTGTGCTCTAAGAAAAACTCTTACGTTCTTTAGTTCTTTAAATTCTTCGTGGTTTATAGTTATTAATCCCATCTTAGCCAGACGTTCCACTTCAATGTTATTGTGAACTATATCACCTAGACAATAAAGAGGACCACCCTTTTTTAGTTCCTCTTCGGCACGATTGATTGCTCTGGCAACACCGAAGCATGTTCCAGATTGTCTATCTATTTCAATTTTACTCATTCTCTTTTTGTGATTTTATTAAACATACCTACTGCCCATTGCAGTTGCTCTTCTATCGTAATATTCGAATTATCAAGTTCAATTGCGTCATCAGCTTTTCGTAGTGGACTTTCCTCACGGGTAGTATCTCTGTGATCTCGCTCATTAACATTGGCTAGAGTATCCTCAAAAGTGGTGCTAATATTCTTAGACTGAAGTTCTAAAAAACGACGCTGTGCTCTAACTTCTGGCGAAGCTGTTAAAAATAATTTTAGCTCGGCATCTGGAAAAACTACTGTGCCAATGTCACGACCATCCATTACTACACCTTTTTTACTTCCCATTAGCTGTTGCTGTCTCACCATCTCTTGTCTAACAAATCCCAATGCACTGACTCTACTAGCTGCATTTGCAATTTCTAGAGATCTGATTTCACTCTCTACATTCTTTCCATTAAGATAAGTATCCTGAGTCCCCTCGTTATTTGGTTTGAAATCAATTTTAATTTCGGAAATGTTATCCATCAAAGCTTCTATATTTATAATTGAGCTATCCATCCATCCTTTAGAAATGGCATACAAGGCTACTGCCCGATACATAGCACCACTATCGATATAGATATAACCAATCTTATTAGCCAATCCTTTTGCTATTGTGCTTTTGCCGCATGATGAAAATCCATCAACCGCAATATTAATCTTATTTGAATTCATACTATTTATTAGTAACAAAGTAAACAAGTGCAAAGATATAATGTTTTTATGATAGTATCATTTAACAGCACTTTAACCCATATTTTAGAGATTCATGGCAGGCATTTAGTCGCTCCTGAATCAAATTTAAACCATAGCCACATTCTTAAACCCTACGAAGGAGATGCAATTCACAATTATTTACAATTGGGATGTTTTACGATACTTTAATAATGTTAATATAAGTACTGTTTTTGTCTTTATTTTAGGTCTTGGGTTGATTATTAGTTTATTATGATGGTTTTGTTTTGAATGATAATTTTCCGGTGGGCTAAAAAAAATTTTTTTTTAGGGATAAAAGGGCTTTCAGCAAGGTGTGGAAGTTTTTATCATGGTCCGTTTTTTGCTCTGAGGGCTTAAAAAACTAATTATTATCCTTTATTAACTATGATTTATGGTTAATAATGTTAATTTGTTTCACATTTGGGGGTGAAAATAGTCAAACAAATTTTTTTGTTTGGTGCTTATGCTTCTAGGTGGACTAAAAAAATTTTTTTATTAGGGTGTTAGGTCTTATTTACTGCTCCATAAATTAGTAAATAAGGTGATCCATCATATATAGATGATGTCTAATTA
>CAYFTB010000224.1:0-3453 GCA_964345875.1 uncultured Proteiniphilum sp.
ACGATTCACCTACTCATCTTATCATAGAAGGCGACAATTATCATTCGCTCTCTGTCCTTAATGTAACACACAAAGGAAAAATAGATGTGATTTACATTGACCCGCCTTATAATACAGGGAAAGCAGACGAGTGGAAATATAACGACAAATTTGTTGACGAAAATGACAGTTTTCGACATAGCAAATGGTTATCATTTATGGCAAAAAGGATAGAATTAGCAAAACATCTATTATCCGAAAATGGAACAATTTTTATTTCAATCGATGATAATGAAGTCGCCCAACTAAAACTTTTGTGTAATGAAATTTTAGGAGAAAAAAATTTTGTTGGACAATGGAATTGGTTTAAATCTGCAACCCCTCCAAATTTATCATTGAAAATCAAAAAGAATGTTGAGTATATTTTAGCATATGAAAAAGAAAGAAATAGTACTCGTTACAAAGGAATTAAAAAAACCAGCAAAAGTGATGACCCTTTTACTAAACCGCAGAATACAATAAAAAGGCTTGTTTTTCCAGCAAACTCAATAAATTTTAAAGTAGAAAATGAAGTAATTGAAAGCGGTATTTATGGCACAAAAAAATACCCTAATAAACTTCTAAACAGAGTTATAGTTGAAAATTTCACAAATACGAATGAAGCAATTTTCGAAAATAGATTTATTTGGACACAAGACAAATTAAATGATGAATTGATAAATAAAACAGTTGTAAACTGCTCAAAATCAAGAGTCCTATCATATAAAAAACAAAACTATTCAGAAGAAGTTCCTCCGAATTTAATTGATAAAAGCGTAGATGTCTCTACAACAGAGGAAGCAGGAAAGGACTTAACATTAATGTTTGGAAAAAAAGTATTTGATTATCCAAAACCAATTTCTTTAATTAAATATCTTTTAAAATTTAAGGAAAATTTAATAATTCTTGATTTTTTCGCTGGTTCGGGAACAACAGGACACGCAGTTTTAGAACTCAACAAAGAAGATGGAGGAAATCGACAATTCATTCTCTGCACCAATAATGAAAACAATATTTGCGAAGAAGTAACTTATCCAAGAATAAAAACCGTTATCACAGGTCAAAGACCAGACGGAACAAAATATTCCGATGGAATACCTGCAAATGTCCGTTATTTTAAAACCGATTTTGTAGAAAAAAGCGAGGACACGGACGAAAACCGAATCCGCTTGACCAATCGCTGCTACGAGCTTTTACAAATAAAAGAAAGTTGCTATGATAAACAAAATTCAAAAGTAGAAAATCTAAAAATATGGAGAAATGAAAGCAAATTATTAGCTGTCATTTTTGACCGTTACGATAATACAGACGACCAAAAATACATTTCAGAAATTGCAGGCTTCGCCCACAATTCAGATGAAGTTGTTGTCTATCGTTTTTCAATTGACGGTAATTTAGATATGGATATTTCTGAGTTGAAAAATGCTCGATTAGAAGAAATCCCTGAAGAAATCTTAAAGACATTCAACCAGATTTTCAAAACAAAAAAGAAAAGAAATTAATATGGAACTTAAACGATATCAAGAAAATGCAGTTGATAGTTTGGTAAAGAAATACAATCAACAAAAAGACGGTTCAAAAGATAATTTTATCATTTTCAAATCGCCAACAGGAAGTGGGAAAACAATAATGATGGCAGAGTTTTTAAAACGGATTATTTCAAATAATGACGATGGAAACAGCGTTTTCGTTTGGGTTGCACCTCGTGATTTACACAATCAATCGAAAGCAAAAATTGAGAAGTACCTTAAAAATTTTCCGTACAGAATTATTGATGAAAATTCGATTACAGCAGAACCGTTTTTGCCAAACGACCTTTTCTTTTTTAATTGGGAAAAAGGAATTACAAAAAAAGACGGAATTTGGAATAATATTCTCGTTCGTGAAAACGAAACAGGCGTAAATCTGCAAGACATTTTTCAGAAAACACAAGATGAAAAAAGAAATATCATTTTGATTGTTGATGAATCGCATCACGGATTTTATGCAGACCGAACACAAGAATTTGTCAACGAAATCATCAAACCAAATACTGTGATTATGGTTTCGGCTACGCCAAAACCTGCACCAGCCAACGCAAATTCTGTAAATACGGTTAAGGTTGATTTTTCCGAAGTGGTAAATTCGGGGTTGATAAAAAAAGATACAATCATCAATGCTGATTTAGAAAATGTAAATTCATCAACAACAACTGATGCCATTTTAGAGGCTTGTTTGAATAAACAGTCAGAACTGAAAGAACTAAATCCCAAAATCAATCCATTAATATTGGTTCAGTTGCCTAATGAAAAAGAAACATTAAGCGAATTGGACAAAACAACCAAAGATTTTGTTGAAAAATACTTTTATGAACAGGAAATTACTTATGAAAACGGAAAATTAGCCGTTTGGTTGAGTAATGAAAAGAAAAATTTAGACAACATTTTAGATTTTAACAGTGAAGTACAAGTTTTGATTTTCAAACAAGCGATTGCTTTGGGTTGGGATTGCCCAAGAGCTTCTATTATGGCAATGTTTCGGGAGAATAAAACTGAAAGTTTTCAAATTCAAACAGTTGGGCGAATCTTAAGAATGCCTGAAGCTAAACACTACGAAAATGAAAAACTAAATTCGGCTTATATCTATACAGCACTCGACCAAATTTCAATTACAGGAGAAAGCGACAGCGAAAAAGGATATTTCAATTTCCACACAATGCGAATTACTGATTTAGCAAAAGATAATAATATAAAGTTGCCCTCTGTTTTTCTTAATCGAACCGACCAACACGATTTAACTCGTGAATATTTCACGCCAATATTTGTAAAAAATCTACTCAAAGCTTTTGATATTGACGGAACAGAAATGGCAAGCGTTGTTCGACAAAAAATTGATGATAAACTTGAGATTTACGATGAGGAATTAAAGCGTGATATTATCATAAACGAAGTAATAAATAACTTAGAAACTTATGATGGCACAACTTCTCAAATAAGCAGAATTCAAAAAGATTCCAGCCACGAAGAAATTGAATATATTTTTGAGCAAATTATCCGTAGTTGGTGCTTACCTTATGGAATTGAAAGGTCAAAGGCGAAAATTAAAAATGCTTTATTTCAGGTTTTTGAATTAGGAGATTTCAGCATTAAAGATGTAAAGAGATTTATTGTTTGTTCAAAATCTAATTATGACTTTCTCTATAAAATTGTGGCTTCGTCAAAAGATGAATATGAGCCTATAAGACAAAAAGTAGATGAAGATAAACGAGAGAAAACTGAAAATATATTTTCAATTCCAGATAGCGATGTTGTAAATGAAAATTATATAAAAGAGGATTTTACAAAATATGCCCTTACGCCTTGTTATATTAAATATGATTCGGACTTAGAAAAAACATTTGCAAAATATTTAGAGCAATCTGAAAAAGTAATTTGGTGGTATAAAAATGGTGAGGGT
>CAYFTB010000225.1:0-3430 GCA_964345875.1 uncultured Proteiniphilum sp.
TTTGTTTCAAAACCTTCGAGCAGTTCTTTATCCGTAACACGAACATCGGTAGCTGCAAATGGAATATCTAAACCTTCAGGTAAGAATACTCCATCTATATCTTTGATTCCTTTAGAGAAACGAACAAAATATTGATTACCTGGTACTAAACTTTGTCCTAAAGTAAACTGAGTAGAGCCAAGGGGATCAGGGAAAGTATTATGCCTTAAAGTTCGAATATTTTTAGTTAACTTATTGCCCTCATTGTCATAAACTTGCACACCATCTATCAACTCAGCTGTTACCAGTTTTTTATCAAATACAAATGTAAATGTAGGTGATTCGTAATGGATGTCTTTCTCATTAAATAATGGATAAGATGCTAATAAACTTAGCTTATTTCTATCAACAGTTTTGAATTGAGATACAAAATCCTCCTCCATGCTTAAACCATCAGGATGACTCAATGACTTATCCAATTTCACCTTATAAACTGTAGAGATTTCCAAAGGTGCATTTAGAACAAACTCCATAACAAAATTAGACTCCTTAAACTTAAATTCACCCTCTACAAAAGGTTCAATAGAGAACGCCTCTTTTGCACTTTCTACATCAATATCCCAATTAAATCGGAACCAAATAGTTGAACTGGCTAACATCAACGTGTCAGAACTTAGAGCCTTCGGACTATAATCCACTACTTGAGGTGCTGTGTTTCTCACTTTGTTTGATCGTACTATTAGGTATGTAGTTTCATTAGCTTTCACCTCAGCATCAAGCACTTCGGTATGATAATCAGGATGCTCAACAGTAAGGGTATAATTGCCAGGCTCAAGATCCTTGAATAGAAAAACACCATTGTTCAAATTGTCCACTTGGTACTCAACACCACCAGGATTCAAACTTACTTTAGCATCATTTACAGAGAGAACCTCATCTAAAGAGTTCTTAAGTTTATAATAAGTTGCTTCATTGGGTAAGAACTTATCTTTTACCAAACCTGCAATATTCCCCTTGGGAAGCTCTGTTTTTTTGAAATAGCTATTAAATGCTTTTAAAAAGTGCCATGCCTCTAACCATTTATACTCCATATTCATCAACCTATATGTTTCAGGAATATAATCGTGCATCGAACCTTCAGAAATCACACCAGGAACAGTCAATCCACGTAAAACTCCGTATCCATCAGACCATCCCATGGCTGTTCGTCCAAAGGTTTTATCACCACGAACTGTATAATTAGCACTCCAAGTATTCAGCTGATTGGAGTATTGATTGATTGCTATTTCTGTGCTTATCAACCTGCTTGTTTCTGAATGTGGGGTTGGAGTAGGATAAGTCACATTATCACCAGGATCAACTCCTGCAAATAATTGTAATACATAGTTGGCTATTCCTGCACCTGCATTGGAATGAATAGATAGCATAAAGTCAGCATTTGACTCATTAGCAGCCCTTACTATTTGAGTTAAAGGCAAATCATCTTCAGTACGATTCTGTGTACGCGAGATAAAAGACGTGGCACCCGCTTCATCCAGCATCTCTTTAAGCATCAATGCTTTATGTAGGTTGCTTTTTGATTCCCAAAAACCTTCTGGATCACCTGATGTAAAAGGCGGTATTACAATATTCCTATCATCAGCATCGTAACCTCCATGTCCTGGATTAATATAGATTCGGACACCCGAAAGATCTTGTGAGAACAGAAATGTAGAAATAAATAGCGCAAATATTGAAGTTTGAATTAATCGTTTCATGGCTTTTCCTCCTATTTAATTTCAATTTCTGTTACTAACAATTCTCCTATATCCGTATTGTAGACGATTTTTCCTGCTTGCTGAGAAGCTGTAGGATACATCGCAATCTCATTGGCTTTGCTTAGCTCTTTTACCACACTACCGTCTAAAGAGCGCATGGTAATTTTTGAACTCACCACTCTTAGTCCATCATCTTTATCTACCATCCCCACTACAAAGTTATCGTTATACCAAATTGGCGCATTTAGATAACCAATCTCACTTATTATTTTCCCTTCCAAATCACAGACAAAAGTACCTTTACCAAGTGCAGTAAACAGTATTTTAGAAGCATCTGGTGATAAAGACACCCAGATATATTGTATATTCTCTTCATCAAAAGATTTAATTTCTCGCTTTACCTGATTAGCATATACAAAAATCTTCAGAGCTCACATAGCTTGGAATTTCAGCTTTTGTACGCCCAAAGGTCGTTTTATACATTTTTTTGTCTGCTTCAACAATTAAGCCATTATGATAAGTTTGTGGTTTATGTAGATTACGCTGTGGTGACATCATTTGGTCTTTTCGTTCAGTTTTAAGATCAAAGCTCTCCAAAGCATCAAGACGTCTTCCTTGTTCGTACTGCGATATACGATAAAACACCTTCGAGTTATTTTCACTAAAAACCGGTTCAAATCCAGCATTTACACCCTGCGAAATAGTTTTTGTAGTACCAGATTTGAATTCATAAAGCTGTAAGCCCACATAATTCTCAGAGGTGAATAGTAACTGGCTACCGTCAGTATTAAGGTTTGGATAGAATGCTTGATTTACTCCATTCGATTCAATTGGGTACTGTTTTTTTATAATAATCTCTTGCGCCGTAGCAAAGGAAGTAAAAAAGAGACATGCAATTATTGCTAAATATGTGTTTTTCATAACTCTGTTATTCCTATTTAATAATTATTTTTTGCACTTCTTGTGCCTCACCCTGTATTAGTTTCACAAAATAGAGCCCAGAAGATAACGCTCCCGTGCTAAGTTTCAAATTCTCACCATCGTTAATTAATGATTTTTGCATCTTCATCAATTTGCCATTTATATCAAGTATTTCAATAGTAATTGGTCCGCTCACACCGTTTTTTAGCTGGATAAAGAGTTCTCCATCTATAACAGGATTCGGAAATATCGAAAACATTTCTGTTTTTACACCAATCGTTTTTGTTAAAACAAAATCTTTATAGCATAGTGCTATTTCTTTAATTGCCATCGTATAGTCTTTCCCTGGCGTCATCGCACTTGCTTCAATATAAAAGTTGACATTATCAAACCAAATCGGATATATAGCCCTATCGTTTACAGCAAAAATTTTATCAAATGGGATATTTAACGAAAACTCTTGATTCTCTGTGAATTCAGTTAATGCAAATGAATACTCGCATTATTACCTAAAAAGTATTATCTTTGTTTTAGATTATATGACTTTTTGGTTTTAGTGTTTTCGTGCTTATTTTCTGTTTGCTTTTTAATTAGTTACTATAAAAAAAAACACCAAGTAAAATATACGCACTACGATATTACATTTCCAAAATTAATATAAAAAAGAGATAATTCTTAAGAAATATGGCTTATTTAAAGCTTTTATTTCAAAACACCCACCAACTTACATAAATGTAAATTTAGCCCTAACTTAAAATCATATTTTCAATATT
>CAYFTB010000226.1:0-3426 GCA_964345875.1 uncultured Proteiniphilum sp.
ATACCACCCAAAATATCAAGGAGGGCAACTCGTTCGACATGGGTGATGCGGCAGGACAGTTTGCTTATATCGAAGATCCGGACGGCACGTTGATCGAATTTGTGGAAACACACAAAATACCGGTCGCAAAAAAACTGGGACTGAGTCTCAACCTCAAAAACAGGGACCCCCGGAAACCACCCCCCCGATGGATGCTAGGTATGCTCCGGTTTATGAGGGTGAAACCGAAAAGTCTCCAATAGCTGAGTAACAATTTTGAAAAAGTGCATCAAAGATTATCCAGCGGACTTTTTATCTTCGATTGAGAAATGTCTGTAATACGGGTATAAATCTCGGTGGTTTTAATGGATTGATGACCAAGCAGTTTTTGGATATAACGGATATCCGTCCCCGATTCGAGCAGATGAGTGGCGAAACAATGGCGGAGCACATGGGGAGTAACTCGCTTTTTTATCCCCGCTTTTGCCGCAGCATTTTTCACAACCATCTGCACCGATTTTTCAGCATACATCCCCCCACCCTGTCCTTCAAAAAGATATTCTTTGGGCTTGAATTCTTTGAAATAAACGCGCAAATCGTCCAACAAAATCTGCGAAAGCATCACAACGCGGTCTTTGTTTCCTTTTGCATTTTTTATAAGAAGTAGCATATTTGTTGAATCAATATCCTTGATCTTCAAATGAATCAACTCACCCAGCCTCAGCCCGGAGCCATAAAGCAACTTCAAAATGCAGCGGTGTTTCTTGTTTTCGACCGAATCAAACAGCCTCCTGATTTCGGCTGTCGTCAGGTAATCGGGCAAACGGTGCGATTTACGCGTCGGATACAGATGGCGGATATTCAAATTCCTTCCATATAGTGCCTTGTAGAACTTGTCGATAGAGGCAACTATCATGCGTTGATGCGAACTGCCAATTTTCTGTTTCTCAATTTTCCAAAGAATGTATTTTTCGATTACTTCTTCGTCTATTTCATCGGGTTGTGCAAATTTTTTCCGGGCAAGCTCCAAGAAACTCTTCACCGAACTGATGTAATTCCGTATAGAGTTGGTGCTGTAACGCTGCAAAATTAGCTTCCGCTCAAATTCCCTGATAAGTGCTTCTACATCCATACAATATCACGCTAAAACTGTGTTTACAAAAATAGTAAAACATTCGTAAACGCAAAAATATTTTTGAATATTTATTTATTTTATCAATCTATTTATCAGATATCTAAAACAAAAACCACTTTATCTCATTATAGCAGTTTACGAATGTTATATAGTTTATATTTACGAATGTTGTATCTTTAGTGCGTAAATAAAACGTTACCTGCAAGCTAAAAAAACACCATCCTAAAATAATTAGTACCTTTGTAAAATCACATAGAATAAAAGGAATCGGATAAATGGCAAAGAAAAATCAATCTAAAAGGTTAACAAAACAACATAAAAAATCACACGGTGTTGTTGGTATATTCGGAGATGAAGCGAAGTTACACGATATTACTGTTGGGAAAATAGCACATCTTGTTATCGAACAACTTGAAAAAGAATTTCCTCAATTATCTTTCCGCCATAGAACAAGTATAAGAAAAGAAGAAATAAACGAAGCACTACAAAAAGTTGATAAAGACCTAGGGCAAACTCTTTTTGTTTCAAATTCAAGTATAATGCCTGACGGCGGAATAATCGAAGTTAAAGATGATAATGAAAATTGGAGAATTATTTTAGTATCCGAGGCTAAACATCAAGGCAAAGACATCGAAAATATAAAGATTGGAAAATTAGTAGGAAAGGATAATAATCAAGATTTAATGGCGGCGGGCAATGCAATTGAGAGGTCGCATAAAAACATATCTGAAATTGCCAACTTAATGCTATCTGAATCACATTTCCCCTATATACTGTTTCTTGAAGGCTCCAATTTTCTGACAGAAACTATTTCCATAGAAAGACCAGATGGAAGAATTGTTACATTAGAGTATGATTCTGGAATGTTAAATAGATTAGACAGGTTAACTTCTGCAAATTATGGAATGCCAATTAACACTAATTTATGTAAAAATAAATTTGTTAAGCATAAAGATAAAACTATTATGCTTCAAGCTACGTCCATTTATACACAAGGTAATGGAGAAAGATGGAATCCTAAAATGATGTTTGATATAATGATTGAAGTTTCTAAGACTTCACTCCAAGTTTTAGGAAGTGATTTATTCAAGCAAATAACCCGTATTAAATAAGAAGAGACAATGGCAAGAAATGCAACAAATAGATTACTGCAACAAGCGAAAAAATCAAAAAGTGATGAGTTTTACACTCAACTTTCTGATATAGAAAGCGAGTTGCAACATTATAAAAATCATTTTAAGGACAAAGTGGTTTACTGTAATTGTGACGATCCTACAATTAGCAATTTCTATAAATATTTCGCACTAAATTTTAAGGAACTAGGTCTTAAAAAGCTGATAGCTTCTTGTTACAGAGAGCAAAAAATGGATTTATTTACCCCCGATAAAACCGAAAACGGCTCATATTATGAATATACTGGGGGTATTGAAGAAAATATCATCCCCAGCTCAAAAGACATTTCTTATTTTAGTGGAGATGGAGATTTTCGTAGTTCAGAAAGTATTGAGTTACTAAAACAATCAGACATTGTTGTTACGAATCCACCATTTTCTTTATTTAGAGAATTTGTAGCACAAATAGTTAAATTTAAAAAGGAGTTTCTAATAATAGGCAACATTAATGCAATAACATACAAAGAGATTTTTAAATTAATAAAACAAAATAAAGCGTGGTTAGGAATAAATCTTGGTAGAGGTATTTCAGGTTTTATAGTACCGGAACACTATGAGCTTTATGGAACAGAAACCAAAATAGACAGTTTGGGTAATAGAATAATATCGCCTAATAATTGTCTATGGCTTACAAATCTCGATACATCTAAACGGCATAAAGACATTAATCTCACAAAAAAATATTATAGTAATGAATCGGAATACCCTAGATATGATAATTATAATGGAATTAATGTAGATAAAACAAAAAACATTCCAATGGACTATGATGGATTTATGGGAGTACCGATAACATTCTTACATAAATTTAATCCTGAACAATTTGAAATAATAAAATTTAGGAAAGGAGACGATGAAAAAGATTTATCAATTAATGGGAAATGCCCTTACTTTAGAATCATCATTAGGAATAGAAGGTTAAAAAGAATATCGAAAAAGAAGATAGCAAGCAGGTAACAAGTCGTTTTGCGTCAGGCGGTTTAAATGCTTCGATTCAAAGTTTTTAGTAAATTTAAAGTTAGTGCTTCGATTCAAATTTATGATAAAAATCCGCCCGAACGCAAAGCGCCAACCCGGTACGTAATTTTGGAAAAAACATTAGTTTATAATTTTCAAACATCTTATTTATGATAAAATTTA
>CAYFTB010000227.1:0-3411 GCA_964345875.1 uncultured Proteiniphilum sp.
TAAATCAGTTTTCATTTTATAAAAAATTTGGCGTTTTAATACTTGATAACGTTTTCGGGCTTTGCGTTCGGGCGGATTTTAACATTAAATGTTAGTACGAAGATAAGACTTTTTCCTTACGAAAAATGTTAAATCGAAGCGATTAACCCGTCTGACGCAAAACGACAGGTTAGCGGCTGTGATTCTCTCATTGTGTTGGCAATTCTATTCCTATTTTGTAAAACTTATTATAGTTCGGTTCAATATCAATTTTAAAGTTGTCGTTTAAAAAGTCTTTTCTTTCTGAATTTTGGTTTGAATAGATAACAAGGCAATCAATTACTTTGTCTTTTTCAATATCTAAGAAGTTGTAAACTTTGTTGAGTCTTGCGTAACCGCTTATTTGTCTAATGTCTTCAACGCTTATGTTGTTGTCCTTGTATTGTGGTTTGTACTTAGCATCAACAACCATTTTTACATTTCCGTCATTCGTTTTAATAATAAAATCAGGTTCTAAATAATTGAATTTTTTGTGATAAGTAACTTCTTTATGCTGTCCAAAACGTTCCTTTAATTTTGAAAAAACAAATAGTTCAAACAATTTACTCATATCAATCCAAAATGGTGGAGTTTTGATATTAGTAGTATTTACAGTAGATATGTTGTAACCGTAGCGTTTCAAAATGTATTCCGCATAGTTTAATGCTTGTTCATACTCTTTGTAAAGTTTATTATGCTTTATTGTTCTTAATTCCTCAATATTCACTTCGCTATCAACATTAGCAAATGCTGGTTGAATGTAATTCAATAACTCATTTAACTTAGTTGTGTCAATTCCCTTTAGATTTCGGATAGCCGAAATTGAAAAGATTAAAGCCTTTTTTAAAATTCTGTTTTCAAGACTATTGACACCAAATTCAGTGTATTTACAATAATTGAAAAGTGTTTTATTGTTGAAATGATTTTTCTTAATAGTTTCGTTTACCAATACTCGTCCTTTAATTTTTGAATTAAGATTTTGTGTAACCGTGTAATATGATTTTTTCAAACCTTTCTGCACTATCTTTTTTAAGATATTGACATATTGAATTAGTAGAAAAGGAGATAACAAATCTTGTCGTTGCTCAATGGTTATTGTAGGTTTATTAAAATCAATTTCACATAGTTGGTCTAAGTGATTGTAGTTTTCAGGTTCTTTTAAAATGTCAAAAAGCATTTTTACATAATTCACTTCTGAAACTTCATCATCTAATTTTGGTTTAACGTATATGGGCAATTTATTTTCTACAATCCAATCAACCCCTACAAAATATGAAGTTTCAAAACGGTAATTATTCTCCGTTTCTATGTGAAATATGTTGTAGCAATAAGCTTTATTGTCGCCACGCTGAATAGACTTATAATAGTTTTGCTTACCCAATAAGTCGGCATAAAGCCCAATATTTTCGTATGGGCTTGGATTTCTATAGCCGTGTTGCTCACTTAGTATTATCAATTTTACAATGTGTTTATTAATTGTTCTGCACTTTGTTTTAAAATACCGTCTTTTACATATTCTTTGAGAATAGGAACGATTTCAAATTTTTTTCTCAAAGTAAAATCACTTTCTCCTTTGATGAAATAACTATGTCCTAACCAAACATCTTCAGGTCTAAATTCTTCTGATAAATGTTCGGAGATTTTTAATTCAACGGAATTATCTTGAATGTATTCGTCAACATTTTGAATAAACAAAGAAGATACTCGTTTAAATAATTCCAATTCAAAATTATCTCCATTCAACACTTTGGGTAAAACGTCAATGAATGCAAAACGTCTGCGAATAGCATAGTCAATATGTCCTACACTTCTGTCAGAAGTATTCATTGTTCCAACGATATATAAATTTGGTGGAATAATTAGAGTGTTCCCGTCCTCGTCAGTTTCATACATACTCTCAACCTTTTCGCCTCTGTATTCTAAGGCATAGATTAATTCTCCTAAAACAGATGGAAGATTTGCTCTGTTGATTTCATCAATGATTAAAACATAAGGTTTTAAAAGCTCTATCTGTTGTTGTGTTTGAGTGTAAACAAGATTATTCTCTGTCAAAAAGTTTTTGAATAAATCTAATACTCTAATGTAATAACTTGCGTGATGATGAGATAAGCCCGAAAGATTTGTATTTTTCTTTATGTCTTGTCTTGTTGTATTGCCGTCAAAATATGCCTTTTTAATATCAGAATACAACATTCGGTTTCCATTTTTAGTCCAACCTTCTTGTCCTTTATATCTAAATGCATCATTCTCTATATCAAAAATTGATACATTGTTTGTCAACGCTAAATTTCCACTCTCCAATTTTTCTTCTATATCCTCTATAAATAATTGAAATTGGTCGTCAATCCATTTTTCTTGAGAAAAAACCGTTGCGATTTTTTGACTATTGCTAAAGTTGTCGTAGGCAACTTTAGCAAATGATGCCAATAATTTGTTTTTGGTTTTATATTCAATTGCATCGGATTTACTTTCTGCTACGATTCCTCTAACAAAATCTTCGTAAGAATAAGCTGGGTGAAATTGAATTAATTTAAATTGTTCGGTGCTTTCAAGTAATGTTTTCTGTTGTTTTTTGTCGTCAGAAATCTTGGCAAAAATCAATTGCTCTGCAATGTCTTTTGCCGTATAAGTTTTACCTGTTCCCGGTGGTCCTTGAAGTATTATTTGTTTTTTTTGTTTTAATACTTCTATGCTGTTTTGAATATTCATTGCAACTTTTTTAAAATTTTTCTTTTCTGTAAAAATTATTTGATACGGTTCAAATTGTTTTTTAAGGTCTGTAATCAGTTCATCAAATGCAGTATCTTCAATAAAATAGTCATTAGTCTTTTCTTCAACACTTATTCTTTTTCCAAATAATGTGTATTCGTTATGTTTGGGATTTTTTAGACTATCAATGTTACCATATACAAAATCATAATCAGGTAAAAGTACTCGGATTTGTTTTTCGTTTTTCAAAAAGCCATTCATAAATGGCTGCATATAATCAACCGTGCTCATTTCATTAGCGAACGGCACATATTGTGTATTAAATCCTAAACCGTATCGTATTTCTAATTCATCATCAACAAACGCAACGTGATACTGTAATTCTGTGCCACCACCTTCGTTAATTGCCCAATGATTGCCTTTATTTTGGTCATAAGTGAACAAAATTCCTCTTTTGGGAACTTTGCCTAATCCTGCAAGTTTTTTTCTTTTTTGCCCAAATTCGTTGCAGAAATCCCCTAAAGTTTGATTGATTTTATTTACTAAGTCGCCTGTGTCTGTGAAATTCATTTTTTGTTGTTTCTATTCTAGTCTTTTACTGTCTGGGTGTCGTCCGTTACCATTGACGCTAACTCTTAAATATACGCAAATATACAATTTAGTTTTGAAATATATAAAATTTTT
>CAYFTB010000228.1:0-3401 GCA_964345875.1 uncultured Proteiniphilum sp.
AACGGGTTGAAAATTGGCGATGGAGCCGACTTTTAGCATAAATGTTGAATAGAATTACTACTGTTCAACCTTACACAAAGGTTCAATCGAAGCGCTTCAACGGCTCTATTGCCAATTTTTTTGTTCTCTGCTGGCTTTATTCATTTCGTTTAATTTTAATTTGAAAATAGTGTTTCAAAAATAGAATTAATCTGATTTAGTAAATCAGTATTTACTTTATCTAATAGTACTGATTTTCTGTATTCATAATACAAATTCAAAATCTTTTCTTCATCTTTTGGACTGACTTTATCAAGGTCAACCATTAAGGCTTTGTTGATGTCGTTTGGCTCAAATTTGTGTAAGCCATTTCCGTATTCTCTGCGGTTGTCGTTGAAAATTTCTTTAGAAATATCTGTGAGTAAATAAGCAAAAAGCAAATCAACTTTTGGTTCTGAAAATAGATTCAAGTAAATGCAATGAAATGTCGTAAGGTTACTGATGTTTGCTTCGTTGCGAATAAAACGCAAACCGTTACGATTAAAAACAGAAACCCAAATGGGTGATGGTGGTCGTTTTTCTAACGAATACCAAGGATTACGGCTTGCTGTCAAAAACTTTTTATTAATTTCTTCTGCTTCGCCTTTCAAAATATACTTTGACAACGCTTCGTTATGCTCTGTTGCGTTGAATAGGAATATATTTTTGTCTTGTTGTTTTAGTTCTTCAAAATTTTCTTTTGTAAAAAATGAACTTCTTACATCAACAGATTTTGTAATGCAAGGCAATAAATATTTTTCATCAATCTTGTTTTGTTTTGCTTTGGATTGATTGAATGTAAAATATTCATTCGCTCCTGTGGCAATGCCACGCATAACTTTTCCGTAAGTAGAAAACGGAACAAGATTTTTAAAACGTGTTGCATTTTGTTTTTGATAATATGCACGCCATTTTATTTCGGGATTGAGTTCTGAAAACGAAAATGATTTTCCCGCTGTGCTTTTTGGATAAGATTGAATTTTGGTTTGCAAAGAATTTAATTCATCAAGTGTTTTGATATTGATAAATTCAACTTCCGACTTTTCATTATCGTTTGCAAACAATAGAATTGAAGCCGTTGTTAAAGCATCATCAAAAATGTTTTCCTCAAAGTCAAAGACGATGATGTAACGCAACAACTTGTTTTTAATCAAATATGACTTAACTAATTTTCCATAATCAGAATTTAAAAACTCTGACGGCACGATGTAAGCTGCTCTGCCGTTTTTGTTCAACTGATAAGCAGATTTCAGCATAAACAACGTATAAAGATTGGTAAAGCCGTTTAGTTTTAATCCTAATTTATCTTCAATTTCTTTAAGTGTTGATTTGTTGTCGTAGTCGTGAAACTTGAAATAAGGTGGATTACAAATAATGCCGTCATAACGATTTCCCCAATCGTTAAACATATAATCTTTTAAGAAAATTGAAGTGTTGTTATCGTCTGAAAAAATTTCCGTAGCTTCACTAAAAATAGTTGCGTCAATTTCAAAACCTTTTATATTGCATTGTTTATCAGTTTCACGAATTGTTCTGGCAAAAATTCCCAAACCAAACGCAGGGTCTAAAACCGTGTTTAAACTTTTGGTTCCTAAAATCCATTTACTCATAAATTCAGCAACAACAAAAGGTGTAAAAAACTGTGCAAATTTTTTACGATGCTCTAACGAAACAGTTTGAACATATTCCTTTTCAGGTTCGTTGCTTGGTATATGGATTTTTGTTGCAAGCATTTTAAAAATCGTTTTGTTTTATTCCTAAAATTTCTCGTAGATTGTTCACATCCAAATACGCTGTTCCACCTTTGAACGTAACGTAAAATAATAATCGTCCTCTGCTCATTTCTTTGCGAACACTTTCGTGTTTTGGCTCTTCAACCTTATACGCAATTTGAACTCCGCTTTTGGAATTGATTTTAATTGTAGTCTTGTTTTGATTTTTGGTGTCGGTTTCAACCGAAAAGATTAAGCCCTCTTTGTCAGGGTCGGAAATGATTTGCAGAATTTGTTCAAATGAGATTCCGTAAACTTTGTCAAAAAAAACTTGAAAATAAAAATGAGGAACATTAAACGTTTCAATCCATTTGTAAACTACTTTGATATCCTCAACTTTTGGCGTAATAGATAAATAATCTCTCTTTTGAATTTCTTTTAAAGCATCTTTCAAAGTTTTAAAATGATGTGTGAGTTCAACTAACCTATCGGATGAACTCCAACTTGGCCTCCTAAAATCAGTAGCGCTCAAGGTTTCTTCAGTTATTGAATTTAACAAAGAGATGTATTTGCTTCTTGTTGGGTGTTGTAACAAGTCAAAATATTCGGCAAGAATTTTATCTCGTGTTTCCAAAGCAAGCTGTGAATACTTCTCCGTACGGATTTGCATTGCAGCCTCATAGTGGTCAATCAAAAATGCACTTGAACGAACTTCAATTCCTGCAATAGCTTTCTTTACATAGTTTGTAATTGTGTTGTGTGGAACTTGACTAATGTCGTAGCCTAATTTTGTATCAAAATCAGATTTTTTGAAAATCAACAAATCGGGTCTTTTACCAATTGTGTCTAATTCGTTTTGAAATTCTTGATAGAAATTATCAAAACCTTCATCGCCCGCAATTAAATCGTCCGACTTACCATATTTTACGGCAACATAATTTTTTGAAGTTTCATTAATCGCTCTCGTAACAAGGTTTTCAGCCCAATCGCCTTGTTCTTTATTTGTGATAAAATTAGACGATGCTTGTGTCGGTGTTCTTGCCAAATCTCGTGGCTGTGAAAAGTCCACAAGCGTAACAGGAACATCTTTTGTCAATTCTCTTATGCGTTCGTAATAACTCATTTTTTAGATTTTAAGTATTGTATTTTCTTTTCAGCAACTTTCAATGTGTCTAAGTCAGCGTCTTCTTCTAAAATTTTGTAAGCGATTTGGTCGCTGATAAATTCTTTAATCAAATTTTTTTCATCAAGTTTGAAAAATTTTGCAATCAATTTGATTTGTTCTTTGGTCGGTTGTCTGTCATTGCGTTCAATTTTTCCAAGCAATGAAGTGTCAATGCCAATTTGTTCAGCTACCTCACGAAGTGAATGATGTGCTTCTTCACGCAATAAGCGAATTTGCTCTCCAAATGTTGCTATTTTTCTACTCATCTATCAAGGACAATGTTTGTCCAAAGGTAGCAATGTTTTTTGAATTAAGGACAAAAGAAGTCCTCAAAAGTTTTCAACAGGGGATAATTTATTGTGGAAGTTTGTTTTAAGCTTGCAGAGAACGGCTACGTATTGGCGATGGTGGGGGATTTGAAAAATGTCAGCCCAACATTTGCACAAATGCCCAATATAATTACAAATGTTGATTTTACAACTATCAGCCCCACTATTGCAAATACG
>CAYFTB010000229.1:0-3330 GCA_964345875.1 uncultured Proteiniphilum sp.
TTGCAGTTTCTGGAAGTTTTGATGTGGTGGTTGATGATGGAGAAGTGGAGAATCGATTTCATCTTAATCGTTCTTATTTTGGTCTTTTTGTTCCAAAAGGCAATTGGCGATTTATGGACAATTTCTCTACCAATTCTATTGCTCTTGTGCTGGCATCTACTGCATTTGATAAAAATGATTATATACGTGATTATAATCATTTTGTTGATTACGCTAAGAGTTTGGATGAAAACGAAAGTGAAATTAAAATTGAAGATGATAGTATATCCTTAGCCAATTATAGCTTTAAAAGTGGAATGGTAGAGCAGTGTGAAGTGATTGAGTTGGATATTAATCATCGTGAAAAGGGGAATATAACAGTTATAGAAAATAGAGACATTATTCCTTTTGATATTGAACGTGTTTACTATTTGTATGACGTGCCAGGTGGTGAAGAGCGGGGGGGGCACGCACATAGAGAGTTAAGTCAGTTGATTGTTGCCGCAGGAGGTAGTTTTGATGTGTTGCTAAACGATGGCACTAATACAAAAAGAGTAACACTAAACAGACCTTATCAAGGTTTGAAGGTTGTACCCGGTATTTGGCGTGAGTTGGAAAACTTCTCATCGGGATCAAGCTGCTTAGTTCTAGCTTCGCACCGATATGATGAAAGTGATTATATAAGAGAGTATAAAGAATTTATAAGTGAAAAACTAAATAGTTAATAGATAATGATTCATCCTTTATCAGATGTACAGGCAGTTGGAATCCCTGAATCTACACGTATTTGGCAGTATGTTGTTATTTTACCCAATGCAACAATTGGTGAAAATTGTAATGTGTGTAGCCATTGCTTTATTGAAAATGATGTAGTTATAGGTAATAATGTTACCATTAAAAATGGTGTTTATCTTTGGGATGGAATTACAATTGAGGATAATGTGCAGATAGGACCAAACGTAACATTTACAAATGATAAGTATCCACGTGCTAAGCAGCCATTTGAATTGCAGCGAATATTAATAAAAGAAGGAGCTTCTATTGGTGCAGGCAGTGTTATCTTAGGAGGCATAACTATAGGTGAGAATGCAATGATAGGAATAGGTAGTGTAGTTACAAAAGATATTCCTGCAGGTGAGTTGTGGTTGGGTAATCCTGCAAAATTTGTAAGGAAGATTTAGTTAAATATACTTTCCCGCTATTATTGTTTAAGTAATGATTGCGGGACACGTGTGTTATAACTTTAATATAAAAACTAAACAGCATATCAATGATTAAATTTTTAGATTTACAAAAAATAAATGCTCAATATAGTGAAGAGATAAAAGAAGCCATATCTCGTGTGGTAGATAGTGGGTGGTATTTATTAGGTAAAGAACTTGAGCAGTTTGAAAATAATCTATCACAATATTTAGGAGTTAAACACACAATAGGTGTAGCTAATGGCTTAGATGCTTTACGATTAATTCTTAAAGCCTATATTGAAATGGGTATTATGCAAGAGGGCGATGAGGTGATTGTTCCAGCTAATACTTTTATTGCATCTATTTTAGCTATAACGGATAACCGTTTAAAACCTATTTTAGTAGAACCCGACATTAACACGCTAAATTTAGATATCTCATTAATAGAGCAACATATTACAGAAAAGACTCGTGCCATAATGGTGGTGCACCTATATGGACAAATTTGCTGGTCGGAGGAGTTGGAGCAAATTGCAAAAAAATATAATCTTAAAATTATTGAAGATAACGCACAAGCAATCGGAGCTATGTGGCACAATCGTAAGGCAGGTTCGCTGGGCGATGCCTCGGGTCAAAGTTTTTATCCTGGCAAAAACTTAGGTGCTTTGGGCGATGCAGGTGCTGTAACAACAAATGATGATGACTTAGCAAAAGTAGTGAGAACTTTAGCAAATTACGGTTCGTCTCAGAAATATACATTTCAATATCAAGGATTAAACAGTAGATTGGACGAGATGCAAGCTGCTATATTAGATGTGAAATTAAAATACTTAGACAAAGAAAATAAAAAAAGAAAAGAGATTGCAAATTATTACATAAATAATATCAAACATCCAAGTATCACTTTACCCAAAATATTGAATTGGGATGCAAATGTATTTCATCTCTTTCCAATTATGACCGAAAAACGTGATGAATTACAAAATTACCTAACTAAAAATGGGGTACAAACCTTAATACACTATCCCATACCACCACACAAACAAAATTGCTACAGTGATTGGAATCATCTTTCATTTCCTATTACAGAAAAAATACACAGCGAGGTGTTGAGCTTGCCAATATCGGCTGTAATAGATGAGGATGAAATAGAGAAAATAGTAAAAATCATAAATATATATGAAATATGAGAACAGATGTGATGGTTTCAGTGATTGTTTTGACCTACAATCAAGAACAAATGATAGCTCAAACATTAGATAGCATTGTAAATCAAAAAACAAAATACACTTTTGAAGTAATAATTGGTGAAGATTTTGGTAACGACAATACGCGTAGTATATGTCAGAGTTACGCAGATAAAGATCAACGTGTTTTATTAACAAATAGAATACGAAATCTTGGTGTTGTAGGTAATATGGTCGATTGTTTAAAATATGCTAAAGGAAAGTATATAATGTTTTGTGCGGGCGATGACTATTGGCATAATAGCAATAAAATAGAACTTCAAGTTGATTTTATGGAAAACAATCCTGATTGTGTAATTTTGCATACCGACTATGATGAATTAAATATAATAAAAAATAAAATTATTCGAAATTATAATTTATCAAAAGATATCACACCACCAGAGGGTTTTATTCAAAAAATAATTGTAGGTGGAAAATCATACATAACAGCTCCATCTGCATGCTATAGACACTCTACAATACAACAGTTTTTAAATCTTGAAGACTTTTTTAATTTGGGATTTCCAATAGAAGATTGGCCTATGCAAGTGATACTTTCAAAATATGGAACAGTTAAATATTTACCCATTTCAACAGTAACTTACAGAAAAGGACACGCTACTTTATCCAATTTTGTTTCAATAGAAAAAGCTGAAGAACGTTTTAAAAATGAGAAAGTTATGCAAAAATACCTAAATCAATTGTTCCCTGATGTGGTTAGTCTAGATGAGGAAAGTACTGATAACTATATAAATCACGTGATGCTACGTACTGCATATAAAGGAAATGATTATAAGTCAGTAAAAAAATATGGCAAGCTATCAAACAATAAAAATTTAATGAAAAAATGTTCACAGAATTGGTTCACATTCAAAGTGTATATTTTACTTAGTAAACTAAATGAAATTATTAATAAAGAATAAATTTACGATAACTAT
>CAYFTB010000230.1:0-3319 GCA_964345875.1 uncultured Proteiniphilum sp.
AAAGTTCGTTTAGATATACCTAAAGAAGATGACAAATCGTTCATCGATACGTTCTTTATGCCATATTGATAAAACTTAGCACCAGCTCTCTCTAATATTCTTTCTTTCAACATTTCGACTTTACTTAAAAATAATTGCAAAGATAATACAGAAAACCCCAGATATTAAAATGGTTTTCCTAGTTTTAACATGATTAAATGTGGGTTTAACAAAGATTAGAGGTGAATGAACAGGCTAGATGCCCGTCAACTTTCAACGCATTATCCAAATTTATTTTAAACAAAACCTACCTTCTTTTGTTCTATTTGATAGTGTTTGAGATGTCAGTTATTGTCTGTTGGCAATTCAATCATCACTCTAAACCTAATAATCAAAAGATTAAATGTTCCACATTCAGTCAACAATACAAAATGATCTATATAGTAAACAAATCAAATAAACCCGATTATAACATCGCTTTAGAAGAATATTGCTTTAAAAATCTAAGGCAACACGACAAGATTTTTATTCTTTGGATTAATGAGCCTGCAATAATTGTGGGTAAAAACCAAAATACGATAGAGGAGGTAAACACCGAATATGTAAAGCAAAATAATATCCACGTAGTGCGTCGCATATCGGGTGGGGGAGCAGTGTATCACGATCATAATAATCTTAACTACACCATTATATCTAATGAAGATAAAGGGGATGATTTTGATTTCAAAACATTCTCGCAGCCAGTTATTGATACCCTTAGTGATTTAGGTGTTAAAGCTGAATTCACAGGCAGAAATGATATTACTATTGATGGTATGAAAATATGTGGGAACGCTCAAGCCTACCTCAAAGGTAGAGTTATGCATCATGGATGCTTGCTTTTTGATACCGATTTGTCGGTGCTATCTAAAGCATTAGAACAGCCAAAAGATAAAATAGAAAGTAGAAGTGTAAAATCTGTAAGAAGTGTTGTAAGTAACATTCTGACACATCTACCCCAAAAAATAACCGTTGAAGACTTCTCTGATAAGCTGCTTGATAAGATGAAGTCAGAGTTTCCGGAGATGGTGGAATATCAGTTTTCTGAACTAGAGTTTTCAGAGATAGAACATATACGTGCTTCAAAGTTTGGGACATGGGAGTGGAATTATGGCCATTCACCTAAGTTTGGCATTGAGCGTCATTCTAGATTTGCGGCGGGCAAGATTGATGTACATATTGATGTGAAAAACTCCCTAATAAATCAAATCAAGTTCTTTGGTACTTTCTTTGGCAATAACAGTAATATTGATGAAGTTGAACAACAGCTTATTGGAACGAAATATACTTCTGAAGACGTCAAAACCAAATTGTCTAAATTAGATTATAATAATTATTTTGCAGGTTTCAGTCTTGATGAGTTGGTTGAAGCGATTGCTGATTGAGTTTTGGTTTACTTGTTAAGAATAGTATTCATCCTTTTAATGACCTAATCATCATTGTCTCATTTATAATTGTTTTATGAATAGTTTGCCTTTTTATTTTAACTTTGCTATAAATAATAAAAATATTAAAATTTAATATATGTCCAAAAATTGCATTATTGTAATTTTACTAATGCTTTCTTTATCATTTGCTCTAATCGGAAAGGAGAAGATGAATAAATCACATATAATTCATTTGGTAGATAGTATGCTTGATGAAACCAATACTACGATGCGTAATGTGGAAATAGAAAAAACCATTGAGCTAGCATCAAAAGCATTGGCACTAAGCTCAAAAGCAAAGTATTCAAAAGGAATGGTTATGTCATATTATACTATTGGACAGGCACTATTTCATAATCAAAATTACAACGAGGCACTTTCATATCTTTCTCTTGCCGATAAAGTAAAGAACCACCGAAAATATCCTTTGTATATGACACAGATATATAAGGTCAAGGGTCAGATATATTTTTATCTAGAGATTGAAGAGCAAGCTTTACGAGAATTTAATCGAGCACTTGATGTTGTCAAGTACGTTGATCGTATTGATTATAAAGATTATCTTACTTCACAAATTTATGAGTGCTTTATCACTATCTATAGACATCTTGAAAACAAAGATGAGGTGTTAGAATATCTTCGAAAAAATAAAGCTCTCCTAGAGACATCTAATGATGAAACGTTTATATTTCCTAGTAAAATAAATATGTACAGTTTGATAGGTGAGTATTATTTTTTGAATAATGCACCAGATTCTGCAATGACTTATTTGGATAAAGCGATGAGCTTGATAAATAAATACGATTTCAAGTATAAATCGTTTACTCTAC
Source organism: uncultured Proteiniphilum sp. (assembly GCA_964345875.1). Lineage (GTDB taxonomy): Bacteria > Bacteroidota > Bacteroidia > Bacteroidales > Dysgonomonadaceae > Petrimonas. Next base: position 2,276 of record CAYFTB010000230.1, read on the forward strand.
GTCTTATAGGAGATGTGCTCTTTTCTGAGAATAACTATAAATCAGCATTAGACTATTATCTTGAGGCATTAAATAATGCTACGGAACTAGGAATTAAAGGTGAATATCCATTACATAGTGAAAACGTTGCTGATACTTATCTGAAAATCAACATTCCAGATTCGGCAGCATATTATTTGAATAAAAAGATTAATGCAGAGAATGATTTATTGCGTGAGAAGGTTAGCAGCACTGACAGGGCTTTAAAAATATTGATTGAGGAGGAAAAAACAAATTATAAATCAAAAGGAAAACTGATATTACTGCTTTCTATATTGACTACAATTATTATTGGGATTGTCTTATCACGTATGATTTGGAGAAAACGCCACAAAGAAATCATTGAAGAGGTAGAAGAAGAGACTCAACAACTTAAACTGCAATTAAATCAGGCATTTGAAGATGTTCTGGAGCTTGCAAAAGATAATAATTCGGCATTTTTAGTTCGTTTCCAAGAAGTATATAAAGAATTCTTTATCAACCTTAACAAAGCACACCCCGAGTTGACAACAACTGACTTAAAGCTATGTGCTATGACTTACCTTAATATCCCAACCTCTGACATTGCTAAATATACTTATGTGGAAACTCGCACTGTACAAACACGTAGGAGTAGGCTAAGAAAGAAAATAAATTTGGCACCTGATGTAGATCTTTATTTATATCTTAAATCTCTGGGATGATTGATTCATCTCTTGATATTTTTTATGTGCAGTTGCCTTAGGTCATTATTTCTTTTTGATCCAAGACACTTTCAAAAATCATTGGAATAGATTTTATCTATGTTCAAATAATACAATTTAGTGAGAAATAACAGTAAAAATAGTGAATTAGGCCGAGTCCACTTTATTTAAGTTTATTATGTGGGTAGGAAGATACTAGCCAGCAAATCTTTCGTTTTTTATATATCAGGTTGAATTGATGAAGGAATAAAATAGATTTGCCCTTGTTTTAATAACCTGAGTTTCGGATAAGAAAGTGACTTAAAAAATTGGTAAACAAGCT
>CAYFTB010000231.1:0-3319 GCA_964345875.1 uncultured Proteiniphilum sp.
AAAAAATCAAAAGCAAGTCCACCGTTGATCTACAAAGAACAATTAAAAGCCTATGCAATGAAGGTGCGAGCAAAAGCTGTTGAAGTTTATAGACACAGAGGAAAGAATGTAAAACCTATTGTTGGTCAAAAATTCGTTCCTTTATGGATTGACCACAAACGCGGAGAAAAATGGTTTTACAAAATAAATAGAGAACATCCTATCTTAAAAGAAACTATAAACCTCGCTCAAAACAATCCTAATAAAGCTATTGAAAATTTAATTCGGTTTATTGAAGAAACCATCCCTACGAAATCAATTTTTATAAAAGAGAGTGAAAGACCTGAAGAACAAGGACAACCATTTGAGGGAAGTAATCAAGATATAATCAAAAATCTGATGATAACTATGTTTAATAATCTAAAAACACAAGGAAAAGATAATGATGATGCAAAAGCAATTATTTTAAACATAGAACCATTCAATAATTTTCCTCACTTTATAGAATTATTATCCTAATGATGAAAATAGAACAAGTTATTAAAACCATAAGAACTCTTTTACCAAGTTCTGGTTCCGTTACAAAAGAACAAATTGCTAACGCTATTGATTATGCATTACTAATACCAATGTATAGTGGAATCAATCGAGACTATTTGATTCGAGAAATAGAGTCTTTGTATAACATAAGAATTGATGATTTTAGAGTAATTGAAGCTGACGAAAGAAGAAGACCTTGGCTTAATGAAATAAAGGCCACTACATCTTGGAAGTTTTGGGATAGGTATAGAGATTATTTGCAAATCGAAAATAATTTTCCTGATACTGTTATTTCACAAATAGATAAACTTACTGACAAGATTTTGGACGGACTATTTAATCCTAGCGAGAAAATAATTTTAAGTAAAAAAGGTTTGGTAGTCGGGCAAGTTCAATCTGGGAAGACCTCAAATTATACAGGATTAATTTGTAAAGCAGCAGATGCAGGATATAAGTTAATCATTGTTCTTGCAGGTATTCACAATAATTTACGTAGCCAAACTCAGCTACGATTAGATGAAGGTTTTTTGGGTTTCGACACTCAACACCAAAGAGCATTTAATCAAAATGGCGTGGCAATTGGCGTTGGCAAATTAAATAAAAAAGGAATAGCACACTCTTTAACGTCAAGCGTAGATAAAGGGGACTTTACAGCTGGTGCTGCTAATTCAATGGGGATAAATTTCAATACTTCAGAGCCTATTATTGCCGTGGTTAAAAAAAACTCACACGTTTTAAAAAGACTGCACACTTGGCTTGATGCACAAACGGAAATGTTGTCAGACGGGAGAAAAGTGATAAGAAATAAATCATTGTTACTTATTGATGACGAGGCAGATCACGCCTCTATCAATACTAGTAAAGAGAATGACAGAGCTACTACAATAAATTTGCGAATAAAAGAAATATTGTCTCTATTTGACAAAAGTGCTTATGTTGGATATACAGCCACACCATTCGCAAACATCTTTATCCCGTTAGATGAGGATGATTTATTTCCAAGAGATTTTATTATAAGTCTTCCTGCACCTTCAAACTATATAGGACCAGAGAAAATTTTCGGATTAAAAGTTTTTGAAGATGATGATGATGAAACAAAAAGTTCATTACCAATTGTTAATAGAGTTAATGATTATCAAGACTTTATTGGTGACAGACATAAAAAATCAGATCCCTTGCCAGATTCTTTACCCGAATCATTAAGAACAGCAATAAAGTGTTTTATTTTAACTTGTACTATTAGGCGTGTTAGAGGTCAAGTCAAAGTTCACAATTCTATGTTGGTTCACGTAAGTAGATATACCAATTGGCAAAATCATATTAAAACAATGGTAGAAAATACCTTTGACTTCTATAGAAGAGGTATTGAGATGAAAATCCCGTCAATAATTGAGGAATTGCGAAAAACTTTTGAAGAGGATTACGAATATGATAATGAGTATAAGGGTGAAACTATAACAGAAAGTTATAAAAGTTTTAAAACTGTTTCTCAATATATTTTAGACAATATGCATAATGTAGATTCAAGAGTTGAAGTTCACGAATGGGGTGAACTACTACCAGAATTATATCCTGCAGCTGCTAAGATAAAAGTTAGAGAAATCAATGGTGGTGCAGGAGAGTCATTAGACTATTATACAGAAAGAGAAAATGGACTTTCTGTAATTGCAATTGGTGGTGATAAACTTTCAAGAGGATTGACGTTAGAAGGATTATCCGTTAGCTATTATTTGAGAGCTTCCAGAATGTATGATACACTTATGCAGATGGGGCGCTGGTTTGGATATAGGCCAGGATATGTAGATTTATGTCGTCTATTTACAAGTCGTGAACTAAATGAGTGGTTCTGTCATATTACTTTGGCTTCTGAAGAATTAAGAAATGAGTTTAATTATATGTCAGAAGTTGCAGGAAGTACTCCAGAACAATATGCTCTTAGAGTTAGAACACATCCAGGTGTTTTGCAAATATCAGCTTCAAATAAAATAAGACGAGCTGTCAATGTACAAGTCTCTTGGTCTGGCAGATTAGTAGAGTCATACCAACTTCAAAAAAAGGCGTCTGTAATATCCTCAAACTTAAATGTTACAAAGGATTTAATTAACTCACTACCTATGCCAGTAAATGAATGGAAAAGGACTAATCATATTTTGTGGAAAGATCTATCAATAGAAGTATTAAAACCTTTTTTCCAACAATTTAAGGTGTCCGATAATTTAAAACGAGTTGAACCTTTAAAACTGTTGGATTATATAGAAAAAGCCAACAAAGATGGCGAGCTTGTTAATTGGAATATTGCCATATTTAATAAAAGGAACGCAGAATTTGATTATGAAATAAATTCTAATAATGGAATAGATAAAATTGGCTGTGTAATTCGTAGGAATGACAAAGATAAAGACAATACAATTTACTTAAACATAAGGAAAAATCATATTATTAGTCCACGAGATGAGTTTTTCGATTTATCAGAAGAGGATTTCAATCGAGCGTTGCAAAGAACAAAAGATCTGAATAAAGAATATAAAAACGATTTCCCAAAAGGAGAAATTGTCAGGAATGAATTCAGAGATCCTTCAACGGCTTTACTCCTTATTTATTTTATCAACCCTATTGAAGCAGGTATATCGAATGGAAAAGAACCTATTGTTGGTTTTGCTGTAAGTTTTCCACGAAGTAGATTTAACCATTCTGTTTCTTATGCGGTCAATGAGCAACTTATACATTTATTTGACACAGAAGATGATTTAAACGATTTTGAAGATGATGAAGATTGAAAAGATATGGGATGAATTAGCAA
>CAYFTB010000232.1:0-3303 GCA_964345875.1 uncultured Proteiniphilum sp.
AATATAGGGAGACGTATGCCTCCATCTCTTAACACTTAGTGTTTTGATTGATGACGCTACTGAGATTTTTGATTAAATATTTAGCTCAGGCATTATTAAACTCTCAAAATAAGAATGATATAAATATATCTGGTTTTTTGTAATGTGCTTAGGATAGATATATAGAAGTTGGTCTAAAAATAAAGAAGGTGTGAGAATCTATTGATACTAGTTCTCACACCTTCTTTATTATAAGTTATATTGGGACTCAATGCCATCCAAAATTTCAAACAATTCATTTAGCGTATTAGCACGAAGCATAGCTATACGTGTAGGCTTAAAATCAGGAATTCCCTTAAAGATTGGTGATGCTGCCAGGTGTCGTCTCATGTGCAAGATTCCTCTAAGCTCATCTATTCTATTAACACTTTCTTGTACTTGGCGCTTTAACACATCAAGATAATACGAAAATGACTCTGGAGGTAGTTCCTCGCCAGTTTCTAGAAAGTGTTTTACCTCACTAAATATCCAAGGTGCACCAAAACTGGCACGACCAATCATCACTGCATCAACACCTGTTTCGTCAAATCTCTTCTTTGCAATCTGAGGAGTTGTTATATCCCCATTTCCAATTATAGGAATGCGCATACGCTGATTATTTTTTACATCACCAATAAGTGTCCAATCCGCCTCACCTTTGTATTGTTGACTACGGGTGCGACCATGAATTGTTAGTGCCACAATCCCCGTGTCTTGAAGTTCCTCTGCTAGGTCAACAATGATTTTGCTATTATCATCCCATCCTAGACGGGTTTTAACACTTACTGGGAGCTTTACAGAGTCAACTACCCGTTTCGTAATTTCAATCATTAAGTCGGGAGTTTTCAGAATACCCGATCCAGCTCCTCTTCCTGCAACTTTTTTTGCTGGGCAACCAAAGTTGATATCTATCATATTCGGATTAGCTTCTTCGCATATTTGAGCAGCCTCAGCCATCGAGTCAGGATCATTTCCATAAATTTGAATAGCTACTGGACGCTCATCTTCAGATATAGTAAGTTTCTCTTTTGTCTTCTTCACATGTCTAATTAATGCATCGCTCGACACAAATTCAGTATATACCATATCTGCACCAAACTCCTTGCACAAGAGTCTAAAACCTATATCCGTAACATCTTCCATTGGTGCAAGGAAAATAGGATTCTTAGAAAATTTTATATTTGCTATTTCCATTCGTGTCTATTGAATTCTGATTTTTATTGATGAATGTGATTATTAACTTTTTATTTTGACTGGTTCTTGTATTGATAATCATATATCAAATACTTCTGCCCATTCATCTTCTTTAAACCCAACCAAAACAAATTGATCCGAAACTATAATAGGTCTTTTGACAAGCATCCCATTAGACGCTAACAACTTGATAAGCTCTTCTTGAGAGGCGGTTTTTACAACTTCTTTGAGATTGTTATCTTTATATACTTTTCCAGAAGTGTTGAAAAACTTCTGGATTGGCAAACCACTACGAGTTATCCACTCATCAAGTTCGGATTCGGTTGGATTATTATCAACTATATGTCGTGACTCTACGTCAATATTATTTTCATGCAGCCACTTTGCAGCTTTGCGACAAGTTCCACATTTTGGATATTGAACAAATAACAGTTTCATCTTTAATTTGTTTTTTTAGTTTGTTTAAAATTCAATCGACAGATTATTTAATCATTGGGAGTTATATTGACGAAACAAAAGTATATAAATAAGCCAATACTAACAAACTGGGCACAACAACCTCTGTTATTGTGCCCTAAAAAGATTAAACTCTAATAATTTAGTTGCTGCTTCTTAGTTTTAAAATGCTCGTTCTATCTCGTCAATCATCAAATTGACTGATGTAATTCCACCACCAGCTAAATACCAAGTTTCTGGATTTAAATAAACTACTCTATTGTTTTTTGATGCATTGGTTTGTTTAATAAGCATGTTCTCTACACTCTCCTTGTCCATCACTTCATTACCAACAACCATGCTTCTATCCACAATAAAAATTATGTCGGGATTAACTTTCTGAACATACTCGCTTGAAACAGGATTGCCATGGGTATGAGTTCCTAAACCCTTCTCTGCTTCTTTTACTCCCAATACGTCGTGAATGATTCCAAATCTAGAACCACTACCATAAGCACTAAATCGTCCTCGATTATGAAGAAGTATTAAAGCGTTTAGGTCCTCCTCTGTGACTTTGGACTTAACATCTAATATACGATTTTCAATCTTATCATATGCATCAGCAAACTCAGTTTCCTTATCAAATATTCTGCCCAGATCATTAAGATTATGTTCAAATGTTTTCATAAAATCGTCAGTGTCTGTTACAGAAATAAGTATCACGGGGGCTATCGCCGAAAGATTATCGTAAAAGTCAATTAATCGCCCACCTATAATTATTAGATCGGGATTCAGTGAATTGATTTTTTCTAAATCAACCTCAACTACTGTTCCTACATCCAAAATGGATTCATCATCTTTATATTTACTTAAGTGGCTTGGAAGTCCTGTTTTTGGAATTGCAACAGGTTTGATTCCAATATAATCTAAGTTTTCTAATGTTGAGAAATCTAATGCCACCACACGTTGAGGGTTTAATGGCACCTCAGTAGTACCCAATGTATGAGTTATGGATATGGTTTCTCCATCAGCTGTATTTTCTTTTCTTTGTCCATCACCACATGCTGCAATGCCAACAAGTAAGCTAAATACAAAGAATATTATTGTTACATTTTTCTTCATATGTTTAATTTATTATTAGTTTTCTTCAATTATAAAAATTACAAATTCTCTTTTTATCAACCTCGCAGATAGTAATCTTCAAGTCAAACACATCTTTCAGCACGTCCTCTTTAATTATATTGTCAGTGGCACCTGCATATCTCACTTTGCCATCTTTTAGTGCAACAATATGGTCGGAATAGTTTGATGCAAAATTTATATCATGCAAAACAATAATTATAGTTTTGTTTAGCTCATCGGCAAGTCGTCGCAGAGTTTTCATTGTTTGCACTGAGTGTCGCATATCTAGATTATTCAATGGTTCATCAAGAAGTACATACTCTGTATCTTGAGCTACTACCATAGCCATATATGCCCTTTGCTTTTGTCCACCACTGAGTTCATCAATAAAAGCATTCTCAATGTCTTTCAAATCAAGATATTCAATTGCTTTATCAACTTTAGCTATATCCTCGTCCGTAAGCTTATCTTGCGAATATGGAAATCGACCAAAGGAAACAAGCTCACGAACTGTCAATTTAAGTCGCACATGAT
>CAYFTB010000233.1:0-3264 GCA_964345875.1 uncultured Proteiniphilum sp.
TAATAGTGGTATTGGTTGAGATAAATTTGTATTAATATAGCCGTTCGTGATTCGAAAAGAGATAATCTAATTGTGAAATTAATTCTTCATAATGGACATATTACATATATAGATAACGATTCTGATGTTTAAGAATAAAAAGGGAGAGGATGAAGATGCAGAACCCGCCGTTAACTTCATTGTTTTACAGAAGCTGATTATTGATCTTTTGAATAACTATTCATATGTATTGATAATCTTTATCGCTTGCTGAGTGCTGAGAGTTAATGTATTGTAATGTTAAAAGTGTTCGAATCATTATAATATATTGATGCATTGTTTTTGGTAATTGCCTGAATAGTTGTATCTTTGCATTCCGATTATTCAAAATTCATACTTAAAGGTTTGATTTGTAGTTTCTTATTTGTATTTAGTCCCTTAGCCAGACAAAGCAAAGAGCTGTGAACAAGCTGAATTTTATTAAACGAATTAAAAACAAAAAGTAAAGTGAACACTTTAAGTTATAAAACAAAACACGTTAATAACGAAACGGCTCAAAAAGAATGGGTTGTGCTGGATGCCGAAGGCCAAACATTAGGTCGTATGAGTTCCAAAGTTGCTAAGCTACTTAGAGGTAAGTATAAGCCTAGCTTTAGTCCACATGTTGATTGTGGTGATAATGTTATTATTATTAATGCTGACAAAGTAGAGCTATCTGGAAGTAAATGGACTGACAGAAAGTATTATCGTTATACAGGTTATCCCGGTGGTCAAAGAACTACAACTCCTGCAGAGATGATGAAAGTAGGTCCAGACAGACTTTTACGTAAAGTTGTAAAGGGTATGTTGCCAAAGAACAAACTTGGCGATGCTATACTAAAAAACCTTTATGTGTATGCTGGAAATGAGCACCCACATCAGGCACAACAACCAAAACAATTAGACATTAATACACTCAAATAATAAGATGGACGTAATAAATTCAATCGGAAGACGTAAAGCCGCAGTTGCTCGCTTGTTTATGAGCGAAGGAACAGGTAAGATAGTTATTAACAAACGTGATATAGAAAATTATTTCCCCTCTTCAATTTTGCAATTCATCGTTAAGCAACCATTGAACACTCTTGAGGCTGCTGAAAAGTATGATATCAAAATCAATTTGAATGGTGGTGGATATAAGGGACAGGCAGAAGCTGCAAGATTGGCTATTGCTCGTGCATTGGTAAAGGTTAATCCTGAAGATAAATCAGCTTTAAGAGCTGAAGGCTTTATGACTCGTGACCCACGTGTTGTTGAGCGTAAGAAACCAGGACAACCAGGAGCAAGAAGAAAGTTCCAATTCTCAAAACGTTAATATACGCAGAGGCTGTTTGAGAACTTTATTGTACTTCAGAACACTTATTGTTTGTATAAGTAATCTGAGTCAAAAGCTTCTTGTCGCTTAATAACGTTTAGTATCTAAACTATAAAGACGCCTTATATTTTGGCCTACTTTATGGTTCGACTAAGAAAAAGAAAGTAAACGAAAAAAACAATTAAATTAAAAATGGCAAAACTAGAATTTGACCAACTATTAGAGGCTGGAACTCACTTTGGCCACTTAAAAAGAAAATGGAATCCTTCAATGGCTCCTTACATATTTATGGAGCGTAATGGAATTCACATAATAGATCTTCACAAAACTATCGCAAAAGCAGAAGAATCTGGTGCAGCTTTAAGACAGATAGCTAAAGCAGGTAAGAAAGTGCTTTTTGTTGCTACAAAAAAACAAGCAAAAGAAATTATCACTGACAAAGCTCTAGGCGTTAATATGCCATATGTTGTTGAGCGCTGGCCAGGAGGTATGCTTACAAACTTCCCTACAATTCGTAAGGCTGTTAAAAAGATGTCCACAATCGATAAAATGATTAAGGATGGGACTTTTGAAACATTATCAAAACGCGAGAAACTGCAAATTACTCGTCAACGTGCTAAGCTTGAAACAATGCTTGGTTCTATTCAAGACTTGACTCGTCTGCCTTCAGCTATTTTTGTTGTGGACGTGATGAAAGAGCATATCGCAGTAAGAGAAGCTAATAAATTAGGTATTCCAGTATTTGCAATTGTTGATACTAACTCTAATCCTGATAATATTGATTTTGTTATTCCTGCTAATGATGATTCATCAAAATCTATCGACCTTATTCTTGAGTATATCTGCAATGAGATGAAAGAGGGTTTGCAAGAACGCAAAATCGAAAGAGCTGATGCAAAAGCTGCTGAAGATATGGCAGAAGAAGCAACAGAAGGAAAGAGAGAAAGAAAATCTAAAGTAGCAAAGAAAGAGCGTATCAAAAAAGAAGATAAAGATGCTTTGAATGCAGCTGTCGCTGACAAGTTTGCTAAAAGTGATGATGAATAATAACTTTTAAAATAAGGAATATAAAAATGGCAGTTAAAATGGCAGACATCCAGCACTTGCGTAAAATGACAGGCGCAGGAATGATGGATTGTAAAAGTGCATTGAATGAGGCAAATGGTGACTTTGATAAAGCTGTTGAAATTATTCGTAAAAAAGGACAAGCAGTTGCTGCTAAACGCGAAGACAGAGACGCTAGCGAGGGATGTGTACTTGCTAAAGTTGATGGAAACTTTGCAGCTATTGTGTCGTTGAATTGTGAAACTGACTTTGTTGCTAAAAACGAAGACTTTATAAATCTAACTAAAAAAATATTAGATTCGGCAATTGAACATAAGCCTGCTTCTCTTGAAGAGCTTTTAAATGTTGAAGTAGAAGGTAGAACAATTTCTCAGCTAGTTGTTGACCAAATAGGTGCAACAGGTGAAAAAATGGAGTTGAGCAATTATCAATTTATTACTGCTGATTATGTGGTATCATATATTCATATGGGAAATAAATTAGCTACAATAGTAGGCTTTAATAAATCTGAAGTATCCGAAGATGTTGCTAAAGATGTTGCTATGCAAGTTGCAGCTATGAATCCTATTTCAATAACAGCTGATTCAATCCCAGCTAATATTAAAGAAATGGAACTTGATATTGCTCGCGAGAAAGCTCGTGAAGCAGGAAAGCCTGAGAACTTACTTGATCGAATCGCCGAAGGTTCTTTGCAAAAATTCTACAAAGAGAATACTTTGTTGCAACAAGACTATGTTAAAGATAATAAGATGACAATTGAGCAGTACATTAAACAAAGCGATAAAGAGCTTACTGTTACTGATTTCAAACGTGTATCTCTATCCTAATACATATTTTTGATACTTGGATTTTATCCAAAATAAAAA
>CAYFTB010000234.1:0-3250 GCA_964345875.1 uncultured Proteiniphilum sp.
GAAGCTAAACATATACTGCCATTTACAGATGCTTTTCGTATGTCGTCATCAAAGCCATTGACAAATGTAAAAGCAAAACTAACGCTTAAAGCTTACAACTTATTGAGTGAAGAGTTTCCACTTACTAAAGATCATATTAAAATAGAGAACGGAGAGTATTTATTAGATATACCTGTTGCAGATTTTCAGGGGATAGGAAGGTTTATTTTAGGCTTGCCAGATGAAGTAAAACTTGAATCGCCAGTCGAATTAAAAGAGTATCTAAATAAAAAAAGAAAAATAAATTTCTAACTGACACTATTTGTCAGTAGTGTATAATATATTTGTAGAGTTGAAAAATTGATTAAAATAAACAGATGAGAAATGATATTTCAATTGATATTAAATAAAAAAAATAGTAATGCCGTAATTCCAATCAATTACCAATATCCGCTTAGTGCCGCTATTTATAAAATTCTTCAGAAAGGAGATAGCGAGTATGCTCAATTCTTGCATGAAGAGGGATATGGAAAAGGATATAAGTTTTTTACGTTTTCTGATTTAAAATAATAAACCATTATGAGAATATATTTAAGACTAACGAAAAACGATAAAATAATTCCGTTTAATTACCAAGAATTATTGACGGGCACAATTCATAAATGGATTGGCAGGGGAAATGAAATTCATGGGAGAGCTGGGAGTTTTTCTTTTTCATGGATTCAAAATACCGTAGGGAGTAAAAATGGAATAGATTTAAAGCGTGATGCTTATTTTTTTATAAGTAGTTTAAATGAAGATTTTATTAAAAGAATAATTAAGAATATATTAGAGGAGCCTACTATGTTTAATGGTATTCGTGTTTTTGACATTCAAATTAAAGATACACCTCAATTCGGTGAAGAAGAAAGATTTTTGATGGCAAGCCCTGTTCTGTTAAAATTAAAAGAGGGAGAAAAAATTAGACAAGTTACTCTTGAAGATTGCGATTTTGAGCAAGTTTTAACAGATAACTTAAAGAGAAAATTAGAAAGAGTAGGAGTATCGTCTGATGGTGTGAAAGTTCAACTTAATCCAGAAACCAATTTTAGGGAAACAAAAATGATTGTTTATAAGGGAATTAAAAACAGGACTTCATTTGCGCCAATTATTATTAAAGGTACTCAAGAGCAGATTGCATTTGCATGGAACACAGGTTTAGGAAATTCTACAGGAATTGGTTTTGGTGCATTAAAATAAAGTATTATGGACAAGTATTATTTGGTAAAATACACTGGACAGTTTGGGTTTATAAAACCATGGACTGCAGTCAGAGATAGTGAAACCTTTTCTCAACAGTTCTTAACTCCTTCTATTGTTGAAGGGATTGAAAAGAAGTTGTTTCCAGAACTACTTAATCAGATTGGAATACAAAAGATAAGGAGACATAGGCTGTCATATTCACAAATCAACCAACAGCAGGAAGTTATTCAAACAAGAGGATGGAATTCCACTAAAAAGGGAAAGCAAATTCTTTTTGACCGACCAACAGCCGTATTGATAAGAGGAATATTAATTGAACCTATTCTTCATTTAGCTTTTGAAAACAAAGATGATGCTGAAACTGCGTTTCAACAACATATTTGTTTGAGTAGAAATGAAGATATATTAATGCCTGTTGATATTCTTGAAATTCAAAAAGAGGATTTTGAAGATGTAGAAAAATTCAATGGTTATGAATTGATTTTTGAGAATAATGAAAACGCTTTCCAAGTTGGATACGACAGATTAACCAATGAACCTATGTTTGGTTGGCTAAAGATCGTTGGAAATCCAATAAATAATTAAAAGATGAAAAAAATATTTGCAAAATCCGGTCCAGAATGGACATTACTAACTACTCACTTGCAACAAGTGGCAGTAGCTTCGGTTGCTTTTGCCAAATATTTAGGAATGGATGAAAACATAGCTTACAATGGAGCGATATTACATGATATCGGAAAAGTACATCCTATTTTTCAAGAAAGACTTTTAGGAAAGACGAATAAAACTCAAACATACAGACATGAAATTGCATCTTTGTTTTTTCTTTCAGCATTTCCAGAAGAGCAATGGAATGAACTGATTGAAATGGTAGTAGCACATCATAAATCAGTGCTCAAAGATATTGGTGAAAAAGGTTTGTTGGATTTAGAAGAGAATGAAGAATATGAAGATTTACATCTTGGAAATTGGGAAGATTGGAGTATAGATGCTATTGGGATTTTGAATGACTTAGGTATTCAATGCAATTTGATACCTAAAGAAAAAGCAATGCAAAACCTTGAATATTGTATTGAATATTGTGAGAAAATAATTAAACAAAAAGGATTTTCTGAGTGGCGAGGTTTATTAATGGGAGCAGATCACTTCGCATCTTCTTTAATTGATAAAACTGAAAATGAGATTGAAAGAAGTTTTAAAAATCCAAACTTAAACTTTTATAATCGACAGCATGAATTATATCCCTTATCCTTAAAAAACGCAACATCCGAAAAGAAGCATACCCTTGTAGTTGCTTGTACCGGGGCAGGGAAAACGGATTATTTATTTAGAAGATGTAAAGGGCGAGTTTTCTACACTTTACCTTTTCAAGCTTCTATTAATGCGATGTTCAAAAGAGTTGGAAATGATTTAGAAAAAGATAACCCGGATATTGACATCAGAGTATTGCATTCCACCTCAATTATCGTTAAAAGAAAACAGAACGAAGAAACAGCTTTACAAAATCTGATGGGTTCTTCTGTGAAAATATTAACGCCTCATCAATTATCTGCCATAGCATTAGGCATGAAAGGCTACGAAGCAATGCTTTTAGATTTAAGAGGTTGTGCCATAATTCTTGATGAAGTACATACTTATTCGGGTGTTTCACAAGCTTTGGTTTTGAAATTAATTGAAGTATTAAAATCATTGGATTGCAATATTCATATTGGTACGGCTACTATGCCATCCATTTTATACAAGGAAATTAAAAAACTATTGGGAGATGATGTTCTTGAAGTTAGTTTATCCAATGAGGAGTTAAAGCAGTTTAACCGACATATTATACACAAGATTGACGATTTTGGAATAGCAAAACAAGTCATTTCAAATAATATAAAAGAGAATAAAAAAGTGCTTGTTGTGATGAATACGATTAAAAATGCGCAACAGGTTTATGAAATCCTTAAAGAACAATTTAATGATATTCCAACACTACTTTTACATAGTAAATTCAAACGAGGAGACCGAAACTTAAAAGAAAAACAAT
>CAYFTB010000235.1:0-3236 GCA_964345875.1 uncultured Proteiniphilum sp.
TTTGTTTGGTGCTTATGCTTCTAGGTGGACTAAACAAATTTTTTTATTAGGGTGTAAGGTCTTATTTATTGCTCCATAAATTAGTAAATAGGGTATCCCAACTTCTATATATGATGTCTAATTTTATTTAATTAACATGAATACTCGGCAAATTAGTTAAAAGATATTTTTTATATGCTTAAATATCTTCTAAAACGATAATCTAAAAAGTTTTTTAGAGCGATAGTTAATGGAATATGTAAAACAAAAAAGTTTTTTTGCCACTTTATACTCTTTGTGGGGCAAAAAAACTTTTTTATTACCGTTTGAAACCTACTTTTTTAACCCACTATTATATTTAAGCAAATTTCAAACAAACAGGCTTACTTACTAAAATATCATTATTAGTGTCTGACAATAACCCACTTTCCTTATCTACTTTAAATACTTGTATCTTATTATTATCCCTGCATGCAACTAATAAAAACGATCCATCGGGCGTAATTACAAAATTTCTAGGATGAATACCCGTAGGTTGGAAATTTATCTTTTCAAGCTCGCCAGTTTCTTCGTTAACAGAAAAAATTGAAATGCCATCACCTTTAAGTCTGTTTGATGCATATACAAATTTGCCATCAGGCGAAACATGAATATCAGCAGAGCCGCGTGCACCAAGGCTATCACACACTACAGTTTGTTTCTCGGTCAACATACCATCGTCATAATCATAAACTGCAATTTGTCCTGACAACTCGCCTAGTAAATAAAAGAATTTACCGGATGGATGGAAATCAAAATGTCGAGGTCCCATCTCAGCAGTGGTGTTAAACTCAACCATGCTGGTTTTTGTTATCACAGGCTGGCCAATAAATCCTGAACTAACAGAGTTGAAACGATATACCTTATCAGCGCCTAAATCAGTGGCAAAAAGAAACTTTCCATCAGGTGAAAATCTAACAGAATGCAGATGCGATGATTCTTGTCTTGATTTATCCGGACCATCTCCATCAAATATAAATACTGAGTTTTCTTCTGAAATACCCCCATCATCGTTTAACGAGAAAACAGATATACTCCCACCACTGTAATTAGCAGTAAAGATGTTTCTACCAACATCATCTATTTCAATATAGCAAGGATTTGCTTCTCCACTTGGGAATGTATTAATGTGGGATATTACTCCAGTATTCTTGTCAAAGGCAAAAGCACTAACGCTACTATTATTTCCACTCTCTCCTACTGCATACAAAAACTTCTCATCCTTGCTAAGAGTTAAATAAGAAGGATTATCAGCCTTGACCATACTTATAGAGTCAGTCACGCCTGTTTCTGTATTAATTTTATATAGATAAATGCCCTCGCTCCCATTCTCGGAAGTATATGTGCCAACAAACAAAAATAATTCATTTTCATTATTATCCAGTACTACTGATTCAGTAGTTTTTGATTCTTTAGTTGGCTTCATATTTGTACATGCAAGAGTTAGAAACGCAATTGTCAGGCAAGTAATGCTCGTTACCTTCATAATATATCACTTTTAGTTTTGTTTATTTCTAGATAAATACTAAACCAAACATATTAATTTAATATCATTAAACCATATTAACGCAATAGCTATATTAATGTTTTTTATTGACATAGGGAGTTTGATAAAAAACATTTCGCTTTATGTGTTGTAAAATTGGCAGATACTGACTATTTTTGCACACGAATTTAATTAAAAGAGATAACAATGCTTACAAAAATACTATCGATTTCAGGAAAACCAGGACTATATAAATTAGTTAGCACAGGAAAAAATTTAAATGTTGTTGAATCATTAGCTGATGGCAAAAGGATACCAATTTACCTAACCGAAAAAGCTATTTCATTAAACGATGTTTCGATATATACTTCAGAAAATGATGTGCCCCTTAGAGAAGTTCTTACAAAAATAAAAGAGAAAGAAAATGGTGCAAAAGCATCTATCTCTTCCAAATCATCAGGCAATGAAGTTTTCAGCTATTTCAAAGAAATACTTCCAACATATGACACAGATAAAGTGTATGCGTCTGATGTAAAGAAAATAATCAGCTGGTATAATTCATTAATTGCTGCAAATATTGAGTTTGAAAAAATTGAAGATGCTAAAGATGAAACTTCAGAAGAAAATAAAGAAGAAACATCTAGTGATTCAGTAAAATAACAAAAACAAACAAAAAGTGAATATAAAAAACTTATTAACAAGGACAGGTGCTGGTATAGTTTATATCGCACTTGTCCTTGTTGCATTATTGGAGACGAATATTATGTTTCCAATAATATTTTCATTATTTCTAGCCACTGCACTATATGAATATTACAGACTAATAGATAATAAGGAAAATCCAAATCGCAGAGATATGATATTTAATATTGCTGCAGGTATGGTTATTTTTTTGACATATCTTTTCTATAGAAGATTCTGGTTGATAGCCTTGTTAGTATTCATATATCTCACAGTAATTGCTTTTAAAATTATTATTAGCAAACAACATGATTCACTGCAAAAAGGAGTTTTAAACGCATTTGGACAATTATATATAACTCTTCCATTTTTGATTTTAACCTTATTATCTGCCGACTTATATGGGTTTATTTCAGGCTACAACTATCAAATATATGCACTATTTATTTTCATCTTTATTTGGATAAATGACACCTTTGCATATTTGACAGGCTCACTTATTGGGAAAAGGAAACTTCTGGAACATGTTTCTCCTAAGAAAACAATAGAAGGATTTATAGGAGGATTATTATTTACAACACTTGCTGGTTTTTTGATGGGTTCTGTAAATAATGATTTTTTTTCTGATACAAAGGGCCCGCTATTTTGGATATTTTTCGCTATTGTTGTTTCGGTTTTTGGAACTCTTGGGGATCTTTTTGAGTCACTCATTAAAAGAACTTACAATACTAAAGATTCAGGTAGAGTAATGCCAGGACACGGGGGAATTCTTGACAGAATGGATAGCTTATTGATTGCAATTCCTGCAGCATATATTTTCATAAAAGCATGGGAATATTTTCCCATGTTCTTAGGTGGATTATAAATAATATAAACCAAAAAATAAATATTTGGAAAAAGAGAATATCAAGTAACGATATTCTCTTTTTTTATTAACTAAAATATAATATCCTATAAATAAAAAAGGATACCCAAATAATGGATATCCTTTTCGAGGCTCTTCTTCTTGGACTTGAACCAAGGACCCCCTGATTAACAGTCAGGTGCTCTA
>CAYFTB010000236.1:0-3195 GCA_964345875.1 uncultured Proteiniphilum sp.
ACGCTGAATACTAAAACAGCTGAAATCAAATTCTCGGGTCTTCCTGAATCTTTAGAGATTAAACTAACTAAGGTGAGGTTATCCTTGGCTAGTAATCCAAAGGAAAATGTGCAACTGTCTGATGTAACATCTGAAATTTCTTTTAGTGATACTAATCATCTTGCATTCTTACAAAAAGTACTAAATGAGGTAGTGAGTCGTGGAAGCTCAACAGTTAAGATAGAGTTTGAGTCAAATCAATTGATCAGTAACCCTCCAATGAAAATATCAATTAACTTGGATGGTAGGTTTGATTTTAAATAATAAGCTATTAAATAAAGTCTAATATAAAAAAGCCGACCTTAGATTGTCATAATCTAGGTCGGCTTTTACAATGTATGTTCACAAAAGTATTACTATAGCAGCTCAGTACTTCTAGTGATAAAGTTGTTCAACTCTTCTCCCTTAAGCATACCATTTGCAAGAAGTGACAAATCTACAATTTGTCTAAGTTTTTCATTGCCTGATGCTATCGCTAAACATTCGTCCTTAGACATTTCTTTTGCTTGATTCATGAAATCCTTAATAATATGATGTTCAATGTTTACTACTGCTTGCATCATATTTGGTAGGTCTCCATATATACTCATACCAGCTTGCATTGCTGACATATCTTTCATTCTTCGCGAAAATTCATCTTGAGTAATTTGTATCGGTCTTGATTCTTTTCCCAAATTCTTGAAAGAAATACTGAATTCTGTTTTATTAATTACAGGGAACAAAGATTTGAAGGCTTCAGTCAAATTTTCTTTTTCACTATCTGACATCTCTACCTCTTTACGTTCCTCTTTCTCTATCAAGTGTTCGATTGTGTCGCTATCTACTCTAACAAACCTGGTTTTTTCAAACTTCTGTTCTATCTGGCCAATCCATGGAGCGTCAAGTTGTCCATCCATAATTAGAACGTCGTAACCTTTGTCTTTTGCAGTCTTTATAAATGTATACTGATCTTCTGTGTCAGTAGTGTAAAGATATACTAGGTTGTCATCCTTATCTTTTTGGTTTGCTTCGATAAGAGTTTTATACTCCTCAAGAGTAAAGTATTTGTTGTCAACGTCTTTTACAAGACTAAACTTGGTAGCTTTATCATAAAATCTGTTTTCAGTAAGCATTCCATATTGGATAAATACCTTTAGATTATCCCATTTTTCTTCAAACTGGCTTCTTTCCTTCTTGAAAAGGTCTTCTAGCTTATCTGAAACTTTCTTGCTAATATGATTTGATATTTTCTTTACATTATTATCACTTTGCAAATATGAGCGAGAAACATTTAGCGGGATGTCTGGTGAGTCTAGTACTCCATGTAATAGTGTGAGAAATTCGGGAACAATACCCTCAACAGAATCAGTAACGAATACCTGATTACTGTATAGTTGAATCTTATTTCTTTGAATCTCTACATTGTTCTTAATTCTTGGGAAATAAAGAATACCAGTCAGATTAAATGGATAGTCAACATTTAGATGAATCCAGAACAATGGCTCGTCCATTGTCATTGGATATAATTGACGGTAGAACTTGATATAGTCTTCATCTTTAAGTTCTGAAGGCTTTTGCTTCCACAGTGGATTTACTTCATTGATAACATTGTCATCTTCAGTTTCTGTCATTTTGCCATCTTTCCATTCTTCCTTTTTTCCAAAAACAACAGGTATAGGCAAAAACTTACAATACTTATTTAATAGAGACTCAATCTTGTGTTTCTCTAAGAAATCCTGATTCTCCTCATCTATGTAAAGGATAATATCAGTACCTCTATCATTTTTGTCAGCCTTTGTCATTATATACTCAGGATTACCCTCGCATGACCATTTTACTGCTTCAGAGTTTTCTTTGTGTGACTTTGTTACTATCTCTACTTTTTTAGATACCATGAACGTAGAGTAGAATCCCAATCCAAAATGACCAATAATCGCATTTGCATTATCTTTATATTGATCGAGGAAATCATTTGCTGAAGATAAAGCTATTTGATTGATATATTTGTCAACTTCTTCGGCAGTCATTCCAATTCCGCGATCAGATATTGTAAGAGTACCCGCATCTTTGTCGATAGACACTTTTACAGATAAGTTTCCCAATTCGCCTTTAAATTCACCAACGTCAGATAAGGTTTTTAGCTTTTGAGTTGCATCCACTGCATTAGAAACAACTTCGCGAAGAAAGATTTCGTGATCGCTATAAAGAAACTTCTTAATTATGGGGAATATATTTCCAGTGGTTACCCCAATTTGTCCTTCTTTAATTGTCATAATAAATATTTCATTAATAAATTTGTACTTTACTTTTATACTGCAAATAGTATGCCAATTGTTTTGAATGTTTTTATAGTGTAAAATTGAATTGAAGGTACTTTAAAAAATAGTTTCTATTTTATTTGCTCATATCAAGAATATTTATAGTACATAGTTGCTGTTTTTGTCTGTTGTAACGAATTGATTAACAGTCTTTCCTATAAAGGGTATTTTTGTCTTAATTATAATTAACAGAAAGTTTTTATAGAGAAAGCGTAATAAGACAAATATATTTCTAAATTTGTACTTGTGATTATGACTAATATATCACTTGCAAGATTTATTATTTCGTAATCCATTTAACACAATAACTATTTAATAAATACAAGTATGAAGTCAAAAAAATCTTTCGAAAACAGTTTACTAGGTTTACAGGATAATATGTTCAACTTCGCCTTGTCATTGACTGCCGACCGAGAAGATGCAAAAGACCTATTGCAGGAAACTACACTAAGAGTTCTGGATAACAGAGAAAAATATTATGAAAATGTGAATTTTAAAGGTTGGGTATTCACGATCATGCATAATATATTTGTGAATAACTACCGTAAAATTGTTCGTAGCCAAACTATAATTGACAAAACAGAAAATTTATATCATTTGAATCTTCCGCAAGATTCTGGTTTTAATACTCCTGACGGTGCTTATACTATTAAAGAGATAAACAAGGCTATTGCTAGTTTTACTGATGAGTATAAAGTTCCTTTTTCGATGCATGTGTCGGGATATAAGTATGAAGAGATCGCAAAACATTTAGGACTACCAATTGGTACAGTAAAAAGTAGAATCTTCTTCGCCAGAAAGCGTTTGCAGCAAATGCTTAAAGATTTTAGATACTACAAAGAATAAAAATATTTTTTAT
>CAYFTB010000237.1:0-3192 GCA_964345875.1 uncultured Proteiniphilum sp.
TAAAGTATGGTAAGCAAGCAATGGAGCTATCTAAAACAGTATTTAGAATGCTTTTAGCGTACAAAGATGCTGTAAAGACTATAACTTCAGATAACGGAAAAGAGTTTGCTGAACATGGATATATATCCAAAAGATTAGAAGCTGATTTTTATTTTGCAGATCCATATTGCTCTTGGCAAAGAGGGTTAAATGAAAATACTAATGGACTTATCAGGCAATATATACCAAAAGGATCATGTTTTAGCAAATATGATGATGACTATATAAGGTTAGTACAGAATAAGATAAACAGGAGACCCAGAGAAAATATAAACTTTAGGACACCATCTGAAAAGTTTTATGCATCTTTAGGATAAAATTTTCGCATTGGTAACTTGAAAGCACGATATACAAAACTAGGGTTTCCATAAGGAATGATTTGAAACTTTTGTTTAATTTCGTAGAAAGTTTGCTAATAATATCGTTACAGATACATTTATATAGGTCAAGTAGGCTGATTTTATCCATTTCTTTACAGTGTTGGTTTACTATAAAGATACTGAAAATAAGTTACTTGACCTTCTCTTTTATGTTAACATATGCTCTGTAATGCATTGTTTATTAATTGATTAAATGATTTTATGCCGAACTGCTATTAATATAAACCAAACTTTTTATCCACAACTTTAAACTCTGTTCTTCTATTAATCTGATCAGCGGTCTCTTGCTGTTCATTGGGTAGATTATTAATGAAATCTTCACTTAGAATATCTCCCACATCAAGAAATTCATATTTATCGGATAAAGATTTAGTCACTTTCTTTGGTTTTGTTTTGCCATATCCAACTGCTAAAAGTCTTTTTTTATTAATATTACTTTTCTGCAGATAGTCAACCACAGCTTGAGCTCGCCTAAGTGACAACTCATTATTATATTTATCAGAGCCCATCCTATCGGTATGTGCTGACAGTTCAATAGATATATTGGGATTATCATTCAAAACAGCCACTAATTCATCTAGTCCTTCTGTTGATTCTGGTCTTAATGTAGCCCTATCAAAGTCAAAAAATATATTTTCTAAAACAACAGGCTTGAAGTATGAAATCATTTCAAAGTCAACAAAATATGTAGTATCATTGTTTGTAGGAATTACATTGAGAGTTTTCTTTTGATTTAGATAATTTTCTTTGGATGCCATGAACAGATACTTAACGTCTGGATTTGCTTCAAACCTATAAGAACCATCTTTCTTAGTAATATATACAGATTGACTACCATCATCACCCACAACTTTAACTTCAGTTTCGGACAAGAATTCTTCTTCATTATCTACAACAAAGCCTTCAACTATTATTTTAGTTTCAGGAAATTCAAAAGAATAAATATGATCCCTACCCCTAACATCATCTCTATTTGAACTAAACAGTCCCTTAGCTTTATTTTTTTGAAAGTTAATGCCAAATTCATCCATTGAAGAATTTATAGGAGATCCCATATTAGTCACACGCCACTTATTGGTATTTCGATTAATCTTAGCTTTGAATATATCTAATCCTCCCAACCCTGAGTGTCCATCTGATGAAAAATAAAGAGTAGTATCATTTTTTATGTAAGGAAAAACCTCATCTCCAGGAGTATTAATATCAGGTCCCATATTTTCAACAGCAACAACCTCATTTTCTGACAAGTATGCTCGCCAAATATCTTTTCCGCCATAACCTTTTGGCATATCCGAAACAAAATAAAGCCATTTTCCATCATTTGATACAGACGGATGTGCAAATAGTGACAAGCTATCATTTTCTGATATTATCAATTCTTTACCAGCATTCCAGCCCCCACTCCCACTTTTACGCGAGTAGTAAATCTTTGTAGTTGATGGTTCATCATAATATAAAGGCGAGAAAGTGTAATATATATATGTCCCTTCTGAAGAAATTGAAGTAATACCTTCATCAAAAGGAGTATTAATCTCCGAATCTAAAACTTCTGGAGTTTTCCATTCTCCCCTATCATTCTTATTAATAATAAATATATCATTATTCTTTAATCCAGTAATATTACTTATTGACTCTCCACGAGAATCATTGCGAGATGAGGTTATATATATCGTATTGTCATCGTTTGCATACATTGGAGAAAATTCACTCCTATTTGAGTTGAAAACATCCATTCGTTTCACAATACATCTAACTTCTGGGTAAAACTTAGTATCCTTATCACGAGCTAGTTTGGCTCCACTCAGACCAATCTGTGCGAAATAGTTAGTTGAATCATATGCAATAAAATCCTCATAAGCAATGATTGATTGATCATACTTTCCCTCCTTATGAAGCATTTGCGCATAATACAGATAAATCAATGAATCTGGATAATTGTATCTTATAGCATTAGCATATGAGTTTGATGCCTTACCAGAAGAATTCAATTTTCTGTAGGACTCTGCCATTTCAAAGGCAATGACTCCTCTCATTGCTTTTTCACTAGGCTTCAAACCTCTATATAATTCACGATATGTTTCGGAAGCTTCATAAAAATCGCCACGAAGAAATTGCATACGTGCATCACTTAATTTACTTGTGCTACAAGCACTAAAAAGTATAGCACTAAAAAGTATATATATATGTTTAATAGAATACGATTTCAAGATAAGTCGTTTAAGATAATAAACTCAAAAATCAATAGAATATTGTATGTAATAATAGTCGAGTTTATAATTTTATTTTATGAATCACTTTAGCTTAATTTTTACAACCATCCCATCAATCATAATTATATCGAACTTGTAGGGTTAAGTGGTTATAGTTTTGATTTTATGCCACAAAAAAAGGAAAATCCTAAGATTTTCCTTTTTTATACAATTTATCAAATGGTCTATTTAACCTTGTTTACGATAGCTGCAAAAGCTTCTGGATGATTCATCGCAAGGTCAGCAAGAACTTTACGATTAATATCTATTCCATTTCTGTGAAGAGCTCCCATCAAACGAGAATATGACATTCCATTCTGACGAGCTGCGGCGTTTATACGCTGAATCCACAAAGCTCTAAAATTACGCTTCTTATTTTTGCGGTCACGATAGGCATAGGTCAAACCTTTTTCCCACGTATTTTTAGCTACTGTCCACACATTTTTACGTGCTCCAAAGTAGCCTCTTGTTTGTTTTAATACCTTTTTTCTGCGGTTGCGAGATGCAACATGATTTACTGATCT
>CAYFTB010000238.1:0-3191 GCA_964345875.1 uncultured Proteiniphilum sp.
TTGCAAAATTATCTAAGTCCATAGCTGCTGCAACAAATCTATAGAAGAAAGACATTAGGAAACCTGCTAAGAAAGCCAACATAATACCCTTTTTACCATTCTTCTTCTGCTCTTCGCTACTTTGTTGAACTTTACTAGAAGCTATGCCATTACATATAATTGCAACTACTATTAAAGCCACTCCAAAAAATAAAATAACTGGGTCTCCCTTAGGAGCTCCGATATAATTTATTATTGTTCCTAGAACAAGAGAAAGTCCGACTCCTAGAGGGAAAGCAACAGCTAAACCAGCTATTGAGGTCGAAGCAGAAAGTAAAATATTAGAAGCATTAAAAATTATACCTCCAAGAAGAATGCTACCTACATTCTTGGCACTTACTTGGGCTATATCTTCTAGGAAAGGACGGCCTTCGGAACCAAAGCTTCCCATTGTGAAACTTATTAAAGTTGCGAATAGGACCATTCCTATTACGTAGTCCCAATAAAATAGTTCATATCTCCAGCTTTTTGCTGCTAGCTTTTGCGTGTTGGCCCATGAGCCCCAACACATCATAGTAATAAAACAAAATATTACTGCTAATAGGTAACTGTTTACAATAAACATAGTTAAGTGTTTTAGTTATTATTAAATTATATCTTTTCTATAAGGAATTGAGTCTTGAGCACCACGCTTCTGTACGGTTAAAGCTGAAGCTGTCGTTGCAAATTTTGCTGCCTCAACTATATCTTTGCCTTCAGATAGAGCCACACAAAGAGCTCCACAATATGTATCCCCAGCTGCTGTTGTATCAACAGCTTCAACTTTATGGGCTGGAACAAAAGTCGTTTCACCATTGTTATAAACCATAGACCCTTTTGATCCCATAGTCACAATGACATCTTTTACTCCTTTATTCTTAAGAACCTCAACAGCCTTTGCTGCTCCCGCTTCATCTTTGGCACTAATTCCTGTCATTTGCTCTATCTCTGTCTGATTTGGAATAATAAGAGAGAGATACTTATAAATATCATCTGGAAGTTTACACGCTGGTGCAGGATTAAGTACAACATAAACACCAGCCTTGTATGCTATCTTAACTGCTTTAAAAACTGCTTCTACAGGTATTTCTAATTGTAAAAGAAGAATTGATGCCGATTCAATTTTGCTACGGCAGCTTTCAATATCATCAACTGTAACATCTGCGTTTGCTCCGGAAGCTACAACTATACAATTCTCGGCATGGGTATCAACAGTTATAAGGGCGACTCCAGATGGCTTATTAGAGAGTAAAATATCGTTTGTATCTATGCCTTCATTCTTATAATGTTTTATAGCGCTTTCGCCAAAAATGTCTTTTCCTAGTTTACATACAAATGAAACATTACCTCCTAGTCTTTGTGCAGCAACTGCTTGATTAGCACCTTTGCCACCAGGTCCCATAAGGAACTTCCCGCCCAGAACCGTTTCTCCAGGAACAGGAAGTCTATCTGCCAAAACAGTCATATCAGTGTTACTACTTCCAATGATTAAAATCTTTTTGTTATTCATGATATGTGGTTAATGGGTTAATCTATCAAATAGAATAAAAACGCGCAATCGTTTGTGCAAAAATATACAAACATTCTCCTAAAAATGTTAAAAAACTCGAAATTGTTTACTATTTTTGGAGAGATTTAGCGCAAAACCTGTATTTTTTGCGCTTTTTAACAATTAGCTTGCGCACAATTTAAATGTATTATGAAAGAAACATTATCTTCTATATCTAAAAGAATTGGAGTTTCCTCAACAACGATTTCACGGGTTTTAAGTGGACAATCTAGGAAGTATCGTATAAGTGAGAGTACACAAAAAAAGGTGCTGGATGAAGCAAAAAGATGCAATTATACACCTAATATTATTGCGCGCAACTTACGCACAAAAAAAACAAACACCATAGGTCTAATTCTACCTTCTGTTGCTAATCCTTTTTTTGCAGATCTCTCAAGCGTTATAATAACTGATGCTAGTGCAAATAACTACACTACTATTGTTCTGGATTCATTGGAAGATGAAGAGCACCAATCATCTAATATAGCTACACTTTTATCAAGAAGAGTTGATGGCATAATAGCGGCTCCCTGTGGTGCAGATGCAAAATTACTAGAAGAAGTTAATAAGAAAAACATTCCTGTCATTTGCGTTGATAGATTCTATGAGGACTCTCAACTACCATACGTGACAACTAATAATTATACTGGTAGCTTTGAAGCTACTAATCACTTGATAATTAATGGACATAAAAGAATTGCTTGTATTCAAGGTATTAGAGAATCTACTCCTAACAAAAAAAGAGTTGCTGGTTACTTAGATGCACTTAAAAAAGTTTCTCTTGAAAAAAATGCAATTATTGTTGGCAACGAATTTTCATTACAGAATGGATATCTTGAAACAAAACTTCTTTTAAACAGAGCAGAGCCGCCTACTGCAATCTTGGCATTAAGTAACACTATTGGCCTTGGGGCATTAAAAGCTATTAGAGAGGCCAATTTGCACATTCCTTACGACATTTCATTGGTTACTTACGATGACAATAAATATATGGATTATTTGACACCGCCAATAACTCGTATAGGTCAACCGGTAGAAGAAATGGCTAAGCTTGCAACAAAACTTTTGTTTGAATCTATTGAAACTGAAAAAAGATTGAATACCCAAATACAACTGGCGCCTTCTCTAATAATTCGCGAATCTGTTATGGACTTAATAACAGAATAATTGGTGGATAACAATAATTATTTCCGCATACTAAATTCGCAGCCGCAGTAGGTTTGGTTGTAGAAATTTAGGTCTTTGATGAGTTGGTTGCGGCGTTCTTGGAGGCCACCTTTGCGCCAGTTGCGGTCCCACCATTGAACTTGTGAATAGTGGCTACACGCCCACTCTCCAGCCTCATTGATTTGGTCAAGACTTTTCCAACGTGATGAGGCAAGAGTGGATGTTATAGTGTCAAAACCATGTTCAGATGCGTACTGAGCTGTTTTTAGGAGGCGATGTTTGAAACATTTAAGACAGCGAGGGCCTCTTTCGGGTTCTAACTCAAGACCTTTGATTTCCGCAAGCCAATCTTCGTGGTTATAATCATCATCAATTATTTCCAATCCTAAAGCCTGAGCATAGCGAGTACACTCATTTTTCCTAATTTCATACTCTTGCTGCGGATAAATATTGGGAT
>CAYFTB010000239.1:0-3186 GCA_964345875.1 uncultured Proteiniphilum sp.
TCAAGAGTTGTTGTGAAACTAGTTTCGGGAAACTTGATATTTTTAGGGACTTTCACAGCAAACATCATTGGTAGTCTATTAATTGGCTTATTGTCGGGTTGGATGTTGATTAATCAGCCCGACAATCAAACTTTTCGCCTGTTTTTTATAGTAGGATTTTGTGGTGGTTACACTACATTTTCTACATTTGCATTCGAAAATATGAGATTAATTGAGTCAAATCAGTGGGGTTTATTGACGGCTTATGTATTAGCTAGTGTTGTTCTCGGCGTACTTGCGGTTTGGGTGGGGGTTAGACTAGCACGATAGTTTTAGCCAAGTAATAAAAGAGAAAGAGACCGCTTTTATATATAATTTCTAGTGTAGAAATCCTGCAATAAATTTAGTTTTTAAATTTAATCTAAAAAAACACATCTTACCATGATACGTTTTCTATATCTACTTCGTCATGTATATACAGACAGAATATGAATATTGCCGAATACAAAAATATAGTTGTTGAAATGCGTCCTATGTTGTTATCGATATCCAATCGAATAACACGTAATATGGAGGATGCGGAAGATGTGGTGCAAGAGGTGTACCTTAGGCTTTGGCATATGCGTGATAGTATGGAGCAATATAAAAATGTAAAAGCATTGTGTGTGACAATGACAAAGAACTTGAGTATTGATAAAGTTAGATGTCAGCGAATTGAGTTGGGAAATGAAGAGCTTGTTAATGTAGAAAATGATGATAAAATAATGCCCGATAAAGTGCTTGAAGAAAAAGATATACAGAGCTTTATTCGAGATGCTATTAACAAATTACCACCATTACAGCGACAGGTGTTACATTTAAAAGATATTGAGGGGTATGAAACCGATGAGATAGTTGATATTATGGGAATAAACTCTGAGTCGGTTCGTAATAATTTATCACGTGCTCGTAAGCGATTGCGTGAACTAATTGAGACATATCATGAAAATGAAAGGATTTTATTATGAATATAAAAGATGTTATTGATAGATATTTTGTTGGCGATACATCGATAGAAGAGGAGCGTTTATTGCGAGATTATTTCTCAGATACAGATAATATTGATGAAGAGATAAAATATTTGCAACCAATGTTTAATTACTTGTCCGATGAAGCTAAAGCCCTAAAGGTGCTTAGTGAGGTTCTGGCAGAAGAAAGGGCGGATGTTAAACGAGTAAATGATAAATCTAAAGTTAGAAAGCTTGTAATAATAGTATCTTCATTTGCAGCATCACTACTGATTGGAGCCTTTTTGTTGTTTGGTAATATTAATAATAAATCGAAAAACTATGTCTGGATTGATGGAGAAAGAATTACAAACCCTGAGGTAGTTAGTGAATATGCTGAGGCCTCTTTCTCAGATGTGGTTTCTGATAATGATATTTTAGAACAGCAATTAGGGTCATTTTTTGAATAGTTTTTTTAAACTCTGTAGTAGGTTTAGTTATTAGAAAAGGATAAAATAAAGGCATTACAAAATGAAATTTAAACATAAATATATTAGAATTCTTTTTTTATTGATTGCATTGGTTGTGTCTTCAACAGTCAACGCACAAGAAGATTTGAGGATAAACTCGATTTTTAAAAAGTATGGTAAACAAAAGGGAGCTACTATGGTGGTTATGTCTGGAAAGGTGCTTAAGGATTACGACCTTAGTAAGTATCGTAGCATAACAATGAACTATGATAAAGCAATCTTTAATGAAATTCAAGAATGCATAGAAGATGATAAAGAGGGTGCACATAAGATAAAGGAGGTTATAAATAATGGTGTAATTGTTTCTGCTTACTATCAGTTAATTAGTAATGAAAGTAAAATAAATAAATACATACTATTTAATGTTGACAACAATCACAAAGCTACACTAATCTATATGGAAGGAGGAATCAATTCAGATGTGCTTATCGAAAAACTTTTTCTGAAATAGAAATAAAGAGTTTACGGTGTCTATTAAACGAGAAAATATAAAAACAAGTATAACCAATAAAATAAAAATAAGAATATGAGAAAAATTACAATTGTTGCACTTCTTGCCTTTTTGGTATTTCCTGTAGTAGCATCAAATTTATTGTTGCCGGCACCTTCATTACCACCAACTGACACAACTTATCATTTCAATGATAAAGTAATAGTTGTAAATGAAGTTAATGATGAAATGTCTGTATCAGTATTTAAAGTAAGAGATAATGACACTATTAATCTAGAAATGGTTTATGAGGGTGTATTTGCAGAGGATAGAAGTGTAGAGCGTCAGTTTGATAATAGATTTGAAATATCTATTCCTGAAGTATTCAGACATAAAAAGCGAAGAAATTTTGATCCACATTGGGGTGGATTTGGCGTTGGTTTTACAAACTTGCCAGACAGAATGGATTTTGATGGTGAGTTATCAGCAGTTATAACCCCTGGAAGTTCGCTTCAATATAATTTAAATTTCGGTGATGCCACATATAGTATTGGTGCTAATAATGTAAGAATAGTATTAGGAATGGGCATTCAATTTAACTCTGTACACTTGCAAACGGATAAGGCTATAGAGGTTCAAGATTATAAAACGATAATTACCACAACGGAGGATGGTTTTGCTTACAATACCTCACGACTTCATTTTACATATCTTACAATTCCTCTTCTATTAGAGTACAATGCACCATATAGTAAGGGTTTGGGCTTCTTTATTAATGGGGGAGTGGTGGGAAAAATCAAAACTGCTTCATCATCTAAGGTTTGGTATCATGAAGATGGCAAGAAAAGAAAGTATAAAATGCCAGGTGAATTGAATATTCGTCCCGTTAGTTTTGATTTTATTGTTCAAGCTGGTTTTGGTAATTATGGAGTATTTGCAACCTATTCTCCAGTTGATTTGTTTATTAATAATAAGGGGCCTAAAGGGAGCCAAGTATCTATAGGATTACAATATTATTTCTTGTAAATATCATCCTGATTTTTGATGACCTGCTATTATTTAGTAATTTATAGGCTGGATGATTAATACTTTAATGAATAGATGTAAAATTTGCAACTTATAATATTATTATGAGTCTAAAATGTCAAGTTTTATTACTTTTTGTAGATTATTCTTTGCATTTCTTTCATTAGTCATTATAAATTACTATTTTTACGCCATATAAGTGGAAAAGCGAAGTTTCACTGTTATAACTTGAAAG
>CAYFTB010000240.1:0-3166 GCA_964345875.1 uncultured Proteiniphilum sp.
AATGCATTCTTTATTGCCAATTATATTGCACCTATTTACCCAATGTATGTTAGAGATGGAGAGACTGAACAAATATTGCTTAATAACGGCAGAAGAGTATTTGACTATGGAAAGAAGGGAAATAGTACTAATTTCAACCGTTCATTTATGTCAATTGCTAACCCAGCAGGTGACTTGATTTATGACAAAACAAATTACTTGATGGATATATTAAATACATCTTGGTTTGCAGAGATTAATCCAATTGAAGGTCTTGTATTAAGTGCTCGTTATGGATTGAACTTAGATAACACGAAGTACAATAGCTTAGGTAATGCATATATGGGACAATCGGCAGAGTATGGTGGAACTGCATATCAACAACAATCTAGAGATTTAGGTTTCAACCAACAATATTTTGCTAATTATGCTCATGACATTGATGGAGTTCATCACTTAGATTATACATTAGGATTTGATGGTTACTCTTGGCAAAGTGAATATGTATATGCTTCAGGACAAAACTTATATAACCCTGAAAGCTACTACGTAAGTAATGCTATTGACCAACTTCGTGGTGGTGGTGGTAAAGATACATATGCAACAATGGGTATTATTAGTAGAGTAAATTACTCATATGATGGTACATACTTTGGGTCTTTGTCATATAGAAGAGATGCTTCATCAAGATTTCATCCAGACAACAGATGGGGTAACTTTTTCTCGTTAAGTGGAGCTTGGATGATGACTAATGAAGAATTCTTGAAAGATGTATCATGGCTAAATATGCTTAAGTTAAAAGCGTCTTTCGGTCAACAAGGTAATGATAATATTGGTTCTTATTACGCATGGCAAGATCAGTATAAATTAACAGGTGCCGATGGAATCTTCTCAGATGGAACTTTAACATATAAAGGTAATCCTGATTTAACATGGGAGACATCAAG
Organism: uncultured Proteiniphilum sp.; assembly: GCA_964345875.1. Lineage (GTDB taxonomy): Bacteria > Bacteroidota > Bacteroidia > Bacteroidales > Dysgonomonadaceae > Petrimonas. The sequence continues at coordinate 927 of CAYFTB010000240.1, forward strand.
CTCGTACAATATTGGATTTGACTATGCCCTATTATCCAACAAACTCTCAGGAAGTATTGAGTACTTTGGACGTAAATCTGGAGATATGTTATACAACAAGCCTGTTGCTGGAAGTAATGGATATACATCAATTCCTATGAACGTAGGCTCGATGACTAACTCTGGTTTTGAGATTGATGTTAACTGGAATATCCTTAAGAACAGAAATGTTAACTGGGATATGTTTGTTAACGCTACATTTGTTAGAAATAAAATCAATAAACTACATCGCGATCTTGATGGGGAGTTAATTGATGGAACTAGAATATATACAGAAGGTGAGTCTATGTATAGAATGTATCTTACTGAGTATGCTGGAGTAAATGAAGAGACAGGATTAGCAGAATATTATGCTACAGATAAAGATGGAGTTAGATATAGAACTGACGACTTTACAGTTGCTCAAGACTTTAAAGTTGCCTCTAAAGATCTTTTACCAAAAGTATATGGAGGATTTGGAACAAGTGTAGAGGCATTTGGCTTTGACGCATCAGTACAGTTAGCTTATCAATTAGGTGGCCAAATTTATGATAGTGGATATGCTAGATTAATGCACGGAGGTACATCAAGCGCAGCAGGTACTAACTGGCACAACGATATTCATAAATCATGGACTCCAGAGAATACAAAAACTGATGTTCCACGCGTAAATGCAAATGACAAATATGCTAGTAGTACTTCTACAAGATTCTTAACTAGCTCAAACTACTTAAGCTTAAACAACATAACTGTGGGATACACACTTCCTGCTAGCTGGTTGAGTAAGATTCAGTTTGATAACTTAAGAATATACTTTGCTGCAGACAATATTGGACTATTGACTAATCGCAAAGGATTAGACCCACGTCAGAGCTTTACATCAGCTACAACGGCAATCTACACGCCTATCCGCTCTGTATCAGGTGGTATTAGTCTAACATTTTAATTAATGAATTAATGAAAACGTATATGAAAAAAAGAAATATATTTAGTACAGTTGTCCTTTTTAGTATAATGCTATTCATTGCGTCTTGTACTGATTTAGACACACTACCCGAAGGAGATAAACTAACAGATTCTCAAAAGGAGAATGCTTACGATAGATTCCCTGAAAGAACTGAGGCTGGAGTAAATGCCATTTTTGCTCAATATAATCAGTACATGCCAAATGCAACTGCGTTAGGGGCTTCTCGTCACAATGACTTTGGTTATCCATCTATCATGCTATTCACTGATGCAAGTGGTATGGATGTAGTATCAGAAGATAATGGTTATAACTGGACTGGAAACAGTCTAGATTATACAGATCGTTCTTATACCTCTGATGAGGCACAAATAATTTGGAATGATTTTTACTCAATTATTTTTGGATCTAATAAGGTGGCAGCATCTATAGACCCCGAAACAGAAGAAGCTTCGGCTAAATTTAACCTTGCACAGGCTTTATCAGTAAGGGCTTTTGGTTATTTTGGTCTTGTACAGATGTATCAGTTCAATTATGTTGGCAACCAAACAAAACCAGCTGTTCCACTTATTACAGAAAAGAACACAGAGGAGTCTAGAACGGAAGGATTGGCTCGTGCAACAGTTCAACAAGTATATGACCAAATTTTGTCTGACTTAGATGCTTCAATAAACCTCTTAGAGGAAGCAAAAGAAGCTAAGGTTGATCGTAAGGACAAAAGATATGTTGACTTAGCTGTAGCATATGGACTTCGTGCAAGAGTACACCTTACAATGCAAAAGTGGGCTGAGGCATTAAGTGATGCAGAAAATGCAATTGCTTCAACCAAAGCGGTTCCAGGTGGTCTGAAAGATGTAAACAAACCTACCTTCATGGATGCTGGTGAGAAGAACTGGATGTGGGGAATTATTGTTGCTGAAACCGACCGTGTGGTAACCTCAGGTATAGTTAACTGGTATTCTCACATGGGTTCATTCAATGGTAATGGCTATTCCACAGTTTCTAAAGGTAAGCAAATTAATAAAGCACTTTATGAATCAATCCCAAATACAGATGTTAGAAAAGGTTGGTGGTTAAACTCAAGTAAAGTTTCGGAGAACCTGACTGCTGAACAACAAGCATTTGTTGACGAAACAGGATATGCGGCATACACTCAGGTCAAGTTTGCACCATATAAGGATGAAGTAGGTACTTCTACTAATGCAAATGATATCCCATTGATGAGAGTTGAGGAAATGTATCTAATAAAAGCTGAAGC
>CAYFTB010000241.1:0-3140 GCA_964345875.1 uncultured Proteiniphilum sp.
TCTCTATTCATATCTTGGATTTATCTTGTTCTGATTTTATTGTCTTTTTTTATCACATTTAGTCTGGTGTGATTATTATTATTTAGAAGTAGCTTGACCTCTTTAATCTGTTCAAATAATTTGAAAGAAGTAGAGTAAAGTTGACACTGTATTATCATTGTTCGCATCACGAACAGTAAGAGTCTGCATGTAGAATTGTATTGTATATGGCACGAACGATAGAAATCCACATGTAGATTTGGACTGTATAGGGTGCGAACGATGGAAATCTACATGTAGATTTTCATTGTATAAGGTCAATACAATAGAATTATAGTACAATTTTTACGCATCAAAGCTTGGCATTATTAGCCCATCATGGCTGACTTACACTTCATTACGTGGATTTATTGATTGAGAATGAAAGGGTGGTTGGTTTTGTAGATATTTCTAATAACCTACATTTAGAGATACTATATATAATATGTGTGAATGTAGACAGTTGCATAAACATATTAGAAAATCAATAAACAGAACTTATAAAACAGATACATATTCACCCATTAAGCACATATCTGACAACAGTTTTTTTACTATCTTGCAAGCCTCATTTAATTTATCAAAAAACAAATAGACAAAAGAAATGAAAATCAAACAATTATTTATCACAGCATCAGTAGTATTGCTGCTATCACTCTTTTGCTTGCAAAAAACACATGCTAAAGAGGGACTCACTCCTGTGGATTATGTGAGTATTCTTACCGGAACGCTTTCAAAATATGAATTATCAACTGGCAACACTTATCCTGCCATAGCAATGCCATGGGGGATGAACTTTTGGACACCACAGACTGGGAAAATGGGTAACGGATGGACATATACCTACACCGCCGACAAAATAAGAGGATTTAAACAAACTCATCAGCCAAGCCCATGGATGAATGATTATGGTCAATTCTCGATAATGCCTCTTATTGGCTCGCCAATATTTGATGAAGAGGAACGCGCCAGCTGGTTTTCGCACAAGGCAGAAGTTGCAAAGCCTTATTACTACAAAGTTTATCTTGCCGACTATGATGTTACTACTGAGATTACTCCCACATCGCGTGCGGCAATGTTTAGATTTACATTTCCTGACAACGACAGCTCGCTTGTGATTGTTGATGCTTTTGACAAGGGTTCTTATGTTAAAATTATTCCCGAACAAAATAAGATAATTGGATATACAACACGCAACAGCGGGGGTGTTCCTGATAATTTCAAAAACTACTTTGTATTGGAATTTGACAAACCATTCACTTATACTTATACTGTGGAAGACAAAGAGATCAAAGGTGGTAAACTAGAATCCACATCGGATCATTCAGGTGCCATTATTGGTTTTTCGACTATCAGGGGAGAAAAAATTCATGCAAAGGTTGCCTCATCTTTTATTAGTCACGAGCAGGCAGAACTTAATTTGAAAGAGCTTGGCAACGACTCGTTCGACAGCCTTACGGCTAAGGGTAAGGAGCAATGGAATGAGGTTTTGGGAAGAATTGAGGTTGAAGATACTAACATCGATCATCTTCGCACATTTTATTCAAACCTTTACAGAACAGTACTTTTTCCTCGCACGCTTTATGAATATGATGCACAGGGAAACATGGTACACTACAGCCCTTACAACGGGAAGATTCTTCCCGGATATATGTTTGGTGACACTGGTTTTTGGGACACATTCAGAAGTTTATTCCCTTTCCTAAATCTAATGTATCCTGACATGAATACCAAAATGCAGGAATGGCTGGTTAATAGCTACAAAGAGAGCAACTTCTTGCCCGAATGGTCAAGCCCGGGACATAGAAACACTATGATTGGCAATAACTCTGCCTCGGTGGTGGCTGATGCTTACATCAAAGGACTTAGAGGATATGACACTGAAAGCTTGTGGAAAGCACTTGTGCATGCCTCAGAAAATCATCTTGACAAAACCGCTTCAGGACGTGTGGGATACGAATATTACAACAAATATGGATACATTCCCAACAACGTGAAAGTTAGCCAAAACGTAGCTCGCACATTAGAATATGCCTATAATGACTGGACTATTTATAAATTTGGACAAGCAATTGGTAAGCCGGCAAGCGAAACCAATATATTTAAGGAAAGGGCTCTAAATTATAAAAATGTATATGACCCTAAGCACAAGCTGATGGTGGGAAGATCTGACACTGGTGAGTTTAATCCAGACTTCTCACCCGAAGACTGGAGCCGTGACTTTACAGAAGGAAACAGCTGGCACTGGAGTTTTTGTGTTTTCCATGATATTGAGGGATTGGCAAATTTGATGGGCGGACGAAAGGAACTTACCAACATGCTCGACTCTGTGTTTATCATCCCAAGCTATAAGGGGATGAAGAGCAGATCTATGATTCACGAAATGAGGGAAATGCAGGTTATGGACATGGGACAATATGCACACGGAAATCAACCAATACAGCATATGGTTTATCTATATAACTACACGGCAGAGCCTTGGAAGTCTCAATATTGGGCAAGAGAGGTAATGGATAAGCTTTATTCTCCAAACCCTGATGGATATTGCGGTGACGAGGATAACGGACAAACATCGGCTTGGTATGTTTTCTCGGCATTAGGTTTCTACCCTGTATGTCCTGGATCTGATGAATACATTATAGGTTCGCCAATATTTGATAAGGTTACTCTTAATCTTGATAATGGTAAAAAAATAGTGGTTACTTCGCAAAACAATAAAAAGGCTAATCGCTACATTGATTCTATGCAAGTGAATGGGCAATCGTATGACAAAAACTACCTAAACCACAGTATGCTGATTAATGGTGCTGAAATAAATTATAATATGAGTGAAACACCTAATTATAAAAGAGGTGTTAGTAACGAAAGTATTCCTTATTCTTTGACTGACGAATAAGAAAAAAGATATTTAATAAATTTATACAAGACCTGGCTTTATGTCGGGTCTTGTCATTTGTATAGATAGCCTAACATTGTCGCATTTAGTATAGAATAAAAATACCCTGAATGATATACTTAGGTATAATCATGAATATTATTCCGTTTATATTTTCTTCCTTTTGTCTTGACACAAAAGGAGCAAAAAGTCAAGGCTATAATAAATTTGGCTAAAAATAAATTAT
>CAYFTB010000242.1:0-3126 GCA_964345875.1 uncultured Proteiniphilum sp.
CTACCTTCAACCATCTTACAATTCTGGAACGCCTCTCAAAAAGGAGTCCGAGAATAACCAACAATGGGGGTAAAACCTCAAAATGCAAGTAGTTCTATACATAAAAAATCCCACGGAAGTACGCGGGATTCAGAATTCTTCGGCTTATAGCCTTGTTGTGATTTGTCTTTCATTGACAAAGATAGAAAAATAAATAACTAAAACAAAATATTATGGAAAAAATTTTAGGAATTGACGTTGGTACTAATTCTCTTGGTTTAACTTTAAGAGAAGAAAATGTATTTACTTGGTACGGAGTTTATACATTCAAAACAGGAGTAGGTGAAGGAAAGTCTGGTGAGTTCTCTTACGCAGCAGAAAGAACTAAACATCGTTCATCACGTCGATTGTACAACGCTAGAAGATATAGAAAATGGGAAACTCTTAAAACACTTATAGAGAATGGCTTTTGCCCATTAACTATAGAAGAACTTAATCAATGGAAACACTATAAAAAAAATGTTGGCCGTATTTTTCCATTAGATAATGAAAAGTTTGATAATTGGATTAAACTTGATTTTGATGGTGATAATAATCCAGATTATTCAAGTCCCTATCAATTAAGAAGGGAATTAATCAGTCATTGTCTTGATTTAAATATTGAGAAAGACAGATAAAAAATTGGACGTGCATTATATCATATTGCACAAAGGAGAGGATTCAAAAGTAGTAGAAAAGCCGGAGCTAATGAAAAAACAGCTGTTTATAAAGGGAGCAATGAAACAAAAACAATAGGCAGGAACGAATATGAAAATCTTATTTTAGAAAATGGCTCTTTAGGCGCTGCTTTTGCCTATTTGGAAGATCAGGGTGTTCGAGTAAGAAATAGATATACATTACGATCTGATTATCAACTTGAAGTTGAGAAAATATTAGAAAGACAAGGACTTACACAAAAACAATTTGCAGCAGAAATAATAAAAGCAATTTTTTTTCAACGTCCTTTACGCTCTCAAAAAGGATTGGTAGGTAAATGTACTCTGGAACCAAATAAACCCAGATGTCCGATAAGCCACCCTAAGTTTGAAGAATATAGAGCTTGGAGCTTACTAAATAACATCAAATATAGAGTTAATACTAATTCTCCTTTTATACCTCTGCCTTTAGAGTTTAAAGAGAAGATTTACAATGAAAAATTTTTCTTCAAAAGCAAAAGAGACTTTGATTTTCTTGAAATTAGAAAATTTATTATTAGCAATGGTGGAAAAAATTGGGAGCTAAATTATAGTTCCAAAATGGATAAGGTATCTATACCTAGTTGTTATGTTTCTGCAAGATTAAAATCTGTATTTGGAGATGATTGGCTTCAATATACCAAAACCATTGAAAGAAAAAACAAAAAAAATGAGGTTGAAACAATTTCATATAACATTGATGATATATGGCATATTTTATTCTCGTTCGAAGATGAAGAGTATTTTGAGGAATTTTGTTATAAAACGCTTGAATTAGAAGATAAACAAGTAAAAGAACTTATTACATTGTTTAATTCATTTCCAGTCGGATATGCTAATCTCAGTTTAAAAGCAATAAATCTGATATTACCATTCCTAAGAAAAGGAATGATTTATTCTGAAGCAGTGATTCTTGCTAAAATACCAGAAATTATTGGAAACGATTTATTCTATGACAATGGAGAAGGGATTATTGAAGCAATTGAAAATGAAATAGAAAATAACAGATATGAGAAATCAATTATCAATATAACGAATAGTTTAATTTTCAAATACCACGCTTTAGATTACAGTGAAAAGTTTGCTTATAAGGATTTTTCCTATAAGATTTCCGATAGCGATAAAACTGATATTAAGACTACTTCAATTGAACATTATGGGGAAAAAACTTGGGATAGCTTTGATGAATTATATAGGAATGGTATTCTAAAGAATGTTGAAGAAAAGTATCAGTCATTTTTTGAAGATTACAAAAGGGAACATATTAAACCACCACACTTGGTCAACAATATTATTACTTTCTTAAAAAACAACTTTGAAGTTACAGAAAAGCAAGTCAATAAAATTTATCATCCATCACAAATTGCTATTTACCCAAAAAAGGAAGGACAACAAAAATTATTTAGTCCTAAAACAGCCGCCTTTAAGAATCCAATGGCATATAAGACCCTATACAAATTGCGAGATGTGATAAATTACCTACTCGAGACAAATAGAATTGACGAAGAAACAAGGATCGTTATTGAAATAGCACGTGAATTAAATGACAGTAATAAACGTTGGGCTATAGAGCAATATCAAAGAGATAGAGAAAGAGAGAATAGAGATTTCGCTTCTGCAATATCAGAATTATTAAAAGATCCTGATTTTAACGGCAATGCAAGTCCTGACAATTTCACTGATAAAAGTAAATTTAGATTATGGACAGAACAAATTGAAAACTACGATGACGCATATAAGGATATCCAAGATATCGACAAGGACAAATCTCTTTCAGTTTCTGAAAAGGATATAAAGAAATACAGATTGTGGAAAGAGCAGAATTGCACTTGTATTTATACAGGGAGGATAATAAAAATCACAGATTTATTTGCTGAAAATAAAATTGATTTTGAACATACAATTCCAAGAAGCAAATCGTTTGACAACTCATTGGCAAATCAAACTGTTTGTTATGCAAATTATAACCGTGATATAAAAAATAACAGAATGCCAACTGAACTTCCAAACTATGAAAATGAATCAAATGGATATTCAGCAATAAAGCCACGTCTTGAAAATTGGGAAAGAAAAGTTGACAGTTTGTTTCAACAAATAGATTTTTGGAAATCAAAATCTCGGTCTGCTGTTGATAAAGAATCAAAGGATTTTGCTATCAGACAAAAACATTTACGTCAAATGGATTATGATTATTGGAGAAATAAAGTTGAACGTTTCAAACAAACAGAAATAAAAGTAGGTTTTGTCAATAGTCAATTAATAGACACACAAATAATCTCAAAATATGCCTTTCATTATTTAAAAACTGTATTCAATAAAGTTGATGTTCAAAAAGGTAGCAATACTGCTGAATTCAGAAAGATTTTTGGAATTCAAGCCAAAGAAGAACAAAAGAATAGAGATAAGCATTCAC
>CAYFTB010000243.1:0-3090 GCA_964345875.1 uncultured Proteiniphilum sp.
TTTTTCTATGGCATCTACTGTTTCAGATTTTGTTTGAATAAAACCACCGGCTTGCAATGTTACAAAAGTCTTTACATTATCCATATTCTCTTCAATGATTGGCTGAGCTTTCCCCGAATCTTCTTCTGATAATTTCGCACGAATACTTCCGGCAATTAAATTGGCATTATCGCTTATAGAAACAGCAAGTGTATCCATTAAACTAAATGTTCTGGACTGATTGGAAGTGATTTTCCAATTGATAATCGCTTTTGCTAAAGCTTTTGCCCAAGTTTCTCTTAAAGCTTTTGGTACAACTAAACATTTACCAAATACATTTTCAGATTCAACCCAACCTTCATTTTTTAATTTTTCAATAGTGTCATCTGACATTTCCGGCTCAAATGAATTCAAACTAACACAAAATAAACGACGTAAATCAATAGCAATGTCTGAAACAAATAATCCCGAAGCGCGACTCTGATTTGGAATCCATTTTCTGCTTAAACTTCTGTCTTTTCCTTCAAGAAATTGCGCAATTTCCTCATCTGACAATTGATTTCCATTTTCATCTCTTACTATTACCACATTATTTGGACGGTCACTTCTGTCAAATGAAGCATTATCATTATCTAAACCCGCTAATAATGGATGCAATCCTCGCATAGCCGAAATTGATAATGGGCTTCTCCTTTTTAAGGTTCTTTCTTTACCCCCTTTTGCTGCTTTCATCCAACCTCCAAATAATTGGTCAGGATAAGATGGATCACAAGTTCCGTAAACTTCACCTTCTTTTAGTTCTTTTTGTTTGGTAACATCAAAAAGGAAAGTGGTTGGACTTGGTGCTACATTCAAATGTTCGGAAATTGAATCTACAATAGAACGCTTTACCTGTTGTCCACTAGAAAAAGGAATACGGCGATTGAACTGGGCATCATAATAATATTTCTGACCATCTGAAACGCAGAATACGGTGTGCTCTGCTCTTTTTAAAGTTCTGATATAAATTGTATTACTCATAATAATTAATTTTTAAATTTTAAGATTGTTTTTCTACAAATGCGTAATCAAATTTTAATAAAGTGTTGAAATACCCAAATTCTTCATTGGTCATTAAGTGGACCTCATCCTTCAATTGTTTGATTTTGGTAAGGTCGCCACCATCAATACCTTTCACCATTTCGGTTAAGGCATCTATAAATCCTTTTTTGGACTTTGTCCCTAGCAGGTCTTTTTCAATCAGATTTTTTCTGTCTGTTCCTTTTGCTGCTGCCCTATACCTTTGAATCAGCCCTGCTAACTCAAGCGTATAATCTGTTATTTGTTCTTTGTTTTTAGATAACATAGCTATTAACCAAGTTTTATATGATTGATAAATTAAATTTTCTTCTTCTTTTTTGAAAGTTAAATTTTTACTGTCTTCCATGTATTTTTTTATTCCTTCCGGACGAAGTGCGCGAAGTCCGATACTTCCTAACTCGCAAGCTCTTTTGATATGCATTCCAAATAAAGATTGAAAATCTTTGGCATCAAAAGGAGCTTCCGAATGATACAATTGCTTAAAAATATCTTTTAGTCTTTTCCCTGCTTTCAAATAAATTGGGATAAAGCCAATGGTTTTATTTGTTTGACCAAAACTGTAGATATATGCGTTGAATGTACTTTCAGGAAAACGATTGGATAAGCTAAAAAATAAATTGGACCAGTTAACGGTATTGACTTCGGCTAAAGTTGTGTCAACTTTGAAAATTTGTTCTTGTTCCAAATCAGAAAAACTAAAATCTTCAGAATAACTTTTTCCAAGTTTATAAGTCAGCCATTGACCATTCCAAGAATTTATCTGATTTCCTCTTAACTTTTCTAATGTTGGATCATTCAGATATTTTCTGTAAAACCGCCATCCTTCAAAAGTCTCTAAAGTTATTTCGGGGTCATTAATCAAAAGATTAAGACCACCAGCAACACCAATTCCTAAGCCTCCCCCAATCCAAGAAAGGTAAATATCTTCATTTTCGGTTTCTATTTCTATATCCGATACTAATCCAGATGTGCTAGCAAAATCCTTGCTTTCCGAGGCTGCATAGCCAATAGCAAAACTAGCATCCGGAATTTCTGTTTCAACTTTTGAATAAAGATTTTCAAGTTTCTCTAATCTTTCTTTATTAGATAAAAGATGGGGCTTTTGTCCAGTTTTCATTTGTACAAATGGTGAATTAGTCACCCATTGCATATATTTCGGATGATTGAAGAATAATTCGAAATACACTTTTTCAAAAAACTCTTTAGCAGAATAGTTCAAATTGTATTTCTCATTATATGCTTTCAAAAATGTTTTTCCTACTAATGTTGTTATCATAAAAATTGGTTTAAAACATTAAAATTTTCTTGTTTAATTTCTGTGGTTTGCAAACCCATTTCAAAGTCATATGCTTTGTCTGGTATAATAAAGGGTTTGTTCCCTTTTTCTGATTGTTGCATTTTGGATACTGCCCAATAAGCAACCGGTATTTCTAAATTTAATCTGGTTTCAAAATTCCCATCATTATATTCCTCTACATCAGATTCCAAAATACAACTCACACTGTCAATTTCTAACAGTTCAAATAAAATAGCTTTACTTCTGTGGGTTAGCTTTCCGAGTGTAAATCCTTTATCTGATTTGAAAGTGCTATGTTCTTCTATTTTCAGAAAGTCGATAGAAGTATAAACTTCATCAATCTTATGCTGTAATTCATTTTCTTCTAAAACTTCATTGTTAGGTAACACTTCAAATGATTTCTGTAAAATCTGTAAATCATAAGGTCGTGCCTCCTTGTCATTGTTTGGGGGTGCAATCACATAAATATCCTTATATTTTCCTATTGTTTCTTTCGATCTTTTCCTATTAACTCTCCCAAACCGCTGTATCATTGCATCTAAAGGTGCTGTTGCAGTAATCATTACATCAAAACTAATATCCAAACTCACTTCCACAATTTGGGTAGAAACTACGATACAAGCCCCCTCACTTGTGTTAAACTCAAAAGTTGAATTTCCATTTTCATCTAATCCAATCAATTGTTTTTCTTTTAAGTTTCGGTCTCCTCGTTTGAATTTACTATGTAAAAGTAG
>CAYFTB010000244.1:0-3089 GCA_964345875.1 uncultured Proteiniphilum sp.
TTTTTTGTCGTGTAGATGTGTGTTTAATATTTAATAGTATGTTCTTAAATTAATATTTCTTTACGCATTTTTAACGACATTAGTTGATGAGGTTTAAATATTATCTATACTTTTGTTGACGTACACATATTGTATTTCCAATGAATTAAATATAAGAATATGAGTATAGTATATTGTGAGAAAAATTTATCTGATTGGTATCAGTTTTGATAAATTGTTTATATCTTGCAACCTCATTTATTCTATCTGATTTAAATATAATTATTCAATAATATATACTATGACAACGAGGAGAGATTTTTTAAAAAGTGCCGCTTTAGCTTCAGCAGGATTAGCTTTTAGTGGTGTTTATCAAAAGACAAATGCTGCGAGTTATACTAGGATTGTAGGTGCAAATAATAAAGTAAACCTTGCATATATAGGTGTGGGGAATCGTGGATGGGAAATCATGAACGAGCTTGACAAAACAGGAATGGCAAATGTAGTTGCTCTTTGTGATGTTGATCTTGGCGCGAATCATACGAAGAATGCTTTAAATAAACACCCTAATGCAAAGAGGTTTAAAGATTTTAGAACCATGTTTGATCAAATGGGCAATGAAATAGAAGCAGTGGCTATAGCTACACCTGACTTTGCACACTTTCCTGCAGTGATGATGGCTATCAAGGAAGGAAAGCATGTTTATGTTGAAAAACCCATGGCACGTACTTTCAATGAGGTAGAGTTAATGATTAAGGCTGCTCGCAAATATCCTAATGTTGTAACTCAAATGGGTAATCAAGGACATTCAGAGGCAAATTATTTCCAATTCAAGGCATGGAAAGAAGCGGGAATAATTAAGGATGTTACTGCAATTACTGCTCATATGAACAACTCAAGACGCTGGCATGGATGGGACACTAGTATTAAGAAGTTTCCTGATGCTGCAAAAATACCCGAAACACTAGATTGGGACGTTTGGTTGTCTGCACAATCACATCATGATTACAACAAAGATTTTCACTATGGACAGTGGAGATGCTGGTACGATTTCGGAATGGGTGCTTTAGGCGACTGGGGAGCTCATATTATAGATACTGCACACAGATTTCTAGACTTAGGGCTTCCTGAGGAAATCAACCCAGTTAAGTTGTCAGGGCACAATGATTTCTTCTTTCCTATGTCAAGTACTATTGAATTTAAGTTCCCTAAGAGAGGGAAGATGCCTCCAGTTGTTATCACTTGGTATGATGGCGTAGATAATGTTCCTCCAGTTCCTGATGGGTATGGTGTTTCAGAGCTTGATCCAAATATTCCATCGGTGGGTGGCGGAAAGATTCAACCAGCGAAACTAAATCCTGGAAAAGAGATTTATAGTAAGAACCTTACTTTCAAAGGAGGTTCACACGGAAGTACTTTAAGCATTATTCCTGATGAAAAGGCAAAAGATATGGCTAAAAAGCTTCCTGAAGTTCCTAAGAGTCCATCAAATCATTTCGAGAACTTTCTATTATCTTGTTTAGGCAAAGAGAAGACTCGCTCTTCGTTTGAAATTGCTGGACCTTTGAGTCAAGTTTTCAACTTAGGAGTTGCTGCTCAAAGACTAAACAAAAAGATTGTTTTTGATAGAACAACCAAGAGGGTTGTAAACGATGCGTTTGCTGATGCATATCTTACAGGTGCGCCTCCTCGCAAAGGTTGGGAAGATTTCTATATCGTATAAGTTACAAAAGATAAATAATTATAATAGATGAAAAAGTATAGCTTATTAGTTTTAGCGCTGTTCGTAGTGCTAGTATCTTCGGCACAGGAGCCGAAATGGCAATCGCTATTTAATGGAAAAAATCTTAGTGGATGGACCAAAATGAATGGTAATGCCGACTATAAAGTGCAAGATAAAACAATTGTGGGTATTTCAAAGATGAATACACCCAATACGTTTCTTTCTACTAAGAAGAAGTATTCTGACTTCATTCTTGAGTTTGACTTCAAGGTTGACGATGGTCTTAACTCGGGAGTTCAATTTAGAAGCCACAGTTTGAAGGAGTATAATAATGGACGTGTTCACGGGTATCAATTTGAGATAGATCCTTCGGATAGAAAATGGACTGCTGGAATATATGATGAGGCTCGCAGAGGATGGCTTTATAATATGTCTGTAAATCCCAAAGGAGCTAATGCATTCAAAAATAACGAGTGGAACAAAGCACGTATAGAAGCTATTGGCACATCAATTAGAACATGGGTAAATGGTGTATTATGTTCTGACCTATTGGATGATATGGATTCTGAAGGTTTTATTTCTCTTCAGGTTCATAGTATAGGTGATAGTAAATTGGAAGGAAAAACGGTTGCATGGCGTGATATTCGCATCCTTACTGAGAACTTAGATAAATATAGAACCAAAGTGGATAATAAAGATGTAGTACAAATAAATCAAATTGCAAACTATGTTTCAGAGCGTGAAGCTCAAGAGGGATGGAAATTGCTTTGGGATGGAGAGACTACTAAAGGATGGCGTGGTGCAAAGTTAGATGAATTTCCATCAAAAGGGTGGAGTATCAAAGATGGTGTTTTGAAAGTACACAGTAGTGATGGTGGTGAATCTACAAATGGTGGAGATATCGTTACTACACGTCCATACAAAAACTTTATGTTGACAGTTGATTTCAAGATCACCGAAGGTGCAAATAGTGGTATAAAGTATTTTGTAGATACAAACCTTAATAAAGGTCAGGGCTCTGCAATTGGTTGTGAATTTCAGATTTTGGATGATACAAAACATCCTGATGCAAAGTTGGGCGTAAATGGAAATAGAAAATTGGGATCATTGTATGACTTAATTCCTGCACCAACAAACAAACCATATAAGAAGGGTGAATTCAATACTGCGTTAGTTATCGTTAATGGTAACCATGTTGAGCATTGGCTTAATGGAGTAAAGATTGTTGAATATGAGCGTAACAATCAGATGTGGGAAGCATTGGTTGATTATAGCAAATATAAGGATTGGCCTAACTTTGGAAATGCAGAAGAGGGACTTATTTTACTGCAAGACCATGGCGATGAAGTATGGTTTAAGAATGTGAAAATCAAAGAGCTGAAATAAT
>CAYFTB010000245.1:0-3081 GCA_964345875.1 uncultured Proteiniphilum sp.
GTAGATTCTTCTTAATTGAATCGTTTCTATATTGGTTATTTCAAATAATAACTAACCTAAATGGGTGAAACAATCATGTGGGAATAATAAACACAATCGGAGATACTTAAAGTTTGGGCTATAATGATACTGTGTATATCACGAACGATAGAAATCTACTTGTGGATTTCTATCGTTCGTGGAATATATAATATAATTATACATGTGGATTTGCATTGTTCGTGTCCTATACAATAGGAATCTACATCTATATTTGTATTGTTAGTTATACGAACAGTTGTAATCTAGTTATAAGTTTATCCATCTACGATGGTATATTATCTCAATTATGAAAGCATAGTAATCAAGCATATAGTTTATGTTTAATAATCGTATAAATCCAGTTGTCTAACTAGTTGGTAGCAAAAAGTCACAACAATGGTAAATGAGAAAGTGAATGATATAATGAAACTATTTATATATAAATTTGGAAAAGTAATTAATCTCGTGTTATGGTCATGTGTGTGATATAAAATTCATTCTGAGAGCATTTAAGTCAAATAAACTCTGGAAATAAACATTTTTTGATACAAATAATTTTTAATCATAAGAAATATATCGTATTTTTGCAACTCAATTTAAAAGAAGTATTTAGGGAATCATTTTAACAAATAAAATTCAAATAAATTATGATTAAAGTAGGTATTAACGGTTTTGGACGTATAGGACGTCTGGTTTTCCGTGCAGCTCAAACAAGAGATGACATTCAAGTTGTAGGAATCAACGATTTGCTAGATGTAGATTACATTGCATATATGTTGAAATATGACTCAATCCATGGTAAATTTGATGGAACAATTGAGGTTAAAGATGGTCAGCTAGTAGTTAACGGTAAAACTGTACGTGTTACAGCAGAAAGAAACCCAGCCGACTTGAAGTGGGGTGATATCGATGCTGAATATGTTGTTGAATCAACAGGTCTTTTCCTTTCAAAAGACTCAGCTAAAGGACATATTGATGCTGGTGCAAAATATGTAGTTATGTCAGCTCCTTCAAAAGACGATACCCCAATGTTTGTTGTAGGTGTTAACCAAGACAAATATGTGAAAGGTGCACAATTTGTATCAAATGCATCTTGTACTACTAACTGTCTTGCTCCAATTACAAAAGTATTGAATGACAAGTTTGGTGTTGTAGAAGGTTTAATGACTACAGTTCACTCTGTAACTGCAACTCAAAAAACTGTTGATGGTCCTTCAGCTAAAGACTGGAGAGGTGGCCGTGCTGCCTCAGGAAATATTATTCCTTCATCAACTGGTGCTGCAAAAGCTGTGGGTAAAGTAATTCCTGAGCTTAACGGCAAATTGACTGGTATGTCACTACGTGTTCCAACTCTTAACGTTTCAGTTGTTGACTTAACTGTACGCTTAGAGAAAGCAGCTACTTACGAAGAAATTTGTGCTGCAATGAAAGAAGCTTCAGAAGGCGAATTGAAAGGTATCCTTGGTTATACTAACGAAGATGTTGTCTCTTCAGACTTCATCGGTGATTCTCGCACTTCAATCTTTGACGAAAAAGCAGGTATTCAATTGAGTCCTAACTTTGTTAAAGTTGTTAGCTGGTATGACAATGAGTGGGGTTACTCAAACAAAGTTCTTGAACTTGTAGCTCACATGAAACAAGTAAACGGATAATTTTATACTCTCTAATATAGATAGTATATAATATATATTTTAAAGAGCGTCTCATGATTGGGACGCTCTTTGTATTTTATAAGTTGCAGAGATGTAATTATTTCTGTAATATTGTATTTTATCTTTTTATATCTAAAACTCGCTTATCATTCATATAAGCATTTAAAATCTAAAATATGAATTCAGTATTTTCCTTCATTTTATTTTCCTTAATGTCCTTTCTTACTCACAATGCTTCCTCTCAAGTGTTGCCTGATTCTATTTTCTCTGGCAAGCAGGGTAAACTGCATGTTCAAGGCGTTGCTGTAGATCAGGCAAGAGGTTATGTCTATTTTTCATTTACCGACAGGCTGATAAAAACTGATTTAGATGGAAACTTGATAGGAAGCGTAACAGGCATAGTTGGTCATTTGGGAGATTTGGTATATGACGATATAAATGATAAGATATATGCATCACTTGAGTATAAAAATGATGCAATAGGTAAGGGTATTGTCAAGTCGCTGGGCGTTGAGCCTGAGTCCAATCAAGTTGGTTTTTATATAGCAATGTTTGATGCTTCTAATATTACGAAACCAGATATAAGTGCAGAAGATAAATTAGTTCTTAAAACTATCTATTTAAAAGAAGTTGTAAATGATTATCTAGCACATGTAAATGATGGAGACAAAGAACATCAACACCGTTATGCTTGTTCTGGCATTGATGGAATTACACTAGCTCCATCTATTGGTAATCCTACGGATAGAAAAAGATATATTTATGTTGCTTATGGTATTTATGGAGATATAAATAGAAATGACAATGACCATCAGGTTATTCTAAAGTATGATGTATCCACGTGGGATAAGATTGGGGAGACTTTATCCCAAGACAACCTTCACCAAGTGGGACCTAAAAAGCCAAAGGACAAATATTTTATAATGACGGGCAATACCACTTATGGGATTCAAAATCTTGCATATGACTCTCACTCCGGAAATATTTTTGCTGCCGTGTATAAAGGTAAGAAGCCAGAATTCCCCAATTATAGCTTGTTTGCGATAGATACCCATAATAAACCACTCAGAACAAATATTATTATTAATAATAAAACTCAAAAGGTTAAATTACTATCTCTTGCTGATGATGGTTATCTTGATGAAAACACAGAAATACGTGGCTGGAACTTCTCGAGAGGTGCTACAGGTATTTGTCCATTAGGGGATGGATTATTCTATTTTTCACACAACGATAAAGATGCTGACGGATATGAGTCAACAACAATATATAAATATAAATGGACAGGAGATAAGAACATGCCATTTGTTATGGTGAAATAGTTTTGACAAATTGTAAGGTATTATCAAATAAAAAAGAGCTACTCCAACATTAGGAATAGCTCTTTTGAAATATATTAATTACGCAA
>CAYFTB010000246.1:0-2993 GCA_964345875.1 uncultured Proteiniphilum sp.
TTTCTTGCAACATTATACACATCCATTAAGTGATTTATGTAAGGTACTGTCAGATTATTATTGAAGTCTTTTAATTCTCCTTTTTTCAAAAGTAGTTTTTTGTCAACGATATTATTTGCAGTCAAAACACGCATAAAGTCATTATTGTGCGTAAAAATGAATAGTCTCTCACGTTTTAATTTATCAATGATTTTTGAAATGTCTCGAATTACTCCACAAAGAGTGTAAACGTGAGTAAAATCCATACTTGAAATTGGGTCATCAATTATGAAAAAAAGCTTTTCGTAATCATCTTCACTTTCCACTTTTAAATGAGTATCGCCAATATAGTATGCAAATGCAACAATGTTTTTTTCTCCTTCACTTAATACGTCTTTTGCTTGGTCTTTTTCTAGTGCAGTTTTATAAAATACAAGTCTGAAAGTTTCTTCGTCAAGTGAGTATTTATCTGAGAAGAAGTAGTTTAATACAGTTTTTATTGTTGATGCTACTTTTTCTCTTTTACTAACTTTTTGCTGTTCTTTCTTTTTCTTAATCTCATTGTCAAGTGCTTTCCATTTATCTCTCAATTGAAAAATGGTTTTAATGTTCGTTTTATGTGTGTCAACTAAATGGTTATAAGCACATTTACAGATTTCCTTTCTAACTGATTTGTTTTCTTCACCTATCCGATTCGTCTTTGTATTTATCAAGTCAATTTGCTCGTTATTAGAGTCGATAATCTTATTCAGTAAGGTTTGATGCTTCTCAATATTTTCGATTACTGAATTTTCAATGGCGATTGGTTTACTTATATCTTTGAGTTTTTCTTCAATTCTTACAATATAAGATTGAATTGTTTGTTGTGCTGCTTCAACTTTCAGTGAACCTAATTCTATTTCTTCGCTTGATGGAATATATTTCGTTCTATATTCATTAAAAGAGTTTATTCGCTTAATATTATTGTTTTCAATAACTTTTAATGAAGCAATGAGATTTGATAGTAATTCCGAATTTGCTTTGAATTGCTTTATTGTTTTTGATTCCGTGTCGTTGATATACTTTGTATAACTATCAATTAAATCAATCGCATTTTCACGTAATTCTTGTTCGCAGAATGGACAAGTATTATTACCCGTTTCTGAAAGCAATGTCATCCCTGTTTCAATAAATAACTGCTTGCTTTTTATTTTTTGTTTAAAATCTTCTGCTAACGAACTTAAAGAAAACTCTTTATTTAGATTTTCTTTGATTTCATTCAGTAATTTGAAATCAATATTAACCCGTTCAACTGTGCCAATATCTGATAAATTTTCAGGAACAGATTTAATTTTATTGTAATCAGTAAAGAGTTCGTCAATGCTTTTTGAAACATCAAATAAATCTTTATCAATTCCTTGAAAAATCTCTTTCGGATTTAAATAAGCATATTCACTAAGTCTTTTAATGTTTTGTATGTTACTTATGTTATCCTGTACATAAGTATTAATCTCTTTTTCAACTTGTTCGGATAGTTCTTTGACTTCTTTTTCGATTTTAGCAAGATTATCTTCATCTTCTTTTAGGTCAATGTTGACTTTACCTAAGATGAAGCCTTCAATATCGCTATCCTTTTCGTAGCCAAGAACTTGAATATTTTGTTCAACATAGTCTTGATTAAATGTGTGATACAAATATTTAGTTTCTGGAATTGTCGGAATTTGTCCTTTTGTAATGGATATGTTGAAATCGTCTTTTACATTACCGTCTTTATCTGTAATCTTGAACGAAAAAGTTCCATTGCTTTTCCCAAAAGTTAGAAGTTTATCTGTAGGGCTTTTACTGTTTTCGTCTAAAACTAATTCATCTTGTTTTTCCGTTAATCTGAATAGTCGGCTGATAAAAGTTTTTCCACTACCATTATTTGCAAACACACCCATTTTTAATGAACTTGATTTGATTTCTCTGGTCAAGTTTTCAATTGGTGCTATGTTTTGGCACTTAATTATGGTTGTTATCTTATCATCTGCCATATTCTATGGTTGTGTGTTTCTTAGCCTTGTGCATAACGGGCCACGTATTGGCGATGGGCGGGATTTTTAACACCGAAGTTTAATCGAAGAACAGAAGTTGAATTTTGCATTTCTGTTGATACGAAGCCGTTCAGCCCGCCTATTGCCAATACGATGTTGGTGGCTGCTGTGGTTAGTATTCGTGTGTCTAATTCAACAATGTCTTAAACCACTTGGCAAACTTATCTCTTTTATACGAACCTGTACTCTGTGGATTTTGATATAATATAATATCATTTGAAAAGAGAAGCAAATTGACATTATCCTTACTAACGCACATTACCATAATGAGCGAACCTCTTCCTGCGTTTGACTTTAATGCAAAGACTGTCAAGTCTTTTATATCATAAAGCCAGTTCCAGTCATCAAAGCCGTAATTTATTTCTTCAATAAATCGTTCTTTGCTGTACCCTGATAAATCAAAATAGTAGTCGTACTGGTCGTAAAAAGTAAGAACTTCTTTTGTCACATTGGTCAATGGAACATATTTAGTTCCAGACGTGTCATTGTCGTTTTTTACAGTTGTCCAAAGGCGTTGTTGTCCAAAAACAGACGATGTTAAGGTCAATAGCAAAAGAGCAAATCCAATTTTTTTCATTTTATTTTGCATAATTAATTTTGTTTATTCACGTATAGGTAACCAGTCAATTACAGTTCCGTCACATTCCGGAGCGTTTGGGCAACAAATGTATTCATCTCCAAATGAGTCTTTGAAAACTTTGAAATTCCCAACTGTTATTACTTTCCCACAATGAATACATTCTTTTTGGTCCGTCAATTTTGGTGGGTCTGCGAATGGATAATTCTCGCTTAAATATTTTTGCTTGTCTTCTATTTTTATTTCTGTCATAACCTTAAAGTTTTAGTTTCTGCCGATTTTTCTGGGGTCTGTCCGTAACAGTTGCCACCAACTCCATTATTTACGCAACAAATACACAACATTCGTAAATACAAACTATATAA
>CAYFTB010000247.1:0-2950 GCA_964345875.1 uncultured Proteiniphilum sp.
ATGGTCGATGCCGGACACATGGATCACGACGTGCAGGTAGGACAGACCGGTAAAACCGTTCGTCCAAAACTCTACGTGGCTTGCGGTATCTCAGGTGCTATCCAGCACTTGGCGGGTATGGAAGAGAGCGAATACATCATCGCTATCAACAAGGACAAGTTTGCACCAATCTTTGGTGTGGCTGATCTCGGCATTGTTGGCGAAGTAGAAAAAATCGTGCCACTTCTGACCGAAAAGCTCAAAGGCATGAAAAAATAAGCGATTAGATTTTTCTAATTTATAAATTGTAGGGACAAGCCTTTCGGGGTTTGTCCCTTTTTTTGTGAAACAAAAAACAATTCAACAGTTAAACGATTCAACAAATTTTAGTACCTTTGTGTCGTAAATTTATATGTTGTGGAGTATTAAAAAAAATAAAACCAAATGCAAGAAAAAGAATTCATAGAAGAATTTATCTATAAAAAAATCGGATTATAAGAATCCTGAACAAGCAATTGACCAAGCAAATTCTTGTGATTCTTTGTCTAATGACATTTATACAGACAGTAAAAGATTTATTTATGAACTTTTGCAAAATGCGGATGATGCGAGTTGCAAAAGTGGTATCCTTGATTTTCAAATTGACTTTGTTGGAGAATATATTATTGTATCTCACAAAGGGGAATCATTCTCTGAAGTTGATATAAAATCTATTTGTAGTGTCGGAGATGGTAATAAAAGGGGTGATGAAAATAAAACTGGGTTTAAAGGAATTGGATTTAAGTCAGTTTTTGCACATTCTGAATTTGTTATTATAAAATCAGGAAAATACTGTTTTAAATTTGATAAGCAAGAATCAAACAAATGGAATCCTAATTGGGAAAATGAAAATGATTGGAAAGCTGCAAGAAAAGCAGACAATAAGGATGATGAAATAAAAATGCCGTGGCAAATAATTCCCATGTGGACTGAAATTCCTGAAGAGTTAAAGGATTTAAAAGTTTTCACTCAAAACGAATTTACGGTTTCGACCATTATTAGACACAAAAAAATTGAAGAATTAAAAGACTCTCTTGTGGATCTTTTTTCTAAAAGTCAAATAATATTATTCTTAAGAAGTAAGGAGATTAAAATATCAATAAATACAACAAAAAAAATAGTTCTTGAAAAAACAATTTTAGAATATGATGTTGTTGCAATAAAGCAAGACAAAGCTGTCATAAGTGAATGGTTGATTGAGAATGTACAATTTGATATTAAAGATGATATACAAGCAAAAATTAGAAATGACAACAGATATCCTCGTAAATTAAGAGAATCAAAAAAAACAGAGATTTCATTTGCAATTCAATTAGAAAATGGCAAATTAAAGCCAGCTGACGAAGACAAGAGGCTGATATTTACATACCTGCCAACTTCTATAAATTACGGACTACCTTTTCTGGTCAATGCCAATTTCTTAACAGACGCAAGTAGAGAAAGTATTCATAAAGATTTAGAATGGAATCATTGGCTATTCAATCAAATACCAATTAAATATTTTGAATGGATAGCAAAATTAGCTGATAAAAATAGCAAATTCAACAGACAGTTTCTAACCGTATTACCACAAAGGCTTAATGGATTCAACGAGCTTGAAAAAAAGTTTAATGACGGTTTTAATGAAGCAATAAAAACGATTGCTTTTATTCCAAACTTACATGGTGATTTGCTAAAGGTTTCTGATGCTCTTTATGATGAAACAAATATCTCTGAGTTTATAAGCAAACAAACACTACTTAATTACATTAACTTTGGTGTTAACAATAAATTTACCACAACGTCATTTATTCCACATTTACAACCACTTAACACGCTCTTTTGCAAAACCGATGTTGGCGGAAGAGCTGTGTTCGTTGTTCGTATTTAGTTTTTTATAGTCCAAATATTGTTTTAGTTTTTCGTATTCCAATGCTTTCATATAGCTTTCCATATAAACAAAGTCGGGTTGACCTTTGTCGTTTGTTGGTAATAAGATTCGTTTCTTTGGTAAATCGGTACTTGAAAGTTGGTCGCCATAAGAAAATCCCGAAGCCATCCTTTTGAAGCAAAGTACCAAAAATTCTGCAACATATCTGTTTAATTCAAGGTTTGGAATTTGAACAGCGTGAATTTTCATATCAAGACTTGCTGTATATGGATGGTAAAACACACTACCTAAAAATGAAATAGAAATAAAATTTGTCAATACACGATAATTTTTGTGTTTAACGTTTTCGTAAAAATCAAAAACTCCGTTGTTGTTATCAGTTGCGGTAATTCGTGCAGTTTTCCCTTTTTTCAAAAGGTCTTTTGGTAAAAGTGCTCCCGTTGAAACATTAAAAACAGTCCCAATTTTAAATTCTTTCCACTCAACTTCTACATTCACTTTTTCGCTTGGTTTTAGCCTTACAAGATGATTTTTATATACTTTCAAAAGTTCAGTTTCCTTTTGTTTCATATAGCTTTCCATAAATTCGTAATCGGGATTTCCTTGTGAATTTACAGGAAGCATTAACTTAAAAACTTTCAATCTTTGATTGTTGATTGAATAACCGTGTCCAAATTTATCTCGTTGTGCAGTAATGCAACGTGAAATATAGAGTAAAGTAAATTTGTTCAATTTGTCTTTCGGATACAATGCAGTAACGTGGCTATCCAATAAATAATTTGTCGGTTGATAATACGCAATACCTGCTCCTCCGTCTCCGTCATTGTTTAATGTCAGACTATTTTCTTGATACAGTTTTTTAGATTTCAATGCAAAATCTTTATAGCCGTTATCGCTTTTCTTGGCTGAAACTAACGGTATAGAGCCTGTTTTTATACTTGACATATTGTTTTGGTCACCTTTTACAAAGTCAAATAAGTCTGTTAGTTTAAACTCTTTCCATTCTCTGTTTGTCAATTCCATAGGTTACTTTTTTTCATTGTCAAACAAATATTCACGTCC
>CAYFTB010000248.1:0-1077 GCA_964345875.1 uncultured Proteiniphilum sp.
GGATATCTTTTCTCCTTTTATTTCGGGGTCAATAATGTGTAAAGCCCTAAATAATTGTTGGATAAATGTTTCATCGACTTTTAGTTCTTGTCTTATAGAACCAATTTCAAGTAGTTTTTTGTCTTGTTCAATAATGTTTTTAAAGCAATCTAAAATTTTATTTTCTAACCATAATGTTGGTCGTGTTGGTAGTCCTCTTGATATTATGTTGTTAGCAACAAATAATGTTTGTTCTAACTCAGAATTGTCAAATTGTGAATTGTTACTTTTTACTTCAATATCAAAATATGATAGTTGTTTCAAAAGTCCTTGGACTTCTGAAGTTTTATACTCCGTTTCTAATGTTTCTTTTACACAATCGAGTACGAAACCAGCTTGTAGTTGTTTCTTCATAGTATTAATTCAGCAGTATGGTTAAAAACAAATGTGGTGCAATGCGTTGGCTTGGTGCGTCGGGTTGCACCTCTTTTGTTTTTTTGTGAAGCGTTGGTAATTTCGTTCATCTCTCTCTTGTTGAATTTTGGTACGACTGTTTAAATAGGGTGTCGCTTAACGGTTTGGTTAGCGGTTCGGCTTTTATGTTGTCTTATAGTTTATCATTAAATTAATTAAACATTCTTTTATTTGCTTGTGAAATTTCATTGCTTTTTCCGTGTCTATTAAATTTGGGTGTGCAGATTGGTTTCGGTAATCTGTAATTATGGTTTTTATTTCGTCAAGGTAATGAATGTCTAAAAGTTCTTTTTCAAATTTTAAAAGAACGAATTTGTTTAAATCTTGAAGAAATGGGCTTTTTGATATGGTAGTTCCTGTCAACTTACGTAAAATTAATTCCATACCTCCCAATTCAAAAAACCAATTTTCTTTATCTTTAGTGATAAAGTTTTTAATCCGTTTTACTATAGTGTGAGTTATTTCGTCATTTGGCTTTCTGTTTTCTTTTAATTGAAAATCCCAAGCAAATTCAGTTTCTAAGTTCAAATTTCTGTCTATTATAGATTGAACATAAGCTCTGAATATTTTGTTTAGCAATTCGTTTTCAAAAGCACGACAATATTGGATAATAAAAGGTGAATA
>CAYFTB010000248.1:1087-2903 GCA_964345875.1 uncultured Proteiniphilum sp.
CAGGATTTTCAAGACTTGAAATTTTATCTAAAATATACTCTGCTTCGGGTAAATATTTTTGACTATTAAATTCTAATAATTCGTAATACTCAAACCATTTTTTTATTTCTTGAATGTAGAAATCAATTTGCTTTTGTTCTGCGGAAATACTCGATAGTTGTTTGTCGATACTTTCTGTCATTCGGGAAATTTTATCATCAATTTCTCTTGGTAATGATTTTATGATTTTAAAATCATTCGATATTTCATCAAGAATTGTTTGAATGTTATCAATTTTACTCTCAATATTGTCAAACCTTTCTAAAAGTTTTTGTTCCAAACTCTGTAGTTGCTCCTTAAAAGGAATCGCTTTTTCGTTTTTAAGATTTGCATATTTAAGTTTTAGTTCATCATATTTCTTTTTTATTTCAATTAGTTCGTTATAAGACAACTTTTCAAGTCGGCTTTTTGATGCATATTCCAAGTCGGCAATCGGCAAAATTGGAATTTGAATATTTGATAAGTCTTGTAAAGAAATAGTTGGAAGTGCAGCACCTCTTGCGTGTCGTTTGATTTGTTGATTGAAAAGGTTTAAGCCGCTGTCTGTGTTTAAATATGTTGCAACATATTCTGCATTTTTCCCACGCAAAATAACTATGTGTTGGTTTGCAATGTATTTAGCATCATCGGAACTATGAACATAAATAGCAACTTTTTCACGGTTAAATCGGGGGAAAAGAATATCGCCTTTTTTTAGGATTGCCTTTTTTTCTCTTTCATTAAAATTGTCTTTGTCAATATAATAATCATTCGGTGTTTCGGCAATAACACCGTTTATTATATTTCTTGGTGAAAGTAATTTGTAATTTCCCTTTGATTTTCTTTCTTCTTGATTAAATGGTATTCCAAGGCAGATTTCAACTAAATCGCCAATTTTTTGGGTTTCATTTTCGTTGAGGTGCTCTTGATATTTTTTGTTTTTCGGATTGTGAAAATTAAAGTCCCATCTTTCAAACAACTCTTCTTTCGGAATTGAAAAACTTGGTGCTGCTGTTTTTAAGTCAAAAACAGAACTGAACTTATAAAATCCTGTTTTAGGAACTTCGGATTTTTTTATTTCTAAAATAGAGAGTTCAATTCCTGTATTTCTTATTACTCCTTGTGGTAGTGTAATTATTTTGCTTAAACCGAATTTATTTAAAATTAAATTTCTTGTGTCCGTGTAGATTGGTGCTGTTAAGAAGTTGCTTGATAAAACAAAAATAGCTATGCCATTTTCGTTTAACAAACTAAGAGCTTTTTCAATATACAATAATTCGCTGTAAGTACGTCTTCCATTTATTTCAAATCTTTGTCCTAATGGTGGAAACGTTACGACAAAATCAAATGTGTCCAGTGAAGAATATTGTAAAGGGTCTTCATTTATGAATGTCAGGTCGGGATTTAAGTATTTTGATATTTCAATGTGGCTTGAGTTAATATCAATACTTACAACGTTTTTGATGTTTTTAAGTTTTGATGATATTTCGCCAAAGTTTGAGTTTAAGACAATAGCGTTTGTCGGATTTGAAAGACTTGCAATGTCCGCAGCTATGTTAGAAATAATATCAGGAACATATAGAATACCATTTTGCCGACTTCTGTAAACTAAAATTTCAAAGTCTGTTAAGTTCTTTATGTTATTTAATTTTAATTCTTCTATTGTCATTTTCCTTTGTAGTTAAATATTGTTTTGGCGTTGGTTGTTCTAAGCTTACCGCTAACTCTTAAATATACGCAAATATACAATTATATTTCAATTATCTTAATTATTATTCTTATGTTTTATAAACACTTC
>CAYFTB010000249.1:0-2895 GCA_964345875.1 uncultured Proteiniphilum sp.
GCTCTGCTCCAATTGCTAAGTTGGGCAAAGGTCAGAATGTTAACACTGATGTGCTTATTAGAATATGTAATGCATTGAACTGTGATTTACATGACATAGTAGAAACTGTTCATGATGAAAATAATGGTAAGGAGACTTAAAATGAGTGCTGTTAGTGATAGAAATATAGCAATAAAACGGATTCTGGACTCTCTATATGCTAGAGCAATAGATAAGAATCTGACAATTGATGAAAGTGAGTATAAAGAATCCTTGGATATGTTATTTTCAACAACAGCTTGGGGATTTAGGGAAATTCTCTTAGTTGTAGTTGTTGGGATGAACCTCGATACTTCCTTTAGGGCATCCACAGGTCTTTACGATTGCAATCCAAGAGCAATTTATGAAGGACCTATCAAAGACTTTCTTATAGAAAAAGAGATACCCCACCGCAAATCTGGTCCTCTTAACATTGCAAAAGCAACTGTTGGCTTAGACACCACCTGGGCTGCGCAGAGAAGACCTGCAAAGGTTGCTTTTGAAGTTGTTAACCTAATTCAATACATGGAAAACCCAGAGGGCAACTCTATTAATATAATAAATAATATTGGGGTCTCCTTATTACGCAGATTAATTTCCGAATCAAAACGTATCGAAGCTCTTACTGTTGAAATTGAACCATCAGCAGATCCAGAGTTTTTATACCATTTGTGTTATGAGTTAATTACGAAAGTTCCGGATGCTGGAAACACACCACAGAAAATAATTGCTTTCTTATTAAAAAATTATCATAAATCGATGGATACAGGAATTATTGTAACTGGAGAAGAGGATCGTGCTTCTGTAACAAGCACCACAAGTAAAAAACCTGGTGATGTAAATGAGGAATCTTCGTGTGGTATCATTTATAAAGTATACGAAGTTACGGTTAAACCTTTTGACTTAGCTAGAATCCGAGACTCATACGACAGTATATTAAAATATAACAGAGCAAATAATACTAGTTTAGATGAAATAATGGTAATCTGTCGTAAGGAAGATTGTCCAATCGATATTAAAAATAGTGGTCTACATTCATTTATTGGCAGTTATGGATATCAAAATATTACGTACTACTATTTAGATATTTACGAGTGGATTTCAGATAGACTTTATCATATGACCCAAGAAGGCCGTATTGCTTTCTACAATGATTTGAATTCCTACATATCTGATATAAATACAGCTGAAACTGTTAAGGTATTATGGGGCAATTTACATCAATGAATAATAAGAGAAATGAGAGGCTAGTGTTATAATCTAACACCAGCCTCTCATTTCTCTTATTAATTGATTTTTTCTAAATAGTTAATAGTTGCTTTTGCTACTGCTTCTGCTAATTTACATGGTACGGCATTCCCTATTTGAGTATAGATTTTCCCTTTATTGCCGCAAAATATATAGTCATCTGGAAACGTTTGAATGCGAGCAGCTTCTTTTATTGTTATACGTCTTAGTCTGGAAGGTGCTTCGTTAAACTCAGGTTCTATTGTCCCATCTTGTAATTTTTTATGATAGTCAACAACCCAATCTTCGTTAGCATCTCCGTAAAGATAATCTTCATCCACGAATGGTGTTTTGTTTCCTCCCATAGAGGCAGGTAGCGTATTTGCATATCCATCAACATCGATCGGTCTTCCTTGCCCGTTAAAGTACATACCTGCATAAGGTGACTTTCTCATCACAGGACGAGTAGCAAATGTTATTTTCGCTGTACAAGTGAGTGGATTAGACTTTGTTCCAGCTCGACCTATTCCATTCAAAACTTCTTTAATAACAGGTGCCTTAGTTTTTTGTTCTTCTAGCAAATTATTCATATTATATTCAAAGAAAAGATCTTGATTATCTTTAATACCAATAAAGAAAACTCTTTCTCTTTTTTGCGGAACACCAAACTCTGTCGCATTTAATACAATTGGAATGCATAGGTATCCCATTTTACGAGTTCTATTCATGAATTTCTCTCTCACTGCGCCCCATTTTTCCAAGACTCCTAAAGCCTTAACATTTTCCATTACAAATGCTTTAGGTTGTACAATCTCTACCGCATCTAGAAATGTGAATATTAGTTTACTACGCTCATCATCAGGATCCATTTTACCTGCCACAGAAAATCCTTGACACGGTGGTCCTCCAAAAACAAAATCTATACCTCTATAGAGTTCAAGGCTATCAATAACATTGTTTATATCATCATTTACCATTACATCGTTTGAGTGATTCGCATTATATGTTTCTGCAGCTTCTTTCATTAGCTCGTTAGCAAATACAGTTTTAATACCCGCTTTTTCGAAGCCGATATCCATACCCCCAGCCCCAGTAAACAATGAAATAGCACTATATTTATTACTCATTATTCGTCCCCCCATCTTCATCTTTACAGATGCGTAAAATCAAAGAACCATCGGAAGCATCCAAGTATATATCAAACTTTGTTTTTCCTTTTTCTACATTCATATTTGAAAGAATTGCTTTGGGTAAACGAACTCTCATGTCCTGTTGCAAAAGATATGTATCTAAATAAATATATGAATTAGTCATACATCTTCCTCCTAAGCACTAGCTTAGTCTAATTATGCCCTGATTTCAGTCTGATTTCAAGACTGATTATAGACAGTCATCTTGTCAACTCACCATTATTTTGCCAACCATCTTATCAACTCACCAACTCAATAACCGTATTGGCCGATGACTTTTTAATTTCATCAATCTTTGATAACTTCCCTCATAGTAAAAATCCGCGATTATCCTTCCGGCTTAGAACCAGACCTCAAATCACGGAAAGCCTTTATTTACTTATCTTATTACACTCTTACTTATCTACCCTTGACATCAATACTACCGTCTCAACGTACACATTGACTGAGTAGTATAGCA
>CAYFTB010000250.1:0-2894 GCA_964345875.1 uncultured Proteiniphilum sp.
TTAATAAGACTATATTTGTCAAATAAACTGTAACGCTTATTTAGGACGAGACATAATTATATCTATGTACTATCTAACTTCCCAACCTAGCGCACTTGCACCAAGCACAGCAGCGTCACTCTCTTTTAGTTCTGAAAAGAGTAACTTAACCTTATTCTTATAGATAGGAAGAAGATTTTTCTCCATAGACTCTTTGATAGGATTCATAATCATATCTCCAGCTCTAGCTAAACCACCAAAAAGGATAATAGCTTCAGGGCTTGAGAATGCAACAAAATCTGCAAAAGCTTCGCCTAGCATTTCGCCAGTAAATTTGAAGATCTCTTTTGCCAGTTTATCACCAGCATTTGCTGCATCAAAAACATCTTTTGATGTAATTTCATCGATAGGGATATTACGCAGTTGAGTATCTACATCTGATTTCATTTCTAGGTGTTCACGTGCAGTACGTGCAACGCCAGTTGCTGATGCATAAGCCTCAAGACATCCTGCTCTGCCACAACCACAGATTCTACCTGTATTACGACGAACAATAACGTGTCCCAATTCACCTGCGAAACCATCACTACCATATACTAATTGTCCGTTTACAACGATACCACTACCAACGCCAGTACCAAGGGTAATAACGATAAAATCTTTCATTCCACGTGCAGCACCATAAGTCATTTCACCAATTGCTGCTGCATTAGCATCATTAGTTAACGCTACAGGAATACCAACTTTTTCTTCCAACATTTGTGCGAATGGAATCACACCTTTCCATCTAAGGTTAGGAGCAAATTCAATACTTCCAGTGAAATAGTTACCGTTGGGTGCACCAACACCAATGCCTTTAATCTGGTCTTTTGAACCAGTATTTTCAATCAACTCTTCAATTACTTCAGATAGTTCATCGATGTAGTCTCCTACTTCTGAGTGCTTTGATGTTAACAGGCTACCTTTACGGATTATTTGGCCTCTTTTATCTACAATGCCGATAACTGTATTAGTTCCACCGACATCAATACCTATTACATAAGGTTTATCCATGAGTTTTTGTTTTAAATATTTTATTTGAGATTAGTTATTTCAAAATATTATTGCGCTATTAAAAAAAAGCAACAAAAATATGTGTCAGAGTCTTAGTATTAAAATTAACTAGACTATTATTAAGTGCAAATATACAATTATTTTACTATTCATATCTATCATTGATAAGAAAATTGATATAAATGCACTTTGCGCTTTTTTCATAAGATTAATAATGCTTATTTTATAATTTGATATATCTTTGCCTATATAAATATCATTTTGACAACATATTAAGCAAATATAATCAATATTGATTATATATAACATACAACACATTACAAAATAAAACAAACAATGAAGGAAATCAAATTTTATAGCGGAGAGAATATCCCGTTAGAATTACACAAAGTAAGGGTAGTACAAAAACTACATCTAGTACCTATCGAGCGTCGAATGGAAGCACTAAAAGAGGGTGGATTCAACACATTCAGATTAAACACCAATGATGTTTTTTTGGATATGCTTACAGATAGTGGCACAAATGCTATGAGTGACAATCAAATGGCTGCCATGCTGCAAGCTGACGATGCATATGCTGGATCTCAAAGCTTCTACAGACTAGAAAAAGCGGTGAATGAAGTGCTTGGAAAAAAATACTATCTGCCAGTTCATCAGGGACGTGCAGCTGAAAATATTATATCAAACGCATATGTAAAAAGTGGAAGCGTTGTTCCTATGAACTATCACTTCACCACAGCAATGGCACACATCACACAATATGGAGGAAAAATTGAAGAACTACTGTATGATGAAGCATATGTGATAAACTCATCTCATCCCTTCAAAGGAAATATTAACATCGAGAGATTGGAGGAGGTAATAATAGCAAACAAACCAGAGAATATTCCATTTATTAGAATGGAAGCTTCTACTAACCTTATTGGTGGACAGCCATTCTCTGTGCAGAACCTACGTGACGTAAGAGCAATTGCTGACAAATACAATATCCGCTTGGTTCTTGATGCAAGCTTGATTGGAGAAAATGCTTATCTTGTTAAACTACGAGAAGAAGAATTCAAAAAATACACAATGGGTGATATTCTTAAAACAATGACTGGACTTGCCGACCTAGTATATTTCTCAGCACGAAAATTAAGTTCGTCACGTGGTGGTGGTATTTGTACAAACAGTCTGGAAATATACCGCGAACTTGAAGCACTAGTACCTCTTTTCGAAGGATTCCTAACTTATGGTGGAATGTCGGTGAGAGAAATGGAAGCAATGACAGTAGGACTATACGAAACGCTAGATGAATCGGTTATCAACCAAAGTCCCACATATATAAAATATTTAGTAGAAGCGCTAGATAATAAAGGTGTGCCTGTTATTAAGCCTGCAGGTGTACTTGGTGTTCACCTTAATGCAATGGACATTTGCA
Organism: uncultured Proteiniphilum sp.; assembly: GCA_964345875.1. Lineage (GTDB taxonomy): Bacteria > Bacteroidota > Bacteroidia > Bacteroidales > Dysgonomonadaceae > Petrimonas. Next base: position 2,453 of record CAYFTB010000250.1, read on the forward strand.
GCCACATACCTCAAAACGAATATCCCGCTGGAGCTCTTGCTGCAGCACTATTCCTAATCTCAGGAATCAGAGGAATGGAACGTGGCTCAGTTTCTAATCAACGTGATGAGGATGGCAACGAAACATATGCTGATATGGAGCTTGTTCGATTAGCAGTGCCACGTCGTGTGTTCACTCTTTCGCAAATCAAATATGTTGAAGACAGAGTTACATGGCTATACGAAAATCGCAAACTAGTTGGCGGACTTCGCTTTGTATATGAACCACCTGTTCTTCGCTTCTTTATGGGCGGACTTGAGCCAATTGGCGACTGGCCTGAGAAACTAATGGCAAAATTCAAAGAAGATTTTGGAGAAAGTTTATAGAATAAGCAATCAAATAGAATAGAAAGAGGGTGTGTCAAAAGTAAGTTTTTTGACGTATCCTCTTCCTTTTATGCTTA
>CAYFTB010000251.1:0-2872 GCA_964345875.1 uncultured Proteiniphilum sp.
TAGTTTATTATGACGGTTTTGTTTTGAGTGATAATTTTCCGGTGGGCTAAAAAAATTTTTTTTTTAGGGATAAAAGGGCTTTAAGCAAGGTATAAATATTTTTATTATAATCCATTTTTTGCTATGCGAGCTTAAAAAACTAATTATTACTCTTTGTTAACTATAATTTATGGCTAGTAATGTTAATATGCTTCACATTTGAGGGTGAAAATAGTCAAACAAATTTTTTTGTTTGGTGCTTATGCTTCTAGATGGACTAAACAAATTTTTTTATTAGGGTGTCAGGTCTTATTTATTGCTCCATAAATTAGTAAATAGGGTGCTTCATCTTCTATATATGATGTCTAATTATATTTATTTAACGTAAGTGGACGGCATATTGGTTAAATAATGTTTTTTATTTGCTTAGGCATCTTCTAAAACGATAAACAAAAAAGTTTTTTAGAGCAATAGTTAATGGAATATGCAAAACAAAAAAATTCTTTTGCCACTTTATGCTCTTTGTGGGGCAAAAAAACTTTTTTGTTATCATTTAAAACCTAGTTTTTTAACTCACTAACTTTGCGTGAGACTTTGGTTTGCATATCGTAAAATTAGAGAATTATAAAATGTGTCATGTGCTTAGCAAAAATAGGATCTTAGAGCTGTTATAAAGTAAAAAGGATTGAGCATATTAAGACTCAATCCCCTTTTGTATTAATAAGTAGAGTAATAAATTAATTTTCAATAGTCTATTTTGTAGCAGATATTACACCTCTAAAATATCCGATGGACTCAGCAATTCCAATAAATGGATCTTTCATGTTGCGCTCATGCTCGAGGCTGCAAACACCATCATAACCTGTTTTGCGAAGCATTTTTACAAAACCAGGTATGTCTAATATACCTCTTCCAATCTCTACTGAATATCCCTCTTTAGATGCACCGGTTACGTCTTTGATATGAATGTCAAAAACTCTTGATTTATATTTTTTCAAATCTTTTACTGGGTCTTTGCCATTTCGTCTATCATGTCCAATATCAAGACACATTCCAATACGGGGGTCTAGATGTTTCACATTATTCCAAACATCATCAGCATCAGGATAAAGAGGCATGTCTGGACCGTGAAGATGAATGGCATATTTGAAATCATATTCTTTCACTTTTTTGTCAATGTAGGGAAGTAGCTCATAATTGGGTACTCCAACAATTAGTTTCACTCCGACACGTTTGGCATATTCAAACGCATTATCTACTTCTTTCTCAGATTTCATATAAATAGGACCTACTGCATATCCTGTAACTCCTTTAGATGACAGCTTTGCGTGAAAAGCTTTAATCTCTTCATCTGTGCTATTGAATGGAAGATGAAAATCCTTTATGCACAGATAATGAACGTCGCATTTTTCTAATGTCTCAAGTGTTTTGTCAATATCAAAATTTACGAATGTGTATCCTGCCATACCAACTTTAAACTTTTCTGTTGTTTCAGGAGCTGGTTGTGGATCTGGTCTGTTTTGTGCTGCTACAACTATGGCTAAGCAGATCGCAGCAATAGAAAGGAAATATTTTTTCATGTTTAAAAATGATTTTTATGTGTGCATACACAAATATAGTTTGTTTTATGATATACCAACATATAAAATATGAAATTTTGACTCTTACCATGTAAAAAATAAAATTGGCTCATAATTAAATAAATCCTTTCTTTTTTCGTTAGTTTTGTATCAGGCTTAAAAAATTCAGAGATGAAATTATATATTGACTTAAAACAATTAATAACTTATTTATTTTTTTTGGTTGCAATATTGATTATTTTGGCTTCACTTGTGTTTTCAAATAGACTCGTAAAGGAATTGGAACACGAAGAGAGAAATAAAATTGAAATATGGGCTGAGGCCACAATGCTTCTCGCATCTGGAAATGAGCATAGTGATATGAATTTGGTGTTGAATATATTGCAGAGCAATACTACAATACCTGTAATACTTTATGATGTTGTTTCGGATAGTTATGTAGCAAACAACATTAAATTGCCATCGAAAAATCAAAATGAGTATTTAAGAAGCAAAGCCGAAGTATTCTCAAAAAGACATGAGCCAGTAGAGCTAGATGATTTGAATCAATATCTGTATTATGATGATTCATATACTCTTAAACAGTTGTCGATGTTTCCATATATTCAAATCTCAATTATTTTAGTTTTTATCACTCTTGCATTCTTTGCTTTAAGAAGTTCGTTGCAATCAGAGCAGAATAGGGTTTGGATGGGGCTTTCAAAAGAGACTGCTCATCAATTGGGGACACCTATATCATCGATAGCGGCATGGTTGGAGCTTATTAAACTTAAGGGAGCAGATGAAAAATTGATTGATGAGGTTGAGAAGGATGTCAATAGGCTAAAGATAATTGCAGATCGTTTCTCTAAGATAGGATCTAAATCAGATTTTATATACAGTGACTTACGAGCTGTCATTGACAGGTCGCTTGAATATATGGAGAAGAGAGTCTCTAAACGCATTTTGTTTAAGACTTCTTTTCCTGAAAATGATTTATTAGTTGCCATAAATGAACCACTATTTGAGTGGGTTATAGAAAACCTGATAAAAAATGCAGTTGATGCAATGGACGGTGAAGGAGCTATTTATATTAACTTGAGAACAAACGAAAAAAAGATTGTATTAGATATAATAGATTCTGGAAAAGGTATTCCTAAGTCTAAATATAGAGATGTTTTCAAGCCTGGATTTACTACAAAGAAAAGGGGGTGGGGGCTTGGTTTATCCCTCGTAAAGCGAATTGTTGAGAATTATCATAAAGGTAAAATATTCGTAGCAAAATCAGATATAGGTCAAGGCACTACTTTTAGAATAATATTAGATAAAGCAGA
>CAYFTB010000252.1:0-2828 GCA_964345875.1 uncultured Proteiniphilum sp.
GTGCAGGAGGTCGCTGCCCCGCAGGGCAAGGTATGCACAGGAGGAACCGGAAAGAGCCGTAGGTGAATTTCGGGTTACCCGTGCGATTACCTTGCTCCTTTGACGACGATAAAAAAATAAAGAGGCGTGAGACTCTTTGTTTTTTGTTTCGGTGGCAACTGTTATACACTATCCGGGGCATAAAACGTAAAAGCCCGGATTCCGTAATGCGACTTAAATTGGAGGTCGCCTTAAAATAATTTTCTTCATTCATCGGTCTGTCATTTTAATGATTCAGACCACGAAGAAAATAATAATACCCAGTCAATATCAAAGCCGGATTGGTATGTATAACTCTGCTATATATTGCTTATTTGACCGGAGAGTAATCGGTGTGAATTACCCCGATTTGCCAAATAGTAAATCCAGACAAAATATTTGAGGGAATAAAAGATATTTCTCCTATTATTATTCAAAATGAGCTCTTACTTATCGTATCTCCGATGCAAAACACACCCTTTTAGCGCATAAGAAACCGGCATTGCGCGTTGGTAAACAGAACGTTATACATTCGCGGTTGAAAGATTGAAAAACTTGGAATTGGCAAATTCTAAAGACAGGATAATATACAAATATCAATTTGCCAATAAAATTGGGTAGTTGGGAAATCTTACGTTTTTCTGATTTGACATTTTTCAAGTTGGTTTTATGTTTTGAAAAATTGGAAATTATCAAACTTGAAAACTTGGTGGCTTGGTAATTTGAAAACAAGGAAACTTGAAAACAATAAAATAATAAAGCTCGAAAAGCTTACAAATATCAATATGTATAATTCTAAAAATTGAAAACAAGATGAAAAAAGAACCTTTGTTTATCGCCTTCTCCACCCAAAAAGGTGGTGTCGGCAAAAGTACATTCACAGCATTGGTGGCAAGCTATCTGCATTACCTCAAGGGACTGAATGTCGCCGTAATGGATTGCGACTATCCGCAATGCAGTGTCTACGACATGCGTAAACGTGAAATCCGGCAGTTGGAGACCAATCTGCATTATCAGTCTAAAGCCATTGCTCTGTTCGAGTCGCTGGGTAAACAGACCTATCCAATCGTATGCGCCAAACCCGAAGAGGGAATAATAAAAGCCCGCGAGTTCTTGGTTGACGAACCGATGGACTACGATGTAGTATTCTTCGACCTGCCCGGAACCATCAATAACGATGGTGTAATCTCGACATTCATGTCGATGGATTATGTATTCGTCCCGATGGCTCCCTCACGGATGTCTATGGAGAGTACCCTTTCATTCATCATTCCGGTCAATGAACTGCTGGCGGAGTACAAAGACTTAAACCTGAAAGCCATCCACCTGTTTTGGAATCGTGTGGACGGACGTATCAAAAGAGAGTGGCTCGAACACTACGAGGGAGTCATCCGCCAGTTCGGGTTGCCACTGATGCAGACGGTTATTCCGCAATCCGTCCGCTACGATAAAGAGCAGTCCATTGAAGGTAGCGATGCGGTCTTCCTGTCCACAATATTCCCACCCGACAGGAATCTACTCAAAGGTAGCAACTTGGATTTGCTGGTCAATGAAATTCTTGAAATCACCCACCTTAAACCTCAATCATAATGGCTACAGAAAATAAATTCGACAAGTTACGTTCAATGGTACATCAGGGTGTACCATTGGAAAAGCCTGCGGAAAACATAACATCAGAAGAAGTAAAGTCCGTTGATATGGATTCTCCGGTAAAAGAGGCAGAGATAAAAAAGGAAATAGCCGGACAAATTGTTGAGCCTGCCGAAGAAATCGCAGAACCGGCAATCAAAGCTGTCGAACCTCCGGTAAAACCAGCAGAGAGGAGAAAACGCAAACCACAGGCAGATTATCAAAGCTCATTCTTCAACCGGATAGATTTCACGTACCGAAAGCCGCTGTATATTACCGCTACCGCTCACCGCCGGTTGATGCGCATCGTCCACCTGATGGATGAATCAAAAGCGACTATTAGCAGCTATGTGGAGAATATTATCTTGAACCATCTGGATACCTTTAAAGAAGAGATAGATATCATTTACCAAACAAACAATATAAATCCGACAGAATAATGAACGAACTATTTATAAAATTCTATGTGTTGGTGAGCTTGTGGTTTTGGGCGGGGATGCTTCTGAGCGATCCGTTGCGTAGGGCATTCGGTGATATGCACCGCAGGCTCTTGAAAAGAATCTACGATGCTACTTGGGGGCAAGCGGTAAAAGCATTCAGGAAAGTAGTCGGTTTAATATCAAAGAGATTTAAGGACACCACCCTTTATGTGGAGAATCGTACTTATGAGCTACGTGTCAAAGTTGCCCGCTCGCTGGTAAGTAAAGAACTGCTTGAAGAATTGAACCATAAAAATTATGTAGCAGCAATATCAAGGGCTCGACAAATAGGCACATGGGGGCACGGGACTTCTTTCGAGGAGCTTCAGATGTTGGGAGGTTTGGCTTCAGGCAGAACGGTTGATCGCCAAGAAAAGGAAGCAGCTCTGAATGTAGCATTTGAGCTTTGCGACACAGACCTCTTTGAGCAGATAATAACCCGGATACCTCGTGCGCAGGAACGTATACTCTTGGCATTTGAACAGGCAGGAGGAAATGCCCCCTACGATTCTATCAAAAATGAAGAGTTCCGGAAATTTATACGGGAGTAATGGATAATGTAAAGTTGGGCAGCCTCTGGTTTAATTATCAGGGGCTGTTTTTTATGTATATATATCCCATTTCTGAACTGACTTTAAAGCCAGAAGCTACACTAAACAATGCAAAACACATCCATAGAATCATAACCTCATTGACATATTA
>CAYFTB010000253.1:0-2760 GCA_964345875.1 uncultured Proteiniphilum sp.
TGTCATCGACACCCAAATGGTGAGAATAAGGGGAGACATGGAGTGGCGTTGTAGGGGGGGAGGGATAAGAACTAAACCAAGTCATAGTTTGGGTAGTTTTCACTTAAATAATAACAATAATAATATGGATAAAACTAAATTTAGCAAAGTTTATTTTATAAAAGTATTTATAACTAGCATTTTACTTTTAACTCCAAGTTTCTTGTATTCTCAAAAACACAAACTTGAAAAGCGAATTTATCTAATTGATGTAACAGCATCGATGGAGGGTAAAGGTGCTGTTAGTACTCCAAATATTTTCAGTAAAGTAAAAGAGAAACTTATTAATACTATAGATGAAGTAGAAGATTTAAATACTGAGATTGTAATAATTCCTTTTACAAATAAAACCCACACAATAATAAGAGATTATTCTAGAAATAAAGATAATTTGTTCTCAGCTATTAATAGTCTTCGTATTCTGCCTGGCGATACTAATATATCTGATGCTTGGCAATCGGGAATAGAAGAGATAGATTCTACCAAAATAAATTATCTTTTTATGCTTACTGATGGGCTCCATAATTTCGGTCCAAGCAAGGAAGTATTATATTCACAGCTAAGAAACTGGGGAGACTTTGCCAAAGATAAATATTATTTTGCTTTTTATTTAATGCTTACACCTGAAGCTAAAGAGCAAGAATTATTTAATATCGTTGATAAATCAGATCAAATGTGGCTAATAGAGTCTTTAGATGTGAATGCCCTTTTCTACAAGACCAGTTTAAGTCAAAAAGTAAATATATATAATAATAAAACCGTGAAGATAGAATTCGATTCAAACTCCCAAAAAGAAACACATGAAAAAATCTCATTAAATTTAAAATTAGAAAATAATCCTTATTATAAAATATCCAACATACGCTCATTTATTAATAAAGGGAACTATGTATTATTTGACATTATAGAGTTAAAACCTATCTCTGAGATTCCATTAGAAATGATTCTTAAATTAAGTTTTATCAATGAGTCTGATGATTTCAGCTTAGTCTATTTCACTCCAAATATAATAAAATTAAAAATTCAAAATAGAGGATTAAGATCTATGACAATAAAAGGACTAAAGAAATGAAAAACATATTAGAAATACTCGGCATATCATTAGTGATACTTTTAAGCTCTTGTACAAAAAATACTGATCCTTTGTCAGATCTGGATTTTGGGAGAACAATTTACAAAGATCCATTTGTTGGTTTATTAAAGAATAAATCAAATTTATTACTCAAAACATGTCATTATCCTCCAATATCATATTTTTATAAAGATTCTATATATTTAGACTTAACATTAGAGATTGAATTCAATGAAGAAAGTATTAGAAATAAATCAAATGCTAACATTTTGTTTAGAGATTCATTATCTAATACAATAGATGATCTAAACATATATCATAACGGAACATTACTAAACAACAATAATTTACACATTATAGCTGACTCTTTAATAAAAACGGTACATTTAAGATTATCAATGCTACCTAGAGAGAAAAATGAAGTCTTCAAAGGTGTTTTGCTAATTATCACAGATGAAATTGATATTATTAATAGTGATTACGTACAATACGATAGCACTCATGAGTTATCATGGAGCTTTAAACAAAAGAATAAAGTTGCACTAGTTATTTGGATTATATGGATAATTTACATCGTCATATTAATTTACATTTCATATAAATTAGTACTATTTTTCATTAGAAGTATTTCCAATATTAAATCTAAAAAGGAGAATGCATTAAATGAAGAAATAACGAATAAAAATGATCTAATTAGTTTATTAAAACATCATGAAAGACTAATAAAAAAAATCTTTTCATTAAAAAAACAAAGTCCTAAGAAAAAGCTTAAATTAATAAATAAATATGGTCTTAATGAATGGTATAGGACTATAGAAAAGGAAATCATTTATAATGAAATGGGTGATAAGGCTTTATTTTATGAAATGACTCTCCGAGAGTTGATAGATGAGGGAAACAATAAATACCTCGAAATTTCTAATAATATATACCCTAACTCTCAAATAAACTTATACAAGAATAATGTGATTTATGCAAAAGGGGGTAACATAAAATGCAACTCAAATTTAAATGCAAATGAGTATTTGCAATATCCTATTAAAAATGCTCAATATAATATTGATAAAGTATTTAAATACACAACTAATAAAAAACATTTAGTAAAAATGTTTGAGGCAGATTTATCTAAGGCTTATAGTAACACATCGTTAATTAGAGGTGGGCGCCCTGACTCCCAGACAAAATCTGTGACACGCCTAGGTGGTACAAAAGGAAAAGATCAAGGGGGGCATTTAATAGCAAATAGATTCAATGGAATTTCTGAAAACATTAACTATATACCACTAAGAAAAGAATTAAATGAAAATGGCGGTAAGTGGTACAAAATGGAAGAATATTTAGCAAATGAAATAAAAAAAGGGAAAAATGTAAAAATAAAGGGGAAATTAAGGTATCCTAGACATAGTTCTAGGCCAAAATTAATCACGGTTATTGCATATATCAACGGGAGAAGAAAGAGATTCGCATTTAAAAATACAATAAAATAATAAAACTTATTTTTATTATTTTATTGTATTGACACTATCCATTTAAGTGTGTATGTTTATAAGATAATTCTAAAAAATAAATTCATTATCAAAACCAAAACAAACAAAAGGGCTGAATCCACTCTCTAGATTCAGCCCTTTTTATTTATATACTATTTCGAA
>CAYFTB010000254.1:0-2746 GCA_964345875.1 uncultured Proteiniphilum sp.
ATAATAAAACTGGATCTACAAAATATTATGAATATGGTAGATATCAAACATCCGATGGTACTAAAGGACGAGTTAGAAATGTTATAGTTCCAGATGTTGTTATGGGTGAAAATGGAATGCCAACCCCAGAATCATTGAATAAAGTGTTAAGTAAAATCTCTGATCAGTCAGGACAAGGTGGAAATATAGAAGGGGCATATGTGAAGAGTGACAAATTTAAAGAAATGAATAACTATGCTGTAGAAAAACTAAACGAAAGCAATATTGGTCAAAAAGGTTATAATAAAGATCGAGAGCCGTATAGTTTAACTGGCAATAATTGCGCAACATTTGCTTCGGATGTTCTAAAACAAGATAAAGACGTAAATGTTTCAGGTACTATAATAAATACACCCAGTAAAATTGCGGGATCTTATAGAAGCAATTATGACAAAGTGGATTATACCAGTAAAAATAGAAATGCAGTTGTGACACCGCATAAGTCTACGATGCAAAAGGTGAAAGATTTTTTTGGATTCTAATGAAGTAGCAAATATGAAGAAATTTCTTCTGATAATTTTGTTGATAATAATCGCAATCTCTGTTTTTATGGTTTGTTTTATATGGAATTTCAACAATGCAGATTGCCCTCCTCCTGAAAGACCAGTAAATGTTCCTATTGAATCAAAATGGTGTGGAGGTTGTGATGGAGGACATTGGATAGAATTTATTCCTGATGGACAAGAATATCACTTTAAAGTTTATCATGATTTTACTGGAGAATTATTAATGGATGGCATTTTTTTACCAGAAAATAAAGATGTTGTTTTGAACAAAAGCAACTGGGAAGAACAAATAGTATATTATACTCACGATATAGATTCTTCTGTTTATATACTTATTAACGATTCTTTATCAGTATCAAAGCTAATTTGTCAATATCCACCTTTTGGAGGAGAGGATTGGGATATAATAAAAGAAAAACACTCATTACATTTCCTTCAAGATTCACTAAACACACATTAAGATATGTATTTCAAAGTACAATTATATATAATTATTGGATTTTTTATATCTACAATAAATGCATATCCTATAAATACTAATCGTCATTATGTAAGTGCCTTTAATCGGATTGAATCTATGCTCATAGGAGTAGATTCATTAGATTTTCAAAAATCTGTTTTCATTATGGAGAATGCCTATTTTAATAATGAATTAGACGAAATCAGATTTAAGAATCAAATAAGTTTTTATACTATGGTTTGCATTGGAATAATAAGGTCAGGAAATGTAAACTATTTTGAAAAAGATAAAGATATAGCAATGACCCAATGTGGGGTATTTGCTTTTATGACAGACTCCTTTCCAATAACAGTTAGTAACGAAATAATTTTAAATTACCCATTCGAATATAATAAAGATGATTTTGCAGGGCAAAAAGACTGGTCAAATATGTTTGTTTCAACATTAATGGCCATGAATAAAGGCAACTGCCACTCTTTGCCCTACCTTTACAAAATTATTATGGACGAGTTAGGCTATGAATCTCACTTGGCACTCGCTCCTAACCATATCTACATCAAAGCCAATAATAAAAAAGTCGGCTGGTATAACATCGAACTGACCTGTGCTGATTTTCCAACCGATGCCTGGTATGCAGCTTCAGGTTATATCCATACAGATGCCATCCGTAACGGTATCTATATGCGTGCCCTTTCCGATAAAGAAGCCGTTGCCATGACATTAGTTGATTTGGCACAAGGATATCAGGCAAAGTTCGGAATAGAAGAAGATGGTAGCTTCATCATTAAATGCTGTGATACGGCATTAGAACACTTTCCCAAGTATATCAATGCCATGCTTCTAAAAGCAGAAATACTCACAGAGCTTTATAGAGTATCTAATGACGAAAAGCTGTTCAGACAAATGACAGAGCTTTATGGCAATATTCATAAATTAGGTTATCGCAAGATGCCCCAACAGATGTATGCCAACTGGCTCAACTCATTGAATTCCGAGGAAGGCAACCAACAAATAAAAGCCATACTCAATCCCCGGACAAAATAACTCTACCGAATGAAAAAAACTTATTCCATATTAACAGCATTACTGCTAGCCTCATTAGTCGGTCATTGCTATGCGCAAGCCCCAGTAGTCCCCATTCCACAAATAAAATTGCCCCAAGGACCTAAAGTTCCAACTATTCCTACAGGAAATTCTGTCAACCCATACAATCCACATATCCCGAATGGCAGCTTTAACCAACAAGCCCAACAGGAAGCAATCATGCGGGAAGTACAGGCACACCAATGTCAACTGCAAGCTGCCTCTAACAATGAAATTCAACATATCCAGAACGAGATACAACGCCAGACGGATATAATCATGCTGACCAAGCATGGCTTCCCTTCGCAAGCGGGCTATGAAGGAACACCGGTTTTCTATTCTGCTTTCGATGAGATAAGCAGTATGTTGGATGGCCGGAAAGAATTAAACCTTGGACGTGCTGTGTTCCTTATCGAAAATGCCTGGCATAATAATAAATACGATTATAATGAGTATGTGAAAGGCATAAAAGCAGGGGTTGATTTCTGCAACCGGAAAATAGAGGAGGAAAAACTGGATAGGGATGATAATCTTGTTAAAAACATGATGCTATTCCGCCTTGTATCCGATACATTGAAAATAAAAAACAGAACTACCGGAAAAATTCAAACTCATTACCCGATTAAGTATAACTACGATGATTACGAATCTAAAATAA
>CAYFTB010000255.1:0-2723 GCA_964345875.1 uncultured Proteiniphilum sp.
TTAGCAGGGATATATTTTACTACTGTTCTTACATATTCTTTTCCTATAGGAGTTAATTTGCTATCACAATTAGGGCATGTTTCCTTGTTATCTATTTCAAATTCAACAACTTCCCTTTCTAAATTTCTTAATATTTCTTGTCTTATTCCGGGTTTCTTTTTGCTGCGGGCATGTTGCTTGATTGTAATTCTTTGCTCTTCTTTATCTAATGTGTTAGAAAGTTCTTCATCATTATTCAAAAGACAAAGCTGTTTTGTGTCAGCAGTTTGGTGGTAGAATATAAATAGTACAAGTTAAAAGTGGATAATTCCAAAAAATAAAGTATAATACACTATAGTGAAAGATGGAGGGATATTCATGAGTAAACAATATACTAAAGAGTTTAAAGAAGATGCCGTAAGATATCATCAGGAGCATAAAGACTTAGGTTATGAAGTATGTGCAAAAAATTTAGGAATAAGTAGAACAGCATTATGTACATGGGTTAAAAATGCAAGAAATAACAATGGTGAAGTTCCTACAAGGGGCTCAGGTAATTATCAAAGTGATGAGGCAAAGGAAAATGCCAAATTGCGTAAAGAACTAAGAGATGCAAAGGATGCATTAGAAATACTAAAAAAAGCAATCAGCATTCTGGGAGACTAACAGAGGCCTTATTCATAGAAATATCAAAAAAAGATGAAGAATTAAACGAAGAAGGAAAACGCCGACTCAATGTTAGTGGAGTGCTGAAGATACTAGGCGTTTCAAGGAGTGGCTATAATTCTTTCAAGAAAAGGCTACCATCTGATAGAAGCAAGAGAAAAGAAGAAATTAAAACTAAGATTAAAGAAATATATGATAGGTCACATCAAAACTATGGAGCTCCTAAAATCAGAGAAATTCTAACTCAAAGCGGAGAAACTATATCAGAAAAAACAGTAGGTAATTATATGCGTGAAATGGGAATAAAAGCACAATATATCAAGCCTTACACAGTTACAACAATAGATTCTAATTTTAGCGAAGAGCTAGTGAATATATTAAATGAAGACTTTAATCCAGAAGAACCAAATGCAGTATGGTGCTCAGATATTACCTATATATGGACCTTTGAAGGATTTGTATATTTAACATGTATTATGGATCTGTATTCCAGAAAAATCATATCATGGGTACTCAGTACAACATTAGAGGCAAAGTGGGTTGTAGAGGCAATAAACAAAGCAAAAATGGTAAGAAACGTAACAAAACCATTGGTAATGCACAGCGATCGCGGAATACAGTATACATGTTCTGTTTATCGAGAAGCAACGGAAGGATTTATAAATAGTTACTCAAAGAAAGCATATCCATGGGATAATGCATGCATAGAATCATTTCATGCACTAATAAAAAGGGAATGGATAAATAGATTTAAAATATTAGACTATAACCACGCCTATAGATTGGTATTTAGCTATATAGATGCATTTTATAATACTGTAAGGATACATAGCCATTGTGATTATTTATCCCCTAATCAGTATGAAGAGAAATACAAAGATGAGTTGGAAAAATTATACAAAGAAGCTAGTTAAGTGTATATAGCTTGCTTTAGATTTTAAGCCAGAAGGGGATAAACCAGCCACCCGTAGGGCTTGCCATTGATAAGCCAATAAGAAAATGCTACAATATCCCATCACGAAGGAGAAAATAAAGTTTGCTTTGAGTTTATCGCCTTCGGGTGATTACAAACAAGCATTTACGTTTGGATTGTCAATGGTGGCGGAGATTATATAGAAGGTCTCTTTTTCAAAAGGATATGGAAATAGCCGTTTTGGGCAAATCTGGTAATTTACAAATATATTTAAAAAAGTTCACATTTAATTTGTACTTTTTCTTGACATAGTACCACATCTTAACAAACATCTACCTAATAACAATAATTAATTTACATCCTCCCGGTTCAGAATTTGAATTCAGAATCCGGGAGGATAATATTATGTCGGGTAGATTAACTTAAAAAACCAATCTGCCTTTTTTTCTCGGTTTCGGTTGCTGTGTTTTCGGGAATGTCGCATTCCTCAATAGTCGAGATCAACTGCAGTGATAAGTCAGCTTCGTTAAGCTGCATTAATCTTTCTGCCAGATTCATTTCCGCATCTTCTAACAGTTTGCGTACAAAACGGCCATTACCGTAATCGGCGTTGTGGCAGGCACTTTCATAAGTTGTTCTTAATTTTGACATTGCAGAATCGGTAATAGTTATTTGCTTATTTTTTAGCATAAGTTTTGTAATATCGCACAATTCGTCTGTTGTATAGTCCTCAAACTCCACTTGATAAGCAATTCTAGACAGCATACCGGGATTGCGTTTCAGAAATTGTTTCATAGGAGCAGGATAACCGGCAAATATCACGATCACATCGTCCCTGTGATTTTCCATTTCCTGAACGATGGTATTGATGGCTTCGTCGCCATATCCATTTTCGTATGCATCACATAGAGAATAGGCTTCATCAATAAAGAGTACACCGCCCTGCGCTTCTTTAAATTTTTTTCTGACTAAGGGAGCGGTCTGTCCGACATACGATCCAATAAGGTCAGCTCTGCCGGTCTCTACAAATTTGCCGCTTGATAAGATCTTTTCGTCTTTCATAATCTGTGCAAACAATCGGGCAACCGTAGTCTTTGCGGTACCTGGATTTCCGGTAAATACCATATGCAAAGACGGTTTTTCTTTTGAAAGTCCCTTTTCCATA
>CAYFTB010000256.1:0-2684 GCA_964345875.1 uncultured Proteiniphilum sp.
AATTTATGAAACAAAAATCATTTTTACTAACGTTATTGCTTTTTGCATTGCTATTTGTTGGCTGTGGAGAAGATGAGTTGCAGATAGATGCACCAAGTATTTCTGGAATAGAGAATGCTTACTCAATTATTGAAAATGGAACAATTAAATTATCTCCCACAGTTGGAGATGATAACGATGTAGCTTATTCTTGGTTGCTTGATGATGAGGAAGTGGCAAATACTTTAGAATATACTTTTGAGGGAAAGGAAGTAGGCGAGTATAACTTAACATTTAAAGCAACCAATAGTGGCGGAACCACCGAAAGTAAAATTAAAATAATTGTTTACTCATCTTCAAGTGCAATAAGTGCTGATGTTTATTCAATTATTGCGATAGATCTACCTGGCTTTGTTGGTAAGGATGACGAAGTTACTATTGAGGTAGCTGAGTCACAGTCCAATCTATATCGCTTAACTAAAAATGAAGAGGGAACTACATTGTTTGTAGCTGCAGAAGCAGGAAAATATGTTGTTAATCTTTCGTCAAATGACTTGGCTGTTGATTATGTAATTACAGTTTCTGAAAGTGAAAAAGTGCCATCTGCATATACTGCAAAGGTATTTGACTACCTACCAGCACCAGGGCAGTTTGTAAATAAGTTGCCTGCCTACACAGAAGGTGATACTCACGAAGATATGGTAGCTAAAGTAGAAAAATCTCTAGTTGGCTCATCAGCATCAATGATTACACTTGGAGGATGGGGTGGATATGTTACAATTGGTTTTGACCATACTATTGTGAATGTTGCAGGGAAGCGTGACTTTAGAGTTCATGGAAACTCATTTTCTGGTAGTGCTGAGCCAGCCATTGTGATGGTAGCATATGATAAGAATAAAAATGGAAAACCTGACGATGATGAGTGGTACGAAATTGCAGGTAGTGGCAGCTTCACTGCTGAAAAAGAGGATTGGTACGAAAATGCTCTTGCAGCAGGTGGCGATTTAAAAACATATCGTGATTATGAGATGACATTTTATCGCCCCGAAGTGGAAGACAATAATACTTCGGATGAATACATTCGCTGGACAAACAATAAGGGTGGAGAAGGCTATAAGGTTAAAAATAGCTTTCACAGGCAATCATATTATCCTCTTTGGGTAAAAGATGATAAAATAACTTTTAGTGGAATAAGATTAGCCGATAATGGTTGGGATAGAAGTGGAAGCGGGACTTACTACATTCTTGAATACTATAGCTATGGATATGTAGATAATTGGCCAAATAGTGACCCTAAATCTGCGATAGATATTGATTGGGCAATAGATAAAGAGGGTAATCCTGCAAATCTGCCAGGTGTTGACTTTGTCAAAATAATTAATGGAATCGACAAGGAGAATGGTTGGTTAGGTGAAGCGTCAACAGAAGTTGCAAAAGGTGAAGACTTACATGCACTAGGAATTGATATTGATGCTGTGATTGAATAATAACTTAACAATTTATTATTTTGTAAGACTAGAAATCAACACAAGTATCACAATAAAATTTACTTTTTCATTTAAGTGGTATTTGTTATTTTGGGTAGAAAAGGGTGCTCGTGAGAGTACCCTTTTCTTGATATATTCGATAAAATATGGGCTAAATTGTAGAAATTGTCAACTTACTAATGAATTTATTTGTTATTTTGTATACTTGAACCTATGAAAGTTTTATATTTATTGCTTAATCGAAACGTTGTGGTATATGTCAAAACATACACAACAAGAAATTTATGAATTACAATTGACTTCAAAATTAAATACTAAACGCCACTTGTTTTGCTATAGGACAAGTAAATTAAACAAAGTATTTCGTCCGAACGATTGACTACTGTACTTCAGAACTAATTTCAAAAACTAATTTCAAAAACTAAATAGTATGAGAATTAAATTTATCTTAACAATAATAACCGGAATGGGATTATTATTGTCGTGTAACAATCAAAAAAACACCAATAGTACTGATGGTGAGAACGAAGCAAAACATTCAACAGAATCAAATAAAAGTGACCTTGTTGGATCTTGGGAAGACCAATCTGCAAGTGCCTTGCATTTTAGCCTTTATTCAGATGGCACGGCTCAATCAGACAATATGGCAACTCTGCTTTATCAGCAATGGTATGTAGAGGGTGATGAATTGTTCTTGGTAGCTAAAAGTATTGGTAATAGTCAAACCTTTATTGATACAACAGCCTATACAATATAAAAATTAGACAACAAAGAATTGTTGTTGAAGCGAGGAAATTTAACTACAACATATAAGAGGGTAGAGGATAAACCTCTTAAAAGTCAGGCGGATAAAGTCTCTATTGATGAAGATTTAAAAACATTAGAGGGACAATTAATTTGGGGGCACGAAGCAAGAACTTTCAAGCCTTGTGGAAGTGATAATACTTTTTGGGTTTCAGATGAGACAGAAAAACTTAAAGAAATATATAGCGAAATCACAAAGGACGAAAAGCCTTACACAGCAATTTTTGTAGAAATTGAATTCAAAGATAAGGGAAAGGCTAAAGAAGGTTTTCCTGCCAAATATGATGGCGTTTACGATGTCGTAAATGTAATCAAAGCAAGGAAGATGCAAGATGATGATTGTAAATAAACCTTCACAGTTTTTATTTACGATATGCAAACCTAAGTCTCACGCAAAGATAGTGAGTTAAAAAA
>CAYFTB010000257.1:0-2651 GCA_964345875.1 uncultured Proteiniphilum sp.
CTTCAGAGCTTGTGGTTAGGTTGGTATCTATTATCGCAGGGCGTTGCCCTACGCTGATGCTCAAAGCCCACTGGGCTATTGACCAACCAACTATTGGTATTTAAGTCAAGGCTAACGCCAACGGCGTTACAGCAATAGCATAGGGTAATAGATTAAGAAACTGTTTAAATTTCATTTTTTGATTCTATTAAGCATAATTTTTATCATTGCCAATTGAATCATTGTTTGGCTTGTCAGAGTGTAATATTCGAAGTCCTTACTAAGCCTCCTGTATGGTTCGAACCATGCAAAGGTTCTTTCCACAGCCCATCTTTTGGGTATTACTTGAAATTTTGAAGATTGGTCTTTCCTTAAGACGATCTCTAATATCCACCCGAAAGTTCGTTTTGTGTTTTCAACCAATTCTCCCCGATAAGCTCCTTCAGCAATAATTTTGACTAACCTCGAGGAGCGGTATTTCAATTCATTAAGCACGAAAAGAGCGCCCTTACTGTCATGCAAGTTGCCGGCATGTACCACAACACATAAAAGTAATCCCATCGTATCTACTATAATGTGGCGTTTACGTCCTTTCGTCATTTTACGCCGTCCACTCCCCGACATAAACTTGCTAAAATAATAGTAAACAAGTTGCCACTTGGGAAAATCATTCGGAAGCATACGCCACTGACAGCCTGTTTTGGGCATATAGAAGATCGCATTAAAAACCTCACTAAGTGAGTGCTTTCGTTTGCGATTGTCGTTTAAAATACCTAATATTGTACTCCATTGGCTATCACTCAGGTCGGTTGGATAAGTTTTATTCATTTTTCTTTAATTGATTGGTACTCATAAAGATACGAATAAAAGTCCAGTTTGACAACTGATAGTCAATGTTTTATATGCTATTTTTCTCCGTTTATTCTATTTTTAAACAGTTTCTAAGATTAAATTTTTCACATGTGGATTATGACTTTCAGGTTAGAGATGTTCTTGTAGATGCTATCTGTAAAAAAATGCTATTAGAAGCAAGAAGTGGTAAATTTAAAGAGAATCCCATTATTGTGATATTAGACGAAGCTCACCAATTTCTAAATAAATCTATAAAGGATGAGTATTTCGATGCAAAGACATTAGATGCTTTCGAGTTAATTTCAAAAGAAGCTCGAAAATATGGTCTATTCCTTTGTATTGCAACACAAATGCCACGAGATATACCTCTTGAAACTCTGAGCCATATGGGAACTTTTATTGTTCACCGTCTCATAAATGAACAAGATAAGAAGGCTATAGAAAATGCGGCTTCTGCTGCTAATCGTAATGTTTTATCATTTTTGCCTATTTTGGGAGATGGTGAGGCTTCATTAGTAGTTGTTGATTTTCCAATGCCTTTACTTGTGAAGCTTGATATTCCTAATAAGACTCCTGAATCAAATACACCAAGATTATCTATAAGTAAAAATACAAAAACAGACACCTAGAGTTATGTCTAACGATAAAATACAACCAACTAACAGCCAGTTCATTCTTTATCAGGACGACAATGGCATAACCAACGTCAATGTACGCTTTGACGGGCAGGACGTTTGGCTTTCGCAACAACAAATTTCCATTCTGTTTGACACTACACAACAGAATATAAGTCTCCACATTAACAGTATTATAGAAGAGGAAGAATTGTCAAAGGAGGCAACTCACAAGTATTTCTTGTTAGTTCGTCAAGAAGGTAACCGCTCGGTAAAAAGACAGATTGAGCATTACAATTTGGATATGATTATTGCCATTGGTTATCGTGTGAAATCGCAGGTAGCAACTCGATTCAGGCAATGGGCGACACAGCGACTGCACGAATATATTCAAAAAGGCTTTACTATTGATGATGAACGCCTCAAAGGAAACGGCAACCGCTATTTCCGCGAATTACTACAACGAATCAGGGATATTCGATCAAGCGAGCGCAATTTGTACCAACAAGTAACTGATATTTATGCCACTGCGATAGACTACGACCCGCGAAACGATATAACCCGCCAGTTTTTTGCAACCGTTCAAAACAAGATGCACTATGCCGCCCATGAACATACAGCGGCAGAGCTTATCTATCATAGAGTAGATTCCGATAGGCCAATGGTGGGTATGACTAACTTCAAAGGAGATTACATCACTCGTGATGATGTAAAGATTGCAAAGAATTATCTTTCCGAGAAGGAATTGCAAGTCTTAAACCTACTGGTGTCGCAATATCTTGATTTTGCAGAACTACAAGCTATCGAACAGCACCCTATGACTATGCAGCAATGGATAGAAAAGCTGAATGACATCTTATCTGTTGGGAATCGCCCCTTACTTCTTAATGCAGGAACGGTTTCGCACAAACAAGCTATCGAAAAAGCAACGCAAGAATTTGAAGAATATCGCCGTAGGGAAATGCTACAATACGAAAGTGATTTTGATAGGGCAATTAGAGAGTTGAAATCTCAGACAGATGAGAATAGTAGCAATACACTGGAATAGAAATAGATTTATAATTGCATCAAGCTAATCACGTTACAGCAATAGCATAGGGTAATAGATTAAGTTTACGCAATCTATTACCCTATGAATATTAACGAGTAGTAAACGTAAGCCCTGAATGGGCGATAGCTTTCGCTCTTTCAGAGCTTATGTTTGTG
>CAYFTB010000258.1:0-2648 GCA_964345875.1 uncultured Proteiniphilum sp.
CAATAGAACATTTTTAATGTTTTTAAATGAAAAGTCAGAATCATAACGGATTCTGACTTTTTTGCTCTAATTTCGAGTGAATCACTTCATCTCAATATACTTAGGCCATGACTCCCTTTTTGGCAATTCAAACATTTCATCAAATGGTTGAGTGCCCAATTCATTATTGTATATTTCCACTCGCTTAACACCATCAATAGTACTGCCACCAATACCATTAATTACATTTTGTATATTACCACTTCCTGCAAATCGGGTAGTGCACATCTTTTCAAGCTTTACATTAGGCGTATTAGGCACTTCAAAAGCATTCTTCTTATTTACATTACCATCGGTACCTGTAAAAACGGCGTATGAACCCAAGCCAATTGTATGATGTTCTCTTACAGTATTAGCGACTTTGAATGCAGCATAGCCATCAACTCGTCCATCTTGACTACTCCAAGATTCTTGGTTTGGGGCATCGTATGGAGGTTCATTTTGAAAAAAGAATGTTCTTCCCCGTTCGCCAAGCCAAAGCACTTCATATTCTTGATAATGCTCTGTAAATAGTGCATAAAGTGTTACATCATCGCCAGTCACAATCAATCCATTTTTACATCTATCTCTTGTCCATCTGGCATCTCCACCTCGCTGCGAGCCATGATCGGCACGCCATAACCAAAAGTGATCACCTACAACATTGTTGCTATTTATTTGCATAGATGCATGAATCTGGATGTTATTAGACTGAACTCCGCCTACTCTACAAGTTATATCTGAAAGTAATATTGGGTTTGTATCGTGATTAATATTATTACCTTCTTGACCAACACGAATTTGATACGTGGTACTATTAAAGGAGTCCATAAGTAATCCCGCAATAATTATCCCATCCTTATCATCGGCATATATGCAGCCCCACTTGTTGTTTTCAGTTGGTTCAAGTGTTACGGATGCTATGCCTGTACCAAGTAAGATTGTATTTTTTCTGTTTACTTGAATTGGTTCATCTAGTGAATAATGTCCAGGAGTGAAGAATATGTTTTTGCCATATTTTAGAGCCGCGTTTATTTCTACATCTGTATCGCCCTCTTTTGCAACATACCATTCTGACAGCAAGTCTTGAATCTCACCCTCACCCATATCTGTTGATGACCAAGATATTCCCACTCTATCTTTTTGCCAAGCAGGTACAAATATTTTATATTCGCCATCATTATCAATGAAAAGAAATGGCTTCTCTCTGATAATAGGTGTGCTTTGTATTTGTGTATTTGATTCATTTGAATTCGGAGCATTTACACATCCTTGCCACACCATATTGTATGATCCTCCCATAGGTGTGGAGCCTGTAGGGAATATTACATTTCGGCTATACCATTGCTGTTGGCCTCCCCAATTGGGTCTTTGAGATGATGAGTAGTGTGTATCTGCTATAAAGCCTCCACTTCCCCAAAAATTAGTGTCGCCTATATCGGATATATACTTAGAGGTACTTTCAATTAGCATCCTACGTGCACTAGTAGATTGTGAAACTGTCCATGCGAAATCTCTCATCACAGTAACATTCTCCATGGATCGCCAAAAGGTACATGTAGCATTTGCTCCGCCCGAAAGATGTGGACGAGTAAATATTGATCCCAGTTTCACATCAGAAGGCAACTTCCCTAGCCCACCAATATGAGAATAGAAACCTAGTTCAATTGAATTAGCTTCTGCAGATGATGCAGATCCATAGCCACCTTCATCGTATGTTTGATTATTAATATTTGGTTTAAAGTAATATGCCTGACGCTTAGTAGTCCATTCACCATTTGTCCCACCTTTTCCTATGCTTGCAAAGTGCAAATTGATTTCATCTTTAGCTGAAGATGCCTCCTCGTGTTTTCTATCATAGAAGTATATATTGTCGCCAAAAAGCTGATTCTCTAATGAAATAATTATCGTTGTCGTATCTCGAGTAATTTTGTAGTAGTTCTCATACTTGTTTGAGTTTGGATTCGAGTCCACAAATGTTGCTTTAGGAGTTGTGCCAATTTTTATAAACTGGGTTGCCAAGCGGCTTCCCCCTCTAGTTATTATGTAATCACCAACTGCTCCAAAATCGTCCCATGTGAGAGTCATACTGTGGTTGGATTTGTTGTAAGTGATATTTCCTTTTCTCTTTTCATTAGTATCCAATGGTGCGGATATACATAACAGGGACATGGAAATAGAGATGAGTGTGATGATTGTCCTTTTGTTTATCATAAATATTTAATTCTTAAACGAGCTTATATTTATATTGCTATATAAATTATGAATAATCTAAATTAACGTGAGTTCAATATAAGCAATACTCATAATTATATTGATAAATAACATGATACCTAAAAGCAAAGTTACAGAAACATTCTTTATAATTGATGTACTCTTAATAGAATAATATTATTAATTAACAGAACCCTTGTGAACGCAAACGTAAAAAGAAATCGCATATTTCACAATGCCTGATGGTGAAATTGCATCTTTAATACACTTATTTTAATATATAAGCCTCTATAACTAGCCTGAAATACTTGTATCTTGGTTTTGTCAAGCAACAAAAAGCTTTTCAAAGGAATAGCCTTATTAGTCCAATCACAAAGTTGACTTCGCAACTAGACTAATAAGGCTATATATTAAAA
>CAYFTB010000259.1:0-2610 GCA_964345875.1 uncultured Proteiniphilum sp.
TATATTAATATTTTCTTATGACTAGCTTAATTCTCCTAATGCAACTTTTACTCGTTCAATTGCCTTAACGATGTTTTCATCCGAAGTGGCAAATGAAAACCTAATACAATCAGGCGCACCAAAAGCATCACCACCTACACAAGCCACATGAGCAGTTTCTAAAAGATACATAGCTAGATCAGCAGCAGTTTTAACTTGCTTTCCTTCATATGACTTCCCTAAATAGGCTGTAACCTGTGGGAAAATATAGAATGCACCCGTTGGATCGTTAACCACTAAGCCATCAATCCCTCTCAGCAATCCTACTATTATATTTTTTCTTCTTTCAAAAGCAACTCGCATTTCTTCAATACAATCTTGACTTCCTGTATATGCGGCCTCAGCTGCCTTTTGTGAAATAGACGAAGCACCTGAAGTATATTGTCCTTGCAATGAGCTACATGCCGATGCCAACCACTTAGGTGCAGCAATCCAACCAATTCTCCAGCCAGTCATTGCATATGCTTTTGATACTCCATTAACAATAATAACACGGTCACGAATTTCCTCAAATTGAGAAATACTTTCGTGTTTTCCAATATAATTTATATGCTCGTATATTTCATCAGCAATAACATACACATTTGGATGCTTTGCCAAAACATCAGCAAGCGACTTCAATTCTTCTTTAGAGTAAACGCTCCCAGTAGGATTAGAAGGAGAACATAAAACTAAAGCTTTTGTTTTTTCAGTTATAGTCTCTTCAAGCTGTTGAGCTGTTATGTTAAAGTTATTCTCTATTCCAGCAGAAACAACTACAGGCGTTCCCTCTGCAAGCTTTACCATCTCGGGATAGCTCACCCAATATGGAGCGGGGATAATAACCTCGTCACCTTTATCAATTAATGAAAGCAACACATTGCTCAGCGATTGTTTAGCACCATTTGACACAACAATCTGTGTGGGATCATAATCAAGATTATTTTCTTTTTTAAGCTTTACACAAATTGCCTTTCGCAATTCAAGAAAACCAGGAACTGGAGAATAGAAAGAAAAATTATTTTCTATCGCTTCTTTGGCAGCCTTCTTTATATGATCGGGTGTGGAGAAGTCAGGCTCACCTACACTCATATTAATCACATCGAAACCTTGAGCCTTAAGCTCATTACTCTTTTGTGCCATCGCCAAAGTCTCTGAAGGAGATAGGGACTGCAATCGTTTAGATAATTGATTCATATATTATTTGTAATTGTCTTAAAATATCTGCGCAAAGATAGTTATTATTATTTCAAAAAAAATCAAATTGACATCATTATTGCAATATCAATATCAAAAAACTACAAATATCACACATATAATATACTTAAGGCACAATACTTGGCGTTATTCCTACACATTTGTCGTTTTAACATATATATTACTATCATTCTACCAACTCCTGATACAACATATTAAAAGTAGCATCCAAATCATCAGAAAACCCAGAACGCGATGTGGATGTTTGCAATGAAGTACTTCTAACCGCAGTGAGCCAACGAAAACGTTCGGCAATATCAAGGGTAGCAATAGATCCACCCTCTTTCAATCCAGAACATATTTTACCAAATACTGAAAGATACTCGCAAAGACAATCAATATCCAACTCGGACGAAAAGAGAGATATCTTCTGCATATCCAAATTGTATCGCACATTTAAGTAATTAGCTTTTCTTGAATACATAATGAGCCCCACATTGAAAAACTCATCACGCTCCACACGAGGTACTACCCTAATTATAGCATATTCATAAAAGTGCTTCCCTTGCATGTTGTATCTCTTTAGTAAAATTACTTGAATGTTTTAATCTCTCAGTCAAGAAGTTGTAATATACCTCGCGTATGTCTGCAGGAGACTCATCTTCACCTCCCCAGTTGAGCCAATCATCGGGCAACCAGTCAACCATTTCTCTAATCTTTTCGGGAGTTAGTATTTTCTTAAATTCAGCATCTACATCATCTACGCAATCAGCATATTGCAACAAAACATGATCTTTTATATACGCAAACGGACTAAGAGCATTCTTATGCCAATTGTCCCACGAATGATGAAAATATAGCGATGCACCATGATCAATGAGCCACAACTCCCTATGCCACATAAGCATATTAGTGTTTCGCACAGTGCGGTCAACGTTAGTTAAGAAAGCATCCATCCACACCAACTGTGATGCCGTTAGACCATCGATTTGTGTTGCCACGGGATCAAAAGTAAGAGCACCCGACAAAAAATGCAATCCCATATTCAAACCTTGGCTACCTTTCAGCAAATCTTGTATCTCTTCATCGCCCTCGGTACGCCCAAATGCCTCATCAAGATTGATAAACACCAATTCGGGAACTCTAAATCCAAGCTCCTTTGCTATCATGCCACCAATGAGTTCACTTACTAGCATCTTAGTACCATGCCCCGCCCCTCGGAACTTGACAACGTATTTGTATCCATCATCCGCCTCCGCTAATGCAGGCAAAGAACCGCCCTCCCTCAATGGGGTGATATATCGTGTCACGTTTACCGTACGCAATTCTATTTTACTCATTTATTATATTTTGTGATGCAAAAATGTTAGCATCTTACTTAAAAGTAAGAGTCTG
>CAYFTB010000260.1:0-2600 GCA_964345875.1 uncultured Proteiniphilum sp.
CTACTATTGTTATCAATTTAAAAACATTAAATAAATAGTAGTTTTATAGTAATTAGATATTATTGGACACTTTTACCATTCTAGCTATTAATTCATCACCTAAAGCTCGTTTCTCTTCAATATGATTTAGTGTTGTAATGACGAATGGGTTATTATCAAATGCCCCTCTCACAGATTCAAAGTCTATTTCCTGCTCTTTAATATCTCCATCTGTACCAAATCCAGTTTTAAATGAAAGAGAAAATTCTTTTCGTGCATCTTCGTATATCATTTTGTCAAGATCTATAACTGATGCTTTCCATTTTTCAACTATTGAAATAACATCTTCAGCTGTGATATTATCAATATCTAGTTTATAAAAGCTCTTAATCTTGTCCCATGCCCATGTCCATTCAAGAGTGTAGTAATCTTTGTGAATTCTCCTAAAGTTGTCATTTATTTCGGGAAGACATGAAATGTTATTACTCTCAATTTCTGATAACATATTTTCTATTTCCGACTTTGGTGCAATAAGTCCAGATATATCAAGCCATTCGCCCAAGCCCGAATTTGTATCTGGAACCAATTGTCTTCTTATCTCTTCATTTGATTTAAACTTTGTATTTTCTAATCTCTTTATTATTGAATTGCCCAAAAACTTGTGTATAACCATCTCATACAGTTGCAATCCACGTTTTAAGGATGAGTTTTTGATATAACAACTCTGGTAAGTATATATCTCAGATGTTTTACCAGCTGTTTCTTGCAGTTGTTTTAAAATTTCCACTCCATTAAATACCTTTTGTATTGTGTAGGGACTCAGTAGGTTGAAGTTGATAGAATCAAGTTTGTTTGTGTCTTGTCTTTTATCACGTTCAGGCCATTTTTTAGCATCTCGTATTGTTCCCACACTTTTGAGATTGATGCCAGGTACAAGAATTGTTTTGTTGTCGTTTTCAATCAAGTATGAAAATGGTAAATTTGATGTGTCTGAATGCTGGCTGTGGCGGCCGATAATTAGCGAGAATGGTCCCACCTTTGCTGGCCACAAAAGATATGAATTACTTGTGGTTTTGGCTCCACGCTCGATAATTCCTTGATGGATCGGACCCAATTTATACATATGGTTACTTTGGTTTGACCCCGAACCAGCGTTCATAAATGAGAACATCCCGGCAATTAGCAGAGTGGATTTATGATGCGTCACAGTATAAGGGCCTGCAAAGAGTGCACATGCCTCGCCATTTTCGCCATGGCAATTACTAAAAAATAAAGAATCGGAAGCCGAATACCCATGGTCTAGCACGCATGCTTGTCCAATGAAGCATCGTGTAATAATTGTTCCTCCGTCAATTGAAGAGCCTGACAACACAATGAAATCCTGAGCTATGACACTGCGTCCGATATATACGGGTGCTACTTCGTTACAGTCAATGGTCCCGTTTTTCAACATCATTGCTCCTTTTATTTTGCAATATGAACCAATGTTCAGATTCTTGATGCACCCTACGTTTACTATTTCGCAGTTGCAGCCAATAAGGCCTTTGTCTGAGATCTTTTCAATGGTGTAATCATCAATAATCTTTTTCATTTTGTCGATTAGCTCTGGGCGATGTCGGTATAATGAATAGATATATGCAAAGTGGGAAGATAATTTATCTGTAATATATACTTCACGACCACCTGTTTCGTTTAATACATTGACCTTTGTGCCATGACCAAATGTGCTCTCGCCTTCAACGTATATTACATCAACATTTTGTATGAAACAATTGTCTTCTATTACGTAGTTGGCTATGTAGTTCTGAATATTTTCAATTACAACATTGTCGCCAATTTCACAGTTGTGAATAACGGCATTGTTTATGCAAGAGTGCTTTTTAACACCCCCAGCCAAATAAAAATACTGATTTAAGACTCCGAGCTTTATGTTTCCCGAAAAGTGGGTGTTTTTTATATAATCTGGCTTAAAGCCCTCTTTTACTTTTAGCAGACTCCAATCATCGCTGCTGCATCCATTTTCTATTAATGCTGCTTTTTCTAATTCTGAAATTTCTCGGCAGTTCATCTTTTCTCTATTATTACTATTTATGCAAAGTTAGCATGAAAGTGTAAAAAATGAATCAATTTAGGGCATAAATTGTAAATCAAATGCTGATGCAGATTGATATAGGGACAACAGCTATCGGGAATTGAAACTTTTAATTGTTTAATCGATTATACTCTCGATTTCAAATAACCCAACGGGCTTATATCTACTATCGTAGGGCAACGCCATTCGATAATTAGATACAACGCCCTGAATGATATACATGGGAATAATCATGAATATTATTCCGTTTATATCTTCTTCCTTTTGTCTTGACACAAAAGGAGCAAAAAGTCAAGGCTGAATATTATTTTCTAAAAACAAATTGCGTTTAGCTAAACAAAATATAACTCGCTACGCTCAAACAGCATTTTGTTTTTAACGCTTCTCTTCATTTGTTTTCTTAACAAAAATAATATTAGGCCGTTTGATGTCAAATTATGAACGGAATGTTGGTCTATAGCCCAAAGGGCTTTGAGCATCAGCGTAGGGCAACGCCCTACGCTGAAAGAGCGAAAGCAAATTAATATGT
>CAYFTB010000261.1:0-2568 GCA_964345875.1 uncultured Proteiniphilum sp.
ATTTGAATTGTTAGAAAAAGAGTTGTTTAATATAAATCCATGATAAAACAATATGAGAAATACTCTATTATGTACAGTTGGAACAAGTCTATTTATGAGTAACTTAAGGAATCTTTCCGAGGCAAATAATTTAAATTTAGATAATTGGAGAGAATTAAAGGATTCATATGAGACTGAGAATTGGAATGCTCTAGTAAATGAATTGTTGAAAATAGACCCAAATAAAAGGGTAATGGGGGCTGAGATAAATACAATAGAAGAGTCGAAAAAAAAGAATTGGTTAGAAATCAGAAATATAGTGTTTTTTGTTTCAGATACTTCTGCGGGTATAAATACAGGTTATGTTTTGAAAAAATACTTTGAAGGTCGTAAAGATCTTAGTTTGGGGCAGGTTGAATTTATACCAATAATAGATTTACAAGATGAGCGTCCTAAAGATTTTAAATCTTTAGGACTTCGTAATTTGATTAGAGAAATAGGAGGTGTCATTCAGCGATTTGGTAATAAGAGTGTTGCCATTGATGCTACGGGAGGTTATAAAGCACAAATAGCTGTGGCTGTTTTGATTGGGCAAGCTCTAGATATTCCTGTATATTACAAACATGAAAGATTTTCTGAAATAATAGATTTTCCGCCTCTTCCAATATCATTAGACTACGATATTCTTGGACACAATGCAGACTTATTAACAGACTTTGAACGAGGACAAGTATACACACAAACTGAAATAGGGGACTTTGATGAGAAATTGAAAGTCTTTTTGAATCAAGAGATGGTTGATCATGAGAAGTTATTTGAACTTAACGCAATAGGGCAGCTTTATCTAACATCTTTCAGATTAAGATATCCAAAGGCGATTAATCTGTCAACTCTCAATAAATTAGATAGACAAGTGCCCACGTTTAGACCAGATCACTTTCCAATTGGTTTTAAAAATTATGTAAATAAGGTTTGGGATGATAATAAATGGATAAAAACGTGTTGGTCTATGTCGTATCATGGCCAAGCCTCAATTAAGGGTAATGGGTTTGTTGTAAGAGAAACTGACGATGGAAAAATACTCTTAGGCACGTATCAAGATAAAGATGGATTTGGTGCTAGATTCAGAGTCGTACTTTCTGATGAAAGTAATGAAAGTCTTAATTGGGCTGCAGATCAATTAAATCAAAAATATAGATAATAAATAATACTATGGCAAGAAAAGTTTTTATATCAATACTAGGAACAGGTTTTTATAGCGAGTGTAAGTATGTAACTGATGAATTTAAATCAACAAATACAAAATTTGCACAAGAAGCCCTACTTGAATCATACAATGCCAAGGAATGGAGAGAAAATGATATAGCGTTATTCTTTTTAACTGATTATGCTAAAACCTTTAATTGGAATATTAAAGAACGAAAACATAATCAAGATGGATTGGTAGAATATAAGGGATTGAAATATGTGATGGAAGATATGAATTTGCCAATACAAATTGTCGATAAATTCATACCGAATGGAAAGAATGAGGAAGAGATGTGGGAGATTTTTACCACGATATTTAATGTATTAGAAGAAAATGATGAAGTTTACATTGATTTAACCCATAGTTTTAGATACTTACCAATGCTATTGTTGGTGTTGAGTAACTATGCAAAGTTCTTGAAAAATATAAAAGTTGTAAGTTTATCGTATGGTAACTTTGAAGCTAGGAACCATGAAACGAATGAAGCACCTATAGTTAATCTTTTACCTATCACTGCACTTCAAGACTGGACATTTGCTGCAGCTGATTATTTGAAAAATGGTAATGTAGAAAGGTTGGTTGATTTATCGTCAACACAATTGAAACCAATTTTACGAGAAGCAAAAGGCACAAATAAAGATGCCATACTGATCAATAAATTTATAAAAAAACTTCAAGAAGCAACTGAAGATTTTCAGACATGTAGAGGATTAAATATTATAAATTCAAGCAATATCAATGCCTTAAAAAGCCAGTTAGAAGATTTAGAATCAACTTTTATTAAACCACTTGACCCTGTTATAAAAAAGATAAGTGACTCTTTCGAAGTGTTTGATAAAGAGCAAAATATTCAGAATGGGTTTAATGCAGCTAAATGGTGTTTAGAAAATGGGTTGTATCAACAAAGTGCTACTATTTTACAGGAGAATGTGGTTTCATTTTTTTGTAATAAACATCAAATAGATATTGCTAATGAAGATGAGCGTGAAATTATAAATTCGGTGTTTTTTATAATCATATACAAAATAACAGACAGTGAAGATAGCTGGAGCAAAGTTGCTAGAAAATATAAAGATAAAGTTTATGCTTTGCTTGAAGACAGTACATTAACCAATAAAGAAATTGTTGATTCCTTTGGTAGGTTAACAGAGTTAAGAAATGATATCAATCATGCTGGAATGCGAACTAAGCAAAAACCGTTGACTGTTGATCAAATTAAAGCAAAAATCCAAAACGAAATGGAAATAATTACATCAATACTCAATTAATCATGCTAATCAACCTTACCAACCACCCCTACGCTCAATGGAGCGATGAGCAAAAACAGGCTGCTGAGCAGT
>CAYFTB010000262.1:0-2560 GCA_964345875.1 uncultured Proteiniphilum sp.
AAATAAGTTATGAAAGCATTTCATATAAAGATATTTAATTTTGTGAATCTAATATTAAGTTGAAAAGATGGGAAAAAAACTTTGTGAATTATGTAAAGAAAATGAGGCAAATAAAACAGGCTCTCATTCATATAGTGCCTCATTTTTTATTGAAAAGAATCCATAATGTTGATGGAAAAACAGGTAGGGATAATGAATTGGCGTTCAATATCAGTAAGTATGGCATTAAAAGCTATTTTGGAAGATCTGTTTTACCTGAAAAGCTTGATGAGGTATACGGTAATATTACAGATCATGATATCTCTAACAATAAAAATATACAAGTCATAGATAATATTTTTTGCAATAAATGTGAGGAAGGTTTGGCTTCTTTAGAAAATGAATATTCGCATACTATTGATAAAGTAGAAAATATAGATTACCATTCGGGGGTTGATGGAGATAAAGGAATTCTATTTTGGGGTAGTGTTTTATGGAGAATGTCTATAGGAAAAAGAAGTGGTGTGTTCTTTTCGGAAAGTCAAAATGAGAAATTAAGAAAAGTATTAAATGACTTTTTGAATAAGGATGCGGTTAATACCAAAAGGCTTTTATCTGATATATCATACAAAATTATTCGCTTTCATAATTGTACATCGCAAGATATTAAAATTCTTTTTATCCATCCAAAATTTAGAGATTTATTCTGCTTACTTGTTGATGAATTTATAATAGTTATGAGTCTTGAAAATGACTTTAGCGAGTTAAACAAAATAGATTTTTACGATTTAAACGACAAAATAATTTATGCACCTACAATTATGGTGGATAATAAAGAGATAATCAAACCATTAGATAGATTAGAGTTAGAAAGGCTGCGATATGCAATTAGTCTTGATGTAGGCAAAGATCTATTGAAAACCCACACAAGTATATTGAATGATCTATACCTAGACTTAAAGAGCAAACATGGAATTATAGTAACTGATGAACAGAAGAAAAATATATGGGATAAGATTATATTAGGAGAAAGCAAGCTAGGAAGAAAATTTAATCTGAAAGAAATATCAAAAATTGTATATGACATTATAGTTTAAAAAAACATGAAAGTAAAAATACTACACATATGTTTGTCAAACTTCTACATTGACAATTACGGCTATCAAGAAAATATATTACCAAAGATGCATAAGCTTCAGGGGCATGAAGTTGCGATATTAGCTTCAACAGAAACATTTATCGGCAATTCGAAGCTTGGATATATAGAGCCTTCATCGTATGTGACTGAGTACGGAGTGCCAATAACAAGAATACCTTATACTAGCCTTCTGCCACATGCAATAGCTAAAAAAATAAGGAAATATAGAGGTGTAAAGAAAACTTTGTATTCATTTAAGCCAGATATTCTATTTATACACGGAGGTCAGTTTGTGAGTATGAGGGAAATAGTAAGTTATGTGAAGAAACATCCGCATGTGAAAGTATATATTGATAATCATGCCGATTATATAAATAGTGGAACTAATTGGGTGTCAATGAAAATTCTACATGGGATTATATATAAGTGGGCTATGAAACTTGTGGAGCCATATACAAATAAGTTTTATGGTGTACTACCCGTGAGAGTGGATTTTTTAAAAGATGTGTATAACACTCCATGTGACAAGACTGAGTTGCTAGTTTTGGGAATAGATGATTCGAATATTAACTTTGCCAATAGAGAAGAAATAAGGCAAGAAGTAAGAGATTCGCTTAAGATTAGTGATGATGACTTTGTGATTATTACAGGCGGTAAAATAGACCGAAGAAAGAACATCCATCTATTGATGCAAGCAGTGAATGAAATTGGTATTGAAAATATTAAGTTAATTGCGTTTGGAAAGCCAAGTGAGGAGATGGAAAAAGAAATTGAGGGACACTCAAGTAGCGATAATATAATAAACTTAGGTTGGATTACGCCAGAACAAGCTAATAATTATTTCTTTGCTTCTGATATTGCATGTTTTCCAGGTACTCATTCTGTGTTGTGGGAGCAAGCTGTTGGATTAGGATTACCTGCTATTTTTAAGAGATGGGACGGAATTGAGCATATTGATCTCGATGGAAACTGTATCTTATTGGATGATGTGAATGTGGAGAAAATTAAGAACAGCATTCTTAAAATGTATGACAATCAAGAACTTCTAGCATCTATGCAAGAAGTTGCAAAAAAAGGGATAGAGGTATTTTCATATTATGAGATTGCTAAGAGAGCGATTGAGGGATAGTAACTTATTGAATAATCTTTTAAGTTGAATCCAACTTAAACAAAATAATAGTTCATAGCAAAACTGACATTGAAAGGGAAGTAAAAGGGAATTGGCAATGGAAAAACTTAATTGAAGTATCTTTGTGCAGTTAGTGAATTTCGAGTAATTTAACAACTAAAAAATGGACATTCTATTCTTATCCTTATCCAACATACAGTCAATAGAAGATAGAGGCATATACTCGGATCTATTACGCAAATTCAAAACTGAAGGTCATCATATTACCCTTGTTACGCCAGCTGAAAGACGTGAGGGTGTAGCTACGAATATAA
>CAYFTB010000263.1:0-2557 GCA_964345875.1 uncultured Proteiniphilum sp.
GTTTTATTATCAATCAGCAAAACACCAGAATGACCTAATGGTTGTTTGCCGAGTTTAGTTTCAGTATCTACCATATAATTGGGGAAAGTAATATATATTCCATCTCTACCATCGGGGTCTATTACATTAATAGGATTATTAAATGCGTATGCATATGGCGAAATCCAATAGTATTTTTCACAATGCGGATCAATCGACATCGCTGCAACAGCAGAAGAAAGATCAATTGTAGTTTCGTCTTTATCTAAGATTTTTACAATTTCGTTCGTTTTCGTATTGTATAGGACTGATCCTATTTCAACAATATCTGCTTGATCATGAAATTCTTCAAATTCTCCTTTGGAAGAGCTTGCCGTCAATACATCATATCCAAGTTTCGCAAATGGGTTTTCTGTTTGTGAATAAAGAGTAATACTCATAAAGAAAGCAAATAGAAGCAGCAATGTTTTTTTCATATTCTGAAAGTTTATCGTTTTAATCTAGAAAGATATTTTTTTTTTCGCACACAGCCAAAGATTCTCATGATTATTTAAAATAATCGAGATTTTGGTTGTATAAATCAAAAAGAAAAGTACCTTTGTTCCAAGCTAATCAACCTGCCCAAAGCGGGGCAAATTGATGAAGTTATCTCGTTACTTATCCGTTACCTATTCGGGATTTCAGCCAAGCCAAACGGCTGATTTAGAAAGGAATAATCCGAAAGCATAGTTTTGTTACCAATTCACCAATTCTACTGGGCTATTTTAGATATGAAATATTGAAGTCTTCATTTGTGGAAATTTCTATATACTCTCTCTTGGTAATCTTTGCTTGTCAATGATAATCTAGTAATTCATCGTTACTACTTTTATATCTGTTCATTATGTTTACCTTTGCCTTATTAAATCAAACTATTATAAAAAAATCAAATGAACGAAGAACGAATTGCACAACTTACGGGTACAACTAATGCAATCAGTATATGGTCGCACAAACTGCTTACACAAATTGGGGTGGGGGAGCAATGGATAGAATATGCCAATTCCTTATTTTTACTACTTATACTATCAGCATTGATATTTGCAGTGTATCATATCACGAGATATATTTTGCGAGGTGTATTCAAAAGGATATCTGCGGTGCCTCAGATGGCATTCTTTAAGTATCTTTCTAAACGCAAGTTTCCTCATTATTTATCCATAATTATTCCATTTAGTCTAGTAAAGGCTTCGATACCTATAGTGTTTGATATATCCCCTAGATTTATGGGCCTAGCATATGGTATAGCTCAAATATATCTCATCTTTTATATTATATGGCTGATAATGTCAATCATAAACGCATTTGGAGATTCTATAAAAGAAAGACCGCAGCTCAAAGATAAGCCCATTGATAGTTACATACAGGTGGTGCAAATAGTATTTTACTTCATAGGATTTATTTTTTTATTCTCAATCCTGACGGGACAAAAGCCAGCAGGTATTATTGCTGGACTGGGTGCAGCATCTGCAATATTGATGTTGGTGTTTAAAGATACCATCATGGGCTTTGTGGCGAGCATTCAAGTATCAGCAAACGATATGGTTAGGCTAGGTGACTGGATTACGATGCCTAAGCATAATGCTGATGGAGATGTGATACAGATAACACTAACAACAGTGAAGGTACGTAACTTTGATAAAACCATCACCACAATACCACCTTATGCCTTAGTTTCAGATTCTTTTCAAAATTGGAGAGGCATGCAGGATAATGGAGGAAGACGATTGAAGAGATCTGTTTTTATCAAACAGTCATCCATAAGATTTATTGGAAATGGTGAATTGTCTCGCTTTATGAAAATTCAAACTGTGGCAAGCTATATCGGCAGTCGTGCTAACGAAATTGATAGCTATAATACTCAAACTGGTGCAGATAAATCTCTAGCCATAAATGGTCGTAACCTAACCAACATGGGGCTGTATAGAATTTATATTCAAAATTATCTCCAAAGTCACCCAGGTGTTCACAAAGAGATGACCACTATGGTTCGCCAATTACAGCCAGTATCAAAAGGACTTCCTCTGGAGCTTTATTTCTTTACCTCTACTATTATATGGCTTGAGTATGAAAATATTGTTTCGGATATTTTTGATCATATCACTGCAGCAGCAAAATATTTTGACATAGAGCTGTTCGAAGATGTTTCGAATCCATTAACTATGAATCTCAATAAATAAAATAAAAGATAGCTTAGCTAAGGAAAAAGTACGTTTTGCAACTTTTGTTTTAATAGATTCTTAGCTAGGTGGAATACGGCTGTTAATTCCATCTTTATCTGATTTCTTACGTTTAGAAATCTTCACGCGTAACTTTTCATTTTCTTTTAGAAGAAATTTAAGTATCTGTGCTATATCTGTTGCACTCTCTCATATGTTTATGAGAGAGTGATAAAGCATGATGTGGACAAGCCTTTAGTCATGAGTTAAATCTAATTATTGAAAATAACATCAATAAACTAACATGAAAGATTATTATAGTCTTGTTGGTTTTGCTATTTGCTGAATAGTTATTAGACAAGCCATTACATAGCTTATGG
>CAYFTB010000264.1:0-2531 GCA_964345875.1 uncultured Proteiniphilum sp.
TAAAATAAGCTACGATAGTCATTTTGTTACTACGCTGATGCAGACAGGTGTAGGTCAATGCCATTCTATGCCCTTATACTATCTTGTATTGGCAGAAGAAATGGGAGCCGAAGCTTACTGGTCTTTCTCTCCCCGGCATTCATTTGTAAAGATACAGGATGAAAGGGGTAACTGGCATAATCTGGAACTGACATGCAAAGCTATTCTAAGCGATACACATTATATGAACAGCGGTTATATCAAAGCCGAAGCTTTGCAAAATAAAACCTACCTTGAACCAATGAATAAAACGAATGTTGTAGCTGAAATGCTATTGGAGTTGGCAAGAGGCTATTATCAAAAATACGGCTATGACGATTTTTATCTTAAATGTATTGATACTGCCCAGCAATACCTGAAAAATGACCTGAATGCTAAAATATTGAAATCAGCATACCAAACCAGATTAACGCTGACATTGGCTCACTTATTGCAGGCCCCTAAGCCGGAAATAATGCAAGAACTTTCTCCTGAAGCATACAGACATTATGAACTAATGTTGGCACAATATAAAGAAATTGATGATTTGGGATACGAAGAGCTTCCTTTGGGTGTCTATGCTATGTGGCTCGACCATATTGCTAAGGAAAAGGAGAAATCAGAAAAACAGCCTTCGATATTCATCAGAAAAAATGTTGAGCATCAGTAACTGACTGGAAAATGTTCGGTTGATTCCTACATCTTTCTGCCTCTTTTTCTCTCCTGAATCGTAGGCGGTTTAATCGTCTTTTCCTCCTTCTGAGGCTTCGGCAGCCTCGGATTGCTCCATGATTCTTTGTATTCGCTATCAGATTTATTCTCTTTCCAGAGGTACGGATAGGCATAGCTGCCGATACCATACCACTTAACTTTAGCTTTAGTTATATAGCCTTTTTCAATCAGTATCTTATCCCGGACACGCATCTCATATTTCCCGTACTTGACAAACTCGTCAGGATTTTTACTGCTGAAAAGTGCTTTGTTCTTTTCGTCATTCAAAAAAACATAGGAGGCGAACTTGCCTTTACCGTCTTTTCTATTTATATTTTCCAGAAAAACTAAACCTCCTTCTTGTAAGATTTGCCACTGTTCCATTGTAAGTTGGATACTGCCAATTATTGGAATTTTCGGTTTGTTCTCTACCTCTTGTCTTGCTTTTTGTTCTTCCAGTTCCCGTAAATATGCTTCTTCTTCCAGCTTGTTTTCTTCTATAATATTCTTTTGAAACTCCTTTTTGAGATTCCCGAAGCTGAATTTCCGGTCAACTTCAGAACCTTTAAAACAGATATTCCTGTACCGGAACGATACGCCTTCAATCTCTTTAACTGTCCGTTTCCACTTATATTCAATTTCAATTCCATGTTTTTCAAGGCTGAGTCTTAGGTCTGCAGGATTTTTACAGTTAGGTAAAACAGATTTTATCGCATCATGAATATAATATTTTGTCTTGTCGGGATTCCTTAATTTCTCACGCTTAACCCTGTCTTTACCCTCTCCGTAAGTCAATCCGTATTTGTCTTTTAGCTTCTTGCAGACCTTGATATTCCGCTTATAATCATGGTTGACCGATATTAATTTCAGGTTATTGTCGATGCGGTTATACACAATATGTACGTGTTCATTGTCGGTATTGTGATGCCGGACAATAACATATTGGGTGTTTTTAATGCCCATTTCCTCCATATATTCTTTGGCTAACTGTACCGTAAAATCATCCGTCATTCTCGCCTTATCTTCAGGAGCAAATGACAATGGGATATGTCCGACCGGCTGTTTTACTTCCCTTCTGCCGGAACGCTGTATGGCGAAACTGCGGATAATATCCTGTTTGCTGGTTGCAAGAACACCTTCAGCTTCGAGCAGCTTGGCGGTATCGTTCATCACATACAACACACATCCCTTGAATGACTTTCCTTTGATATTCTTAGCGATCATCCAACATCCTTTTGATTCTAATCATCACCCCCATTATATTAATGCTTTCCGCAATATATCCTGCCTGATTTGCCTTCTTTGCGATCTGGTTCAGGTTATTTGCAATACCAGAAAGCTTACGCATAAGGTCAAGTTCTTCCAGTGTAAAGCGGGATTTAACTCGACCTTTAAGCACCATTTCCCGTGCATATTTTGTTGCTTTCATTCCTAATTTTGCTGCTTTTTCTTTAACCGAATTGAAATCTTTTTCCGTTAGTTTGAGGTTAATTGAACAATCCAACTTCTCTTTTTCCTTAGCCGGACGGCCTCGTTTGGCTTCTTCTCTTCCTTGTTTTCCATAATCAGTACATTGTAAGGTTATGGAAATCATTCCGGCTATTCCGATAGCCGGGCAAGCCGGAAGGGAAGCGACCGCCGGGAGATGAAGCGAAGGCTTGCGGGACAACTCTTCCACGTTGCGACCATCGGGAGCATAAGGGAAGGGTTGTCAGGCGACCCCAAACTTGCCGACCATCGGGAGCGTGTGCAGGAGGTCGCTGCCCCGCAGGGCAAGGTATGCACAGGAGGAACCGGAAAGA
>CAYFTB010000265.1:0-2526 GCA_964345875.1 uncultured Proteiniphilum sp.
ATCCTGATTCGGCTTCATGATATTCAAATCATAATCAGGCACTATCTGAAACAAGTGTAATACTTGATCCAACATTTCACGATGCTGTCCTGTTACACACACCACCGTTTCGAAGTCTTTGGGATGTTTTTTAAATTCCAAAACCAAAGGCGCCATTTTAATAGCTTCAGGACGTGTACCAAAAACCAATAGTAATTTTTTCATAATATATATATGGATAATCATTCATAAATACCAATTTCATTAACTTATTCCCTATCAATAAATATAGACTTCAATTGATGATGATTAACGTTAAAGAACAAAGATAACAATAACTTAATAAATACGCTACTTTCATGTGTGTTTAGTTTTATTTATTCAAATGTAATCAGGTCAGCCAACTGCAAAAAATAGTTATTAGTCCAAATTTCCAATGCTTTAGGGTTTTTTATAAAAGGTGCCACATCCTGTTTCACCTGTTTGATATCCGTGGAAGCTAACCGTTCCTTAAGGAATTGTAAAAATTGGTTTTTATCCATCTCCAAGCCATTTAAAACCCTAATACGTTCTTGTAGATGAGTAAAATTTAAGGGAACTTCATGGCGAACGTACCATTCAAAGTCATACCAATCACGGCCTTTTACACGATTTTTCCAGGTTCTAAAAACTAATGCGTGCATTTTCCCCGCATATAAATTAGGCAGTGTAAAACAGCGTGTCATAAACGAATAGGGACGCAATAATAATTTATGTTCGGTTTGAAATTGCAACAGAGGTTGTATATCCACCTCTATTTTTATTTTCAAGCTTTTCTCAGTCTTAAATACCACATCATACACATCTGTATCATCCTTTAAGAAGGCTGAATCAACTTTACTGAACTGCGTTTTATCTTTTTTAGTAATCTCCACCTCTCGGCCTACCAAATAAAACTCTTCGATAATAGCGGGAAAATAGTGTTCAATTTTAAACGAGTCATCGGCCACCAAAAGAGAAAAATCCATATCTTCTGAAAATCGCTCCATGTTATGAAAAATCCGTAAACAAGTTCCACCATAAAACGCAGCTTTATCGAAAAAACCGCCTCGATAAAGTCCAGCTAACGTTATTTTTTGCATAACTTCATACATGGCATTTCGTCTATCCTTATCTGTTATAATTTGATAAGACGAAACCATTTGTTCAAACATTGGATTCATGATTTTCTGATGAGGTGAATTAAATTGGTAATGATAGGTTTTTTTTTACCATACAACAGACATTGTTTTAAAATTTCCACATCCATCTTAAAAAATGCCTGCATGTCAAACCGTATATCCTCTTCTAAATAGGTTCTGATTTCTTTTTGATAACGGAGATTTAGGTTGGGTGTGTTTATAATTAAGTCGCACAAAGCTTTCTCTGGAGTTGCCATTAAAAAAAACAAACCTTCTTTCGATTCTTGCCTAATACCTATGGTAAAATAATCGTTCGAACAGTGTGTATAATCAAATGTACCTAATGCATTTGTAAAACTTCTAGCATGTTTTGTGGTCATTGAATACAGCGTATAAACCTGTTCAGGAATTAAGCCATAATAACGTAAAGCAGACTCTTTGGAAACATAAGATGGACCATATAAATGATTGGCTATCAACTCTGACGATAACACCATACCACTCTCTTGGGGAGCAACCACATACAAACCTTTTTTCAAGCGAATAAGTTTTCCTTCATTTTCTAACTCACTGATTTTATTATGTATCGATTTGTGATTAGGATACATCGCCTTCAGTACCGAAAAATCAACTGGAACTGCCCCTATTTCTGCGAGTGTATTCATAAAATATTCAAATTAGTTTACAAAAATAGTAAAAATAGGAATAGATACTACTAATTAATTCTATTATCTGTTCAAAATTTTGCTAAAAAATTATTTTTTTTAGTGTAAACCTAATAAATACGCTACTTTCATATATTCATGCTTGTTTATAACAATCTCTTTATTTTGACATTTTTTGTTATTTAATCAAAAGTAAAGCGGATCCCTTCATAATAAACTATTATGTCAAATTTCATCAAACCTCACAGATTAAATTATTATGTCATTATATAACTAAGGTTCAAACTATGTAAAAAAATCAACTATACATGTATTTCTATCATTTATAGTTTAAGTCTATTTACATAGTAATTAAAAGAACCCAAATCAAACGATAATAAAATATCTTCAAGCATTTTCTTTTGTCATAGTTTTAATGTTTTTATGGTCACAATGTTGCTCGAAGTATTACACTAAGTAGCACTAAGTTTTTAATTTTGCTTTTTATATTTCAAATTCCCATAAGAAAGTAAGCACTATTTAAACCATTTATACAAATATGCAATCCGAATGCAAATATACATAAACGTTCTGATTCTCAGCCACGAATACACGAATAAAGATTAAAAACTACTTTCTTATTCAACAAATATCTGATTATGCTTTACACAATGCTTTTCTTTGAGATACTTTCCCGCTTTTTATTTATATATTGTTGATTGCGGGACACGTGTGCTCTTACT
>CAYFTB010000266.1:0-2500 GCA_964345875.1 uncultured Proteiniphilum sp.
ACTAGACAAAGGATAAAGCAAAAAAGGATGCCCAGTAAGGACATCCTTTTATATAGGCTTTATAGCCTTATTCTAAAACGCTACATTATTTGTATTTATAATTTTCTTATGTGATACCTTTCCTTGAATCTTTAAATTATTACCAGCCTTTACTATCTCTCTAGCAACTACACTTTCAAAAGACTTAATTGAAACATCATCTGAAGATGCTGATCTAGTTGATTTGGATTCTGGTGCTGGAGCAAACTGTAAACTATGATATCCATCTAACCATCCACCTGCAATGACACTTCCAATTAAGTATCCATCTGCCTCTGTATCATCTGATAATATAATATTACCTTTCATGTCATATGTAAATACCATAGATGCATCAGCACTAATGCTTCCTTCTAGATCTGTTGTGTAAAGAGTAATATCATCCCAAATATCTCCATTTGGTCTATTAATATCTGCTAACTCTTGAGGCTCAATAGATATAGTGCTATTATTAGGATTAAATACTGCAATAATCTTTTCAGCCCATTCAACGCCTGTTACTATTAGTTCATTAGTATTTACCCCCTCAGAAAGTTTAACATTCATTTTTGCATCTGGATTTCCTGGACCAAATTGACTACCTCCAGTCATTACAAAGCTACCTATGAAATCCTTTTTCTCATATACAACAGCATCTTCTGAATAATAATAAGTTTCTGCAAAGTCACCAAGTGAAGTGCCATCTGCAAAATGGAAATTCAATCCAAATGTAAAGATCGTAACACCTTTAGCATTCTTAGAAACAGTTGTAAGAACATCTTTACTACTAGAAACATAAACCTTCTTTCCTACAAATTCAGTTCCAGTAGGCTGGTTATTAACTACTGATAGATTCTCTTTTCCATCATAATAGAATGCAAGTCCAAAGTCGTCAGCATATAAATCTGATATGTAGTGCAATCCTTTATATTCACTATTTTCGTTTTCTTCATCAATATCTATAGCTTTATTAAGAGTTTTATCAGAGAAGAAATCAAATGCTTTTGATTCAAAAGTACCAACTTCACCTTCTACAACTTCATACTCGACATCATTGAAGTCAGTTATTTTCATATTGTCTGCAATAAAGTCTTCTACTGTTAAATAAATGATAGTTTCTGTACCAGCAAGATACTTACCACCACTATTATAATTAGCCATACTGAAGTATAATGAATTTCCGGGAAAAACTATTTTATTATTTTCTAGCTCACCTAAAGGGTAGCTATCTTTATCTGTAGAAATATTGCCATATATAGAACCCATAGATATCATACCGTAACCCCAATCAATGCCTGAATTAAAAGGTTCCATTGATACCTCAGTAGGTTTATTTTCTTCTTCAACAACTTCAATAACAGTATAGTAAACGTTATCAGCATCAAAATCACCTGGGTCATTATGTGGAAAGCCATCGTGAATTCCATTTTCGTCTACGCCTGTAGACATACTATTATAAACATTTTTAAATCTGTATTTTACAGAAGACGCTAGAGTAGCTTTCTCAGCTGAAACATACATTGGAACACCAATTGGGACAGTAAAAATTGTTTTAAACGTTCCGTCTATGTAAACCATTTTCTTCTCAATTGGCTCCCACTTTATTCTTGTAGCTGCTGTAGAAAGGGTTGGGTTTTCCTTTGAATATGGATTAACATATTCTTCACCCTCAACTTTCAAGCCTAAGCTGTACTTTTTACCCACTTCTGCAGATGGAAAAGTAATTGTAATAGTAGTTTTCTCCTCACCTGCAGCAAAACTTGCAGTAGCTGGAACTTTAAACACGTCATCTGTATTTACTTCAACCACGATAGGAACCTCAGCACTACCAGTTGATACCTCACGAGCCACACTTAATTCAAATACAGTCTCATCAGTAGGTTCAAATTCAAAATTGACTTTATTTGTGTTTGGGAAAAATACTCCTATACATCCCTCTGGTACAGTAGGGGACGGTGATGGTTCAACTAGTGCATCCTCTTGACAGGCATTGAATCCAACAAGTGCAATAAAGAGGCCTAATATATATATATATCTTTTAAATTTCATAATCTTTCAAATTAGTTTGTTTAATTTTCTTTAACTGGAACTGGTGCTGATGCTGAAGGATTATTATCGCTTTCATTTAAAGCTGGGTTAGCTTGTATCTCTGCTTCTGGTATTCTCCAAAGTAGAATGTCACTTCCAGCAGGAATATTGAATATCATAGTAGCATTAGGATAGCCACCCCCACGACGGTCAACAGCTTTATTTAGTCTCATAATGTCATACCAGTTTAGTCCTTCACCCCAAAGCTCAATTCTACGTTGCTGATAAACTGCCTCTTGAATATCCTCTTTAGAGCTACCTCTTACTTTGTAAGTAGGATTACGATATGTTTTTACAAAGCTTTCAAGTGCCGTAGCAGTTCCACTAATCATTCCCTCT
Source organism: uncultured Proteiniphilum sp. (assembly GCA_964345875.1). GTDB lineage: Bacteria > Bacteroidota > Bacteroidia > Bacteroidales > Dysgonomonadaceae > Petrimonas. The sequence goes on from CAYFTB010000266.1 coordinate 2,446, forward strand.
GCTTCAGCTTTTATTAGATACATTTCCTCAACTCTCATCAATGGGATATCATTTG
>CAYFTB010000267.1:0-2459 GCA_964345875.1 uncultured Proteiniphilum sp.
ATCTGATAAGTATCTCCGACTAGTAAAAGCATTTCAAAATTTGCTTTTTGCAATACCTCAACCATATCTTTATTGCTAACGGTACTACATTCATCAATAACTAATAGTTTATATTTTACTAAAGGAGAACCTTGGTGTTTAAAACTTTCAATTGTTGAAAAAGTTGTTTTTTCAGCATCAATCTTTCTCATTAGGTTCTCTTTTGCAGGATTTGTCTGAGTTAGGTATAATTTTTCTGCATCATTTAAATAGTGGGAAACATGGTTTATCAGCGTTGATTTACCTACACCCGCAGAACCATATATTACACCAACTCTTGATTCTGAAAATATATGCCTGATGATATCCTTCTTTTCGTCACAGTCAATTTCGTAATCATCAAATAGTAGCCAAAAATCAACATCGTCACTGTAATTTTCAATGCCTGATTCAGCCAACTCCTGTAATTTCTCAATTACCTTGCAAGTATCAAGCTTGTAATCGTTTATAAATACTTGATTGTGTTCAAGCATCAAATCACTTGTAGGTCTGTGCCCCGACCAGAGACTATCGTTATATTTTTCTATGAGTCTTTTATAGTTGGGGAAGTTACTTAGTTCATCAATATCGGTAAACAGTTGACCTTTACCTTCTGTGTTATTCCTTATAAATCTAGCGAACAATTCAGGACGTTTATCCTTACAAGGAATACAATCGAATACTGCTCCTAATTTTGGATTGTGTCCAATAGGAGATCTGTTAAACGGTAAAGAATCAAACTGCTTGCAACCATTTGCTAAATACAAACCAGAAAGATTGCTATTTCCAGCATTTATCCACTCTTCATAATATTTGCTATAGTAGCCAGATGAATATTGGTTTTTAATTATAACATTGTTCATATTATAAAGAAGATATCGCAGCACATTTTGTCCATTACGACCATTTCGTATAAGATTTCTGCAATAATCTAAAATTGGAATAAATGCCGAAGATTTAAGGTTATTTTTCCATTCGAGAGTAATCCTATCATATGCCTTATCTGGGAAGTCCATTAGATCAGTCAGAGTAAATTTCTTTTTAGTAAGAAACTCACAGATTAATCGTTGTTCTGGGTAAGGTACTCTTTTTTTCTCGCCTTTTATTAGCGAAATAAAATTTTGAAATTCACAATCGCGGATGGAAACTTCCCAACCATCAATAATGATGATAGGCATTGTTTTTCCTAATATTTCGATAGTTTCTTGTATGAGATGAAACTTCGATGCGTAGTTGCTTTTGATTGGTAGTTTGGTAAAAGCAATTACTCTGTTAGATTTGGACTTGTTTTTCCTATCATCTATAGGAGTAAATGTGATTTCATAATATATTTTTCTGTTTACAAACAGTGGTTTTATCTTTTGAATATAATATTTATCCTTGCTATCAGTATGTAATGCCGCAGGATGCCGTTCTATTTTTTCGGAAATCTTTTTATAGTATTCCTGCAGAGTATCATCCAAATGCAGAGGAAATTTTTCTATGTTGTGTAATACCTCAATACCGTAGTAGTGGCTAAGAAGATTCTTTGCCTCTAACAAGTATTGGTAATACTTCAGCATCAGTCGTTCTGAGCCGTCTTCATCTAAAGTATATTGTGTAGTTACAATTTGCAAATAGTTGCGAAATTTATACAAAGTATATAGTTCACTATTTATTTGAGCAAACTCAACTGCCTTTGCTATATTTTCTTCGTTAATAGGGATATCCGAACCATTCGCATAAAACTTAAGCATTATATGATTCACGAACTTCATTAACTGTTCCAAAATATCCTGAGATATAGCACCGCGAGATGAGTCCTCAATACTGTCAAGGTGTCTACATATTACGTTATCTATTTTTCTAATAGAATCATCAATTGATGGCATTGTATCCTCCTCTCTGTATCTTAAAATTCACCCTCATCCCAGTCATCTATAAAAGCTTCATACGGAAACGCTCCGGCAAATAAGTCTGGATGAAGCTTTACATATAAATTTCGTATTTTTGTTCTTGTGGTTTTGAAAAAGGGCGATTTATGGTTAACAGTAAAAAAGCTGTTACTCACATTGTTTAATTCTCCAAGCAAACTAAAAACATATGACTTTAAAGTTAGATCAAGAAAAGCATCTGCCTTTGCATTCCATTTTAATTCATACAATTCTTGTATTTTGCTAGGCAGTGTCATATCGATTAATGAGGTAGCATAGTTTTCACCTATCAGTGTAAACATAATTTCATCATAATCTGTTGTAAACTCTTGAAGTAGCATTTTATCCTCCGAAGAATAAGGATATTCATCGGAAGGTTGTTCTTCAGGGAGTTTAATGAACTCTGTACCGGTATCCTTTTTGGATACCGGTTTTTTTCTTTTTGTTTCAGCGGCATTCCTTATTATGGTTGCAAATAGTTCGGCAATTTCATCACCAACGTTATTAATATTAATATTTGGCAAATAT
>CAYFTB010000268.1:0-2454 GCA_964345875.1 uncultured Proteiniphilum sp.
TAATATTAAATACGCAACTTATATTATACTAAATAAGAAACTATAAAGTTGGAGTTATTACTTACAACAAAACGTATATATACAAAAAGCCGAGTATAAGTTTAATGACTTATACTCAGCTTTTCTATTTTAACATTAACTTATTACCTACCCAGCAACATTAGTCGATATTCCTAATGCTTCTACCCTATCTGCTATTGACTTTAACTCAGCTATTGATATCTTTCTTATCCCTTTTGCGGGAGTTTCCCTGTCAATTGTATAAATCATCACCTCACGAGGATTTAGCTCTTTAATGAGCTCCAACCACGCCAAAACTTCACGTTCTGTAGTATTGTCAAAGCTAACACCTTCAAACTCCCCACGAATAAACATAGTTTGAATAATAATATTATGTCCGAACTTCTTATATTGTTCTATCTGGTTTCTTATAGAATAAGTGGGTGAGTTAGGTCTGTCTATAATTTTTACTGTATCATCAAAAGCAGAATCAAGTTTCAGAATGTTATTATCAACGTTCTGCAAAGCAGCAAAAACAGAATGCTTGCTGACATGCATACCATTGGTTAAAACACTTATTTTAGTTTCGGGAAAATATTTGTCTCTTAGTTGGATTGTATCATCAATTATCTCTCCAAATTGCGGATGCATAGTAGGCTCACCATTGCCAGCGAATGTTATCACATCAAGCACCTCATTAGCAGCACTCAATTGCTTTAATCGATGTTCCATCGCATCACTTACATTTTCTCTTGAAGGCAGTTTGGTCCTTGTTCTGAAATCCTTATTAAATCCGCACTCGCAGTAAATGCAGTCAAAGGAACAAAGCTTTCCATCATAAGGCAAAAGGTTAACCCCTAATGAAGAGCCTAACCTTCTGCTATGCAAGGGGCCAAATATTATTTCCCCGAAAAGTATTGTTGACATGAAAATTGTGGTTATAAAATAAAATAATAGAGGAGCTATCAATAGCTATTTTATTCCTCTACTTCCTGAATTGTATTTTTATTTATTGGAACTTCACGTTTGACGCTTTGGCTAAGAGAAATCATTGTCTCAGTTGCCACAACTCCTGGAATTTCCTGTATCCTATTATTAAGAAGATCCATTAGATGTTCATTATCTTTAGCAAATAGTTTCACTAGAAGAGTGTATGGTCCTGTGGTGTAATGACATTCTGTTATTTCAGGTATCTTCTCAAATTCGGGAACAACATCCTTATACATAGACCCTTTTTCAAGCTTAACCCCGATATATGCGTTAGATGCATAACCAAGTATTTTGGGGTTTATATGATATCCAGAACCAGTTATCACACTATTTTCAATCATGCGTTGCACGCGTTGATGAATTGCAGCTCTTGAAACCCCACATTGCTCTGCCACATCTCTAAATGGAATTCGTGCATTTTGAGAAATAATATCTAAAATCTGTCTGTCAAGCTTATCTATCTTTTCCATCAATCGTATGTTATTAAAATTTCGACAAATATAATAAATAAGTTAATGGCAAATATCATTTTGAGATTAAATAACATGTTATCACTAACTATATGCTTATAAAAAAGCATTATTTGTAATATATTCTTACAAAATGAAACTTGAAAGGCTCAATAAGAAATAAAAAAAGAAATTCTAGAAAAGCTTAACAGTTAAGAACTCAGCTAATTTAAAATCAAAAGGCGTAGTCAATTTTATATTTACCTCGTCACCATCTACAAGTCTTATCTGAACCCCATCAGCTTCGGCAACAGATGCATCGTCAGTAAACTGTTCTATATAAGGGGCATTATAGGCATTTAGCAACATACTTGTAGGAAAAACCTGAGGGGTCTGCACTATTCGTATCTTGGTGCGATCAAAAGGTTCACTTTCGTATCCTTTAATTATTCTTATACTATTTACTTGTTCAACAACTGGAATAACGCCACATTGAAAAATCTTTGCCTCGTTGAAGCATCTACTTATAATCTCATGCGTTACAAAAGGACGGGCAGCATCATGCACACCAACTATTGTGCTTTCGTTGCTCAACATTCCCAATCCATTGCGTACGGAATGAAAGCGAGTTTCACCACCCACTGCAAGTTTATGATTAATGTTGAAGTTGCATTTTAAGCACAGCTCAGTCCAATAGTCATGGTATCCGTCTGGCAGGACAATCACAATATCAATATCATTGTCAAACTTATAAAAAGCCTCAACTGTTCGCATCAACACGGGGATACCTCCTATCAACTGAAATTGCTTTGGCATATCTCCACCTGCTCTCAAACCCTTACCTCCAGCTACAATTACAACGCTATTTGACATAGTATTTATGAGATTTCATCTAATAGTTTCTGTAATTCTTCGTCCGTAGTCGTAAGTTTTTTCTTGCAAAAAGATATCAATTCGGATGCACGCTTCACTTTTTGTGTAAGAGCATCAACATCAAGATTTCCTGACTCTATTG
>CAYFTB010000269.1:0-2446 GCA_964345875.1 uncultured Proteiniphilum sp.
TTGTTCCTTTTGTGTCAAGACAAAAGGATGAAAATATAAACGGAATAGCATTGATGGATATTCCAAAATATATTATTCATGAATCACATTAATTTATAATTTTCTTACGCTCCTTCAGAGCTTTTGTTTGGATTTGCGTTAATAATCGTAGGGTGATGCCCTACGTTGGTATCTATTAGCCCGTTGGGCTATAGATGAACGGTTGATTGGTAATCATTAATTAAATCAAATCTAACGCCAACGGCGTTATAGCAATAGCATAGGGTTATATATTGAGATTGCTAAATATATAACCTTATGGTTATTTGAAATCGTGTATTTGGATTAATGGTTGAATAGTTGAATAGTCCCTCAATGTCGTATCGACGTAAGGAGTCTATTTGAATAGGTGATTCCGTCCCGTACCGATACCTATCGGGGTAATCCTCTAATCATCTAGTCTCCTAATCAACAATATAGTAACCGCCAGTCTTGCTTGCTCCTCTAAATTCAACTTTATTATCCTTTCGCAATTCTCTTATCCATCGCTCAATCGTTCTTGTTGTTACTTCAAAGTATTTATTTAATTCTTTAGTATTTATTCCAGGATTATCTTTGATAACAATATATAAATCATTTACACCGACATTTACACCGACATTTACACCGACATTTACACCGACATTTGTTTTCTGTTCTGTATATTTTAGTGAGGTCAATAATCCATTTGGTGCCTCTTCAATTGATAACAACATTGTAGGATAGTTAGCAATTTCTTTTCTAATACGAATAAATCCACTTCCATATTTTTCAATATCTCCAGTAAGGTAAAACGCTTCTGCTATTAATTTATTACGGGTATTCGCTTGATAATCATCTCTCATTAGTTGTTCCAATGTTAGATTGCCAAATAAGCCTCCAGGATTATAAAATGTAATACTATTATCAAATATTTTAATTTGCAGGTCGATAGGACTCAAATATTCTCGATGCACAATAGAGTTTAACAATAGCTCGCGTAATGCTGGAAGAGGGTATTCAAATATTTCACTTCGCTTAGTAGTCTCACCAGTTATATCAAATGCAACTTTAATGTGAGCAATTATATAATTCATTGCATCATCTACTACCTCAAATAACGTGCCTTTCAGCATCTTATCATCCACAATCAATGATGGGGTCTTAAAACGACCAATGTGTATGTTATAATCCAAATCTTCATTTGCAAATAAAAGCCAAGCTGCATTAGTTATTTTGTTGTCCGATATTAGTTTAAGTTTACGTAAATCTTTCCCCCATTCTCCTGTAAGCTTAAATCTTCCATAATTATTCACTTTAGATATAAAGCTATTTACCTTATTCAAATCAAGATCAGATATACCTTTACCTTGCTTTTCATAAGAATCCCAAGACAATTGTAAAGATTGTAAACTAAAATTGGTAATCTCAATAGTAGATAACTGATGATTTGAATTGCCCACACGTTTATAATATCTTCCCTTAAAAGAAATAGGCTTTACTGGAAATTCCTGTATCGAAAAAGTAACTACCTTTTTACCATTATAGTCAATTTCCTTAATGGTGGGTATGATAGATGGTTGAGTTTTCAATTTAATGTCATTAAGCCATTTCTGAATAGTTTCTTTACCTATTTGCACTCCTTCAATTGAAGAGTCATCACAAACTCCTACATAAACTATACCTCCTTTGGTATTTGCAAATGCTACTAATGATATTATTACCTCTTCTTGAAAAGATGTTTTTAACTCTACCTGCTCTCCCTCTAATATGTTTAATGTTTCTATTAGCACTTTAGTTGTATTATATTTATATTCTAAATACCAGTCACAAAATTACAAAGTTTGAACTCATTTACAAACATTGTCTGACTAATAATATGTTCGACTAATAGGGTCAATAGAATTGATATAAATATAATACGTTGAATCGGTGTTCCCGATAGGTGCATAGCTCCGTAACCATATCTTTTCGTGGAAAAGACATGAGCTTCAATACTGACTTAAAAACTCATCATTGGGAGCATTTGCGACAAGCAATAACAGAATCTCCCGATGCGATATTAACAGATGAGCAAAAAGAGGTAAATAATATAATTTCAAGAATAATCTCAGGTAAGGTAACATTATAGGATAAGAAGTTTGCGAAATATACAACCCTATGGTTGTAACGAGTAGAGAATATTAGCCCTGAAAGGGCGAAAGCTTTCGCTCCTTCAGAGCTTTTGTTTGGGTTGGCATTAATTATCGTAGGGCGTTGCCCTACGTTGGTAGCTATTAGCCCGTTGGGCTATAGATGAACGGTTGATTGGTAATAATTAATTAAATCAAATCTAACGCCAACGGCGTTATAGCAATAGCATAGGGTAAGGGATTGAATTTTGCAGAATGTATTTCCCTATGGTTATTTGAAATCGTGTGTTGGGGTAATGGTTGAATGGTTGAATAGT
>CAYFTB010000270.1:0-2428 GCA_964345875.1 uncultured Proteiniphilum sp.
TTTTGTTTTATTTTTAATTTGAGCGTCTTATAAGTATATTGAAAAACCCATATAAACTATGTTCGTTTCCTAAAAGCAACACCACTTTGGCTGGAAAATCATCACCGCTACTTCCAACCGTTTGCTCTTCTGATCCAAGTAAATAACTGTGAACTTTATCCTTATTTTTGTATAGACGATGTTCGGTTTCATTTTCTCTTTCAAAAATAAAAGTCATTACACCATCCATAAAAAGAGTTTCACGATAGGTTTCAAAAATTCCGTCTTGCTCTTTTTCGATAACCATTTTGAGTTCTTCTTCATAAGTTTCCTCATTTAGGGTATAATAAAATTCAGTTACTCTGCTAAAATATTGCTCTCCAGATGGCTGAGTTCTATAGGGATTATCATCCACACTTATGCAATAAAGATGCTGTGAACCCGATTTTTTAAGATCATCTATATCATTTTTTATGCTATAATATGCTTTGCGAATTTTCACTATCTCTTGACTTTTACTTTGAGCGTTACACAAGAGTGTAATAAACAAAGCAAAAAGAAAGATAGCAGCTGTTTTAATTTTTTTCATATTCATCTTTTGTTAGTTCTATGATATAATTAAATAGATATATAGTTCGATTTTTTATACGATTTATTCTGTTCCAAATCATTGCGCGAGCCCCTAAGCCACCTCCTTTTGATAGATAGCTCTCAATAAATTCAGACTCTGAATCTCTGAATTTTAACCAAATTAGCTGCGCCTGTTTGAGTTTTTCTTTATCATCCTTATTTAGTTTATCTCTAAGTAGATTGTAATATTTATTTAAAAGAACATCATAAGATAAACAACTATCGTGTAATATAAACCTTGACTCAACCTCTGGACCACCCTTATCAAAACGTATATCCATAATCAAATTGATTGCAAATGTATCGGTGTCAAACTCGCTATAATAATCTCTTAATCTTTGGTTAAATCCCATATGTTTTTCTTGTTGCTTTTTATAAAATTCATTGACAACAATCTGAATTTCTTCTATCTCTTCACTGCTAAATGGCTTAAACGTATCTTCCGGATACACAAGATTATATGGTAGTTTGAAATTTTGCGCTTGAATAGATAAGATAATAAACAAAAGCAAAAATGATAATATTATTTTTTTTGTCATAATTTATTTTTCAATTGTGACACTTCAAGTTATTCTGTAAATGGTGAAATCCAAATATCAAATAGTTCATAAACTCTTTGTTTAATTAGTTCTTTGCCATATTTGTCACAAAATGGGTCAAGTTTTTCTTTATTGTTCAAAAGCATCGATTTGCATAAAGTCTCTTCCGAATCTCTTAACTTTATCCAATTGAGTTGGGATAGTCTAATCAACTCTTTATTCTTCTGATTTAGTCTGGTTCGTGCTAATTTATAATACTTGTTAAGCAACTCATCATACAAGCTTTTTGACTCTTCCAGAATTAAAACAACATCCAGATTTTCATATTTATGATTCAGTCTTTCTCTTTCAATAAGTTCGACAGCAAAAGTGTCAGTTCTATACTGAAAAAACTCATCTACTGCCCAATATTGGTCTTTATATTCAATCTTCATTCGCTCTTGAAACTGATCTATCTCTTCCTTAATTTTGTCTATTTGCTGCTTGTTGAATGATTTTACAAGTTTATTATTGGGCTGAAACATAAGTTTGGGTATGCTGTAGTTTTGAGCTTTGATGCTTACGAAGCTAAAAATCAAAATCAGGTATAAGTTTAGTTTCCTCATATGATTAATTGTTTTCTTCAGTCAATTTTATTATTAGATTATCCGCTAAGTCAAAAATCTCATTGAACAGCTTCAAGTTTTCCTTATTAAACTTATTTGTTCTTTTGGAATAATTGTAAAACTTAGATTTACCATTCACCTCCATTATAATTTGCATCGAATAATCAGTGCCATCACGATAGAGAGGATTGATGGATTTTCCTGGTTTTTTCATCTCCAAAGCTTTATTTTCTAATTCTTCAAAATCTGAATGAGAAATATAAAACTGGTGCTCTATCGTATCACCACCTTTTTTATAACGAACAGATATATTTTCTTCATTTTTATCAAATTCAATATGTTTATGGTCGTTTTGCATTAATCCTACAGTACTCACATGCAAGTATGAAAACTCTTTTGTTTTCTCTTTCAAACCTAATGCTATGTAGCCTGTTAAACCACATAAAGCGATTAGTGTTAGCCATATTAAATGCATATTTTTAACTTTCTTCATATTGTTTACTTTTATATTCAATATTAATCAATCCCACATATCAGTCTCCACCGTTTTGAGTGCTTCACAAGGCAGTGGCATCTCTTCAAGAAACCAATTATCTATATACATTTCTATAGTCTTACCGTCTTTTGGTAAATTATACATCACTCTCAAATCAAAGTCAAGGCTTGTAAGTTTGG
>CAYFTB010000271.1:0-2403 GCA_964345875.1 uncultured Proteiniphilum sp.
TACAAACCATTAGCAATAAAAGCACTTAAAAAGGCTTTTGAAATTCTGAAAACTCAAACATCTGAACAAGATTTATCTTGGCTAATCAAACCGTATGAAACTGCAATCAAATTGTTTCCCGATGATGAATGGTTGTTGAGAGAAAAGGCATTGCTACATTTCAAGAACAACGAATTAGAATTAGCAATCAAAATATACAAGCAACTCGTTTTGGAACTTTCCAATAAACATTATGTTTGGCAAGAGTTTTCAGATTGTATCATTTCCGATAATTCTTTAAAAATCGGAATGTTGTCAAAAGCATTGAGTTTAGAAAAAAACGAAGACTTTTTAGGCGATATTCATTTAGATTTAGCAAAAGCGTTAATTGACGAAAATCTTTTAGAAAATGCACTTGTAGAACTTGAAGCATACAAGAAACATAGAGAAATAAAAGGTTGGAAATTGTCATCACTTTTTGACGAATTACACGAAAAAGCAAGTTCAATTAAACAAAGTTTAAAAGACAATCGGGAACTATACAAAAAATATATTCCTTTTGCCGAAAACTTCGCTTATGCTGATTTTGATTGGACAGAACTTGTTTTGGTTGATAAATGGAAAGACGACAAAGGAAAAGACCGTTTAACTTTTACAGATGGAAAAACGATAGAATTTGCAATTAGTAAAAATCGTTTTGAAACCTTGAAACAATCTGAATTAGGACAAATTTTAAAGTTCAAACTTTACAAGCAAGAAATTAAAAAGGAAGTTGAAGCAAAATTTGCTTGGTTTGGAAAAACAATTGTTACAGAACAAAAGTATATTCCACTTATTGCAGAAAAATCAGAAAAGAAACATTGGGAAATATTAGAAGACACTTTTGCTATTGTTGATTACATCAACAAAGAAAAAAACATTATTCACGCAATTACAACGGAAAACAAAGAAGTCTTTTTTCCTCAAATAAAACCTGAATTACAAATTGGAGATTTTGTAACAGCAAAAAGTTACATCAAAAAAGTAAAAGACGAAAACAGAACTGAACTGCGACAAATTCAGAAAATTGACAAAGGTTCGGTCATTTCAAAATTCCAAACTCAAATTGCAATCGTTGACGGAGTGAACGAGCAAAAACAGTTATTTCACTTTGTCATTTCGTCCAAATTGCAAGGTATTGTCAAATTCACAGAAACAAGCCTAAGACCAAGCGAAGGCGATTTTATTAAACTTTCATTTGCTACAAAAACGGACAGAGAAAGAAAATTAAGAGTGAAAATATTGTCTATTGAGCTAACAGAAGAAGCAAATCCAAACTTACGAAAGGACATTACAGGATTTTTGGAAGTAAAGTATAAAAACTATAATTATGACAAAGATATTCCTGACTTTGCTTTTATCGGAGATTATTATGTTCCAAAATACCTTTTAGAAAAACACAACATAACTGACGATTGCAGAGTAAACGCAAGAGCAATTTATGCAGGCGACAAATGGAAGGTAACAGAAATTGAAAGAATATGATTCCAACACTTTTGGTGGCACATTTGCATTTTTCCGACACACAAAGCCAAACCAAAATACAAAAGAGCCACCAACCAAACGCACAATAACAGACCCAAAATGAACAGACGAATAACATACAGACAAGAAGGGCGAACCGATAACAAGCGGTTTGAACGCAAGGCGAGATAAGTGCTTCGATTGAATATTTTCGGTAAGAAAAAGTATTATCTTTGTATCAATATTTGTCGGTAAAATTCGCCCTGCGTCAAGCCGCCGAAACGTTATACGGCATTGTAGGACGACCGAACAGACAATATGAAACCAGTAAAATCGACAGCAGAAATATTGGCATTTAAAGCACTGAACCGAGACATAGACAAGTCTTGGATTGATTGGGCTGTTGATATGCTTATGGCTGGTTTTGATACAGAGAACTTAGCAATACTTGCTAGTGAATTTGAGCCTTGTAATCAATTTCAACTGCAGGACTTGACGAGCAAGGTTCTTGACGAATTGCGACTCGACTATTCGGACAAAGACCAGACCATTAAAAACTATGCATGCTACCTCATTGACAAATCACTTGACGGAGAACTAGCCAACTTCAAAGTGCTTGACATTTTGAAAGACATTTGTATCGAACTTGATTATGAAAAATACTTGTACGACTTTTATTCACTTTACTTCGCCAAAGAAGACTTATCATATTCAGAAAATCAATGGTATTGGGACGGAGCAACAAGAGAAAATATTGACGAGATAATAACAGACTATTTTAAAAACTGGAAGAAAAACTGTATGACAAGTGAAGAAACAACGACCGCATAACACGGGTTTTGCGTCAGGTGGGGTGACGTGCAAACTTGGAGCTTTGTTCTTCTAAATAAACTTTAGTAATAAATTGAAACTTTGTGCTCC
>CAYFTB010000272.1:0-2372 GCA_964345875.1 uncultured Proteiniphilum sp.
TTGTTCCTTTTGTGTCAAGACAAAAGGATGAAAATATAAACGGAATAGCATTGATAGTTGTTGCTTTCGCTCCTTCAGAGCTTTATAATTAGGTGTATCTTTTTATCGTAGGGCGTTGCCCTACGCTTGTGGCTATTAGCCCGTTGGGCTATAGATGAACGGTTGATTGCTAATCATTAATTAAATCAAATCTAACACCAACGGTGTTATAGCAATAGTATAGGGTTAAAGATTGAGTTTGCGAAATATACAATCCTATGGTTGTAACGAGAGGCAAATTCAAATAGATATCTCCTTACGTCGATATGACAGCAAAAAAAAGGGCATAAAAAAAGGCCGTGTCTCTGCTCACGACCTTACGATTACTTAATCAAAATCCTAATATTACAAATGATTAAGCACTCAGTTTATTGGCATTGTCGTCCTCCTCTTGTATAAGCACGTCGCTTTCGCTAAGTGCATACACTGGAATGGGTTTTTCTTCTTGGGAAATCACGCCCTCACCATTGCCAAGGTATTCCACAACCTCCTCTTGTTCATTAATTCCATTCTTAGCACTTCTTGTACTACGGGATAATACCGTATTATAATAGGTGGTAAGATTTTTACGCAGTGAGAATAATAATCTGTCATACTTATCGGTATCGTTATGTTTTTTGTCAAACTCAATATAACGTACAAAGTTAGCCAGATCAGCATGAGCAGCAACACGAATCTTCAGAGTGTCAATTATTGGGTTCTTCTTTCTACTCCATCTCACACCGCGAGAAGTGAAGTTTTCCTGATACTGACCATTCGCTTCCATCAGCGATGTGTAAGAATAGTCAATACCCAAATCTTTGATAGCTGAGCTAAACTGTTCATCTTTTTCGTAGTCATGTTTCAAATACTCTATAAATTCAGAGAAATGAAATTGAGTACCCAAAGCCATTTTCATGCCTCGCCTCATTAGCGTCTCATAAATGTATTCAGCAGAACTTGCCTTGCTCTCGTGAGTAGATTTCAAAAAGCCTGTAACCAGGGTTCTGAAAGATCTAAACTCTTTGATACGCCTTTCGTGCAAATTGCTAATCACTTTTGTAAGTGCTTGCTTAAGCGAGTCGCTCATAATGTAAATCAAAGGATCCAAGTTGTCCTTAAGTTTACTCGCGACTTCATGAAATAGTTCATCTTCGCCAATATCCGAGTTGTTCTCATCAATTGTTCTCACTATAACTTTAAAACACTGCCCATATTCTGGGTTACGTAGCCTGCCTAATAATGACAAGCTAATTGAATTAGAAATAATTTCTTGCATAATAAAAAAATAAAATTTATTTTTATCTCACAAGATGCAGAGAAATCTCGCTTGATTTCATTTGCAAAGATTGTACATTTTTCTTTAACCACAAAACATTTTCATACGTCAAGATTGCGAATCATTTCACATATTTTTTTATAATTTCATGGTTTTGGAGGATATTGCTTTGTAGATAAGGTGTTTAGCTTATAAAATACTCTTTTTTGGGGGCATATAATTTAATAATCATTATGATAATAATATAATCATTAACCATGATAATTTATTCTTTTATGTGAAATAGCTCTTATTCGTAATATATTGCCTGTTTATTTGCTTTTTAAGAGGTTCAAGCCCTTTCTTATCGAAGTTGTGTCTATTTTGATAAAAAATGCGTTATTTGTTGATTTAACATAATTAAGCATATTCTTTTGTAGTTTCTCACGTTTGCTTATTTGCAAAATTTCACATGAGGAAAAGTTATAAAAGTTATAAAACGTGAAATATATTGATTATGTAATTACGTAAAATGTTAACTTGGTTATAATTAAAATATTATCAATTTTTTTGGGGTGTTAAAATGCAAATGTTAACGGTGCCGTGATGTGACGGATCGATAAAAACGATTAAATAGCTAATCGATTGGTGTGATTTTTTGATAAACTCATTAGGATTTATAAGGTCATGTACTCTGATTAACATAAACTCACTTTGATTTCTCCTATAAACGTGTCATTTCAGTTAAAAAACTAAAATGTTAAAGTGAAAATGATATCACGGAAACACCTCCACAGGAGTTTTTATTCTGCCGTCACCCAACGGTGACACCAAAACTCGCCATTTTATGTAGTCATCACATCATTTTTTCATCAAAATATTACATGATATGCTTAAAATTCACACTAGGTAACATATTTCATTGTGGATATATGTAAAATTTGTAAATTGAGGTATAAAAACACCCTCAAAAACCCTCCGTTACGTCACGGAATCACCTCTACAACATGTATTATTCTGCCGTTATGTGCTGGCCGAATCTCGACTACAAATTTTATTCAAAAGTTATGTGATGAAATCGTGTGTTTGGGGTAAT
>CAYFTB010000273.1:0-2364 GCA_964345875.1 uncultured Proteiniphilum sp.
CTCAGAGGCAGGTCCTTTCAACGAGATGGTAGTGATGGGTGTTTTAGCAGTAAGATTGCAAACACTTAATCAAGAATTAAATTGGGATGGCGAGAATATGAAGTTTACTAATATTCCAGCTGATGCTAAGATTAGAGTAATTCTTGAGGATGGATTTAAAATTACTGATGGTCATCCAACATTTAATAAAACTTGGACAGACCCAGTTGATGCTAATGCTTATGCTGAGGAATTAATTAAACATACATATCAAAATGGATGGAAACTTCCAGATATGCCATAATTAATTATTTGAAAAATTATTTAAACAGCGGCTACCCTTTTTTGGGGTGGCAGCTGTTTGTCAATTAAAAATATCATTAACATATTGGTGCTTGTTTAATCAGTTTTAGGTTGATAGTGCCAGTAAAAAACAATTAATTATTATTCATATGAGAAAAGTAGTTTATGTATTTACTTGTCTTTTGACTTCTGCATCTTTAATTGCTTGCGGAGGCAATACGAACAAATCTAACGAAAATGCTAGCACCGAAATCGCAGAAGTAGTGGAGAATGATGGTCCAAAATTCACTGTTGTAAATAATCCTCAGGTTGACTTGTCTGAGTTTACAACGGATTCTGAAGGGTACATCCAAATATTTAATGGAAAAGACTTTACTGGATGGAGAGGTTACGGAAAAGATCATGTTCCTGGAAAATGGACTATTGATGATGGTGCTATCAAGTTTAGTGGTTCTGGTGGTGGCGAAGCTCAAGATGGTGAAGGTGGAGACATTATATTTGCACATAAGTTTAAAAACTTTGAAATAGAGCTAGAGTGGAAAGTTTCCAAAGGTGGTAACTCAGGTCTTTTTTATCTTGCTCAAGAAATTTCAACTACTGATGAAAATGGCAATACAAGAATGGAACCAATTTACGTTTCAGCTCCTGAGTTTCAAGTATTAGATAATGCAAACCATCCTGATGCTAAATTAGGTAAAGACAATAATCGTCAATCAGCATCATTATATGATATGATTCCTGCTGTACCTCAAAATCAAAAACCTTTTGGCGAATGGAATAAAGCAAAAATAATGGTTTACAAAGGAACAGTTATTCATGGTCAAAATGATGAAAACGTAGTTGAGTATCATCTATGGACACAACAATGGACTGACATGCTTCAAGCTAGCAAATTTAGCCAAGAAAAATGGCCTTTGGCTTTTGAATTGCTAAATAATTGTGGTGGTCCTGATAGAGAAGGTTATTTTGGTATTCAAGATCATGGTGATGATGTTTGGTTCAGAAATATTAGAATCAAGGTTTTAGACTAATATAATTTTGCAATATTTAAAAAGAATATTTCTAAATTAGGAATATTCTTTTTTCAAATTAAATAAAAACATGAAAAAAAATTATTTATTCTCTCTTGCTTTATTATTAAGCATATTGTTTACTTTGCCTGCTTGTAGCCAGGGTGAAAAAAAATCAACTGAAACCAAAAAAGATATTTATATTCAACTTTACTCTGTTAGAGATGATATAAAAACAGATTATTCTGCAACTATAGCTAAAGTTGCGGAGATAGGATATACAGGTGTAGAGGCTGCTAACTATAATGATGGTAAGTTTTATGGCATGAGTCCAGCAGACTTTAAAAAATCTATTGAAGATGTTGGTATGGAAGTTCTTTCTTCACATATTGCTCATCCTTTAGCTGACAATCCTGCAGATACTGATTGGGATGCTGTTTGGGGATGGTGGGATACTGCTATTAAAGCTCATAAAGAGGCTGGAATGAAGTATATAGTGGCTCCATGGATGCCAAAACCTGCAGATCTTGTAGGTCTTAAAGCTTATTGTGACTACTACAATCAAATTGGTGAGAGATGTAATGCCGCTGGAATGCGTTTTGGATATCATAATCATAATTTTGAGTTTACTGAAATTGAAGGTGAATTAATGTATGATTATATGATAAAAAATACAGATCCTAGCAAGGTTTTCTTCCAAATGGACGTTTATTGGGTAGGAGAAGGTGGTAAAAATCCAGTTGACTATTTCAATAATTATCCAAATCGTTTTGAACTTCTTCATATTAAAGACGAAAAAGAACTTGGCGAAAGTGGCAAAGTTAACTTTGAAGCTATTTTCAATAATATTGATAAGTCAGGAGCTAAATATAATATTGTTGAGGTAGAAAGATACACAGGAACTCCATTTGAAGGAATTGAGGCTAGTTATAATTATCTTAAAGATGCAGATTTTGTGAAAGCAAGCTACAAATAATTATACTTGTTTAGTATATGTAATAAAGAGTCGTCCTTAAATAGAGGTTCGACTCTTTTTTGTTTTAAACCTTAAATTTATTAGTGCGACTAATAC
>CAYFTB010000274.1:0-2333 GCA_964345875.1 uncultured Proteiniphilum sp.
GGCATGCTAATAGTACAGATTGGAGATAGAGCAGAAAAACTGATTCTACGATAGTGCTTTCAATCAAATAAAGCATCAAGTTTTATTCAGTTTAATTTTTAATCAACGTATCCTCCAGTTTGTATGCAGGATACGTTGATTTAGCTCATAATTTTATTATTCTTAATTCGATATTTTTATAAACTTATTAGTTCTTTCTCCTATTTGGATAAAGTATAAGCCCTCCTTTAAGTCAGACACATTGATTGAGCCTTTGTCAATTCGACTCATGTGCATCAACACCCCGTTTAGATTATATATAGTAGCAAGGCTACCATCAATAGCTCCAAGAATATGAATTTCATCTTTTACTGGATTGGGATAAATAGTAAATTGTGTAGCAAAGTTTATATCTAATTTAGTATTTATTGAAGCTTTAATGCCCTCTTCGCATATATCGTAGTTTACATTATCTACTATATCTTCATCGGAAATTAAAGTAACTGTATTAACTGAAAGCATCTCATAACCTGGCAAATCAACTAAAACATCGTATTTACCTGCTGGTACATTCTCAAATATATAATCACCATTTTGATTCGTTTCGGTAAATGCAATGATAGTATTTAACTGTTTATCATATAGATATACAGGGATAGATAAATAATCAGCAACAGCTCTGACCATACCAAGCGGTGCTGGCTCTTGGGTAAATTCCATGAAAACTGTCCCCTTAATAATGCCATTAGCTGTATTAGGCAATGCCTCAGGCTTTTTTTGAACCTCTATAACAAAAATAGTATCATCATACTCCATATTATACATAGGTTGTATTATTTCTAAAGCCTCATTCCACATTGTTTTACTGGGGAAATAGGTAGATAAATAATCACTTGTACTCTCAGTTTTTAATAGATAATTACCTGTTTGTGTCGAAAAACTAAGCATTCCATTTTCAGACTCTTTTGAGTCGTAAGAAATAAAATCGCCATCTATTCTTTTTAGTAACAACTCTGCATGACTGTCAATAAAATCATCACCATCTACTAATTGTGCCTTCAACTCCAAATTTTCTTCTATATATACTCCAAATGAATTGGGTACACCTAACTCACCTCTTGAAGGTGCTAGTCGCCAATGGACGTTATTGGTTTCAATATCGTAACCGCTAAAGCCCAAATCAGCTTTAATTTTATATTGTCCAGGCTTTATCTCTTCGACCTCAATAATATCTATTATTGCTTCATCTCCATTGTCATCTAAATTAAATGTATCTACTATTCTAATTAAGTCCTTATTAAAATCATCTATTTTATGATAGGTATTTAAAATCATACCATCATCACTTAAATAGGGAAACGAACAAAAGTTTACGTATTTGATTGGAATAGCAGTCTCTTGCTCTACCCTAAAACTTAAATCCACATCATCACCCCTAATAACGGATACAATTAAATAGCCCGCATCATCTTCTGTTGTAACATATAGGTAAGAATCAGCACCTTCTATCTTTGTCATTTCGTATGTGTTCTCATCGCGGCGGTACCATTCGTATATAATTTTATCACTAAATGTAGTTCCTTTAACATCAACGAATTTTTCTTGTTCAGCATCCCATTTTTGAACAAATGCAGAAGCCTCTATACCAGAACCAATCTGACCTTGCATAACACCAGTAATCCACATACTATAATCAATCGAATGCCCACCACAATATGTAGGTTTTTTCGGAATTAATACCTCAATTTCATTAGAGGTATAAGCATCCTTATCGCCACCATTTACTTTTAATCTATACTTTGAACTGTAAATCAGCCTAACATATCTTCTTCCAAATGGGCCTTCAAACTTAATTAATTCATTATCAACAATAGTATTATCCCAATCTTCAGTTTCATAATTGTAGTTTTGAAGTGTATATGAAGTAGCATCATCACCCTCAGGTCTATTAAGTGTGAGGCAAATTTCGTTAGAAAGAAAAGGCTTCCCATTAAAGTATGTTACTCTAGTATGTATAAGAGTTACCGCAAAACCTGCTATTTTACCCTCTGCCATTTGTCCCATTTCTGGAAACTGTGGCAAATCACCACCTTGATTTGGAACAATGTCATCGTAAACACCTTGTCCTACAAGATTTGTAGGAATCATTACACATAAAACAAATGTGCAAATAAGTAAATGTAGTAATTTTGTTTTCATGAGTTTATAGTTTAGAAAGTTAATAATTAATATGTATGAAGTTATATAATATAACTCTTCAAATTTAATCAATTCATATTAACGCTTAATTCCCAAATCTTAAAATCTTTTTCCCAAATCGTAAAACAATAAAAATAAATTAATATCTAAAGCTT
>CAYFTB010000275.1:0-2331 GCA_964345875.1 uncultured Proteiniphilum sp.
TTAGGGGTGTGAGGATAAGGAAGATATAGGGTTATGAAGTCTTGCTTATTAACTAAAAGACAAAAACATATGTGGATATTATTTGAATAACAAAACTAATGTCAGCTTATTATACTATTTCAACCTAGATTTAGTTCGTTTACATATTCAACTTTTGGCTCTTCAATCAAGAACAAATCCAGTTCATTATCTGTATTGAATCCACTTATCCTTTGCCTATAATTTGCTGCAATTCTATGATTTTCAATTTCTAGTTTTCTATTCTTGCTTATTGTTAAAAACTCTTCTTCTTGGTCAATTCCTAAAAATCTTCTATTTACTAAGTTTGCAGCAACTCCTGTTGTTGAACTACCTGCAAAAGGGTCTAAAATCCATGCGTTTGATTTAGTTGAAGCCAAAATTAATCTTATTAGAACTGAAAGAGGTTTTTGAGTTGGATGTTTGCCACACGATTTCTCCCATGGAGCAATAGCTGGCAAGGTCCAAACATCTTTCATCTGCTTATTTCCATTCAATTGTTTCATCAACTCATAATTGAAATAATGCGAAACATTTTCACTCTTTCTTGCCCAAATAATATGCTCTGTTGAATAAGTAAAATACCTGCACGAAAAATTAGGTGGAGGGTTTGTTTTTTGCCAAGTAATTATATTTAAAATTTTAAAACCTAATTCTGTTAAGACTTGTCCGACTGAAAAAATATTGTGCATCGTACCACTTATCCAAATAGTAGCATTATCCTTCATTTTATCTCGAACTAAAGTGAGCCATTTCCTATTAAAATCGTTGATGTATTCAAAACCATGAGATTTATCCCATTTCCCTTTATTTACGCTTACTATTTTACCGCTTTGAATGGATAGTCCATTATTAGAGAGAAAATAAGGAGGATCGGCAAAAATAGTATCAAATTTATGTTCAAATTGAGACAAAAGTTCCATTGTATCTCCATGAAGAAGATAAAAATTAGTCTATATATTCTTCAATTTCAGTAGTTATGTAATCGTTTTCTGTCAAAACAATTTCTTCTTTATGATACATTTCTTTTACTATCAAAACAGCTTCATCAATATTTTCTGCTTCGATTTCTATAATTCTTGATAGAAACTCTTGAACTTCAATTTTAAATTTTCCCATAATTAACTTTTTTATAATTACCGCGACCTACAAATTCAATAATTCCCTTATCTCGAAGAAGTTGTAATTGTTGTCTTATTTTGTCTTTGACGAAGTTGTTGTTAGGATATTTTAGTTTTAATTTTTGCTCGAATTTATAGATTTCATCAAGTGTAAAAGTTTCTTTTTTGATTAAATCAACACAATTCAATATGTCTAAAATCCAACCTTTTGCGTCTTTACTTTTTGCTCGTAAAAACAAAGTTTTATTAAATGTTTCTTTTACAATTTCTTGATTGATTGCTTGAGCATTTTTAACCAAAAATACTTTTCCTGCATCTGCAACTTTTGAAATGTCAATATTGCAACCAATCCAACCTGCTCGTCTTGCTGTTTCAGCTAAAGGTGGTCTTTTGATAATAATCTCAGTTGTGAAAAATTGTTTTGGAATTATCAAAAAATCATTAACTGTCCAATTTTTGGTATAAGTCAAAAAGAAGAAGTTTGGATTGTTTTCTGAATTTATCCGTTCAATCATTGTGGAATATGCTCCATCGGTAATTGTATTTGAAAGTTTTCCGCTTTTGCTTTTCAATTCAAATTCTTCACTACATTTTTTGCAATAGAAATCTGCAACTGGACGATTGTTTTCAAATTCATTCAATGGAATTTCACCGCAACTTGGACAATATGAATTATTTAAAACCCAATTTTCTGTCAATAACCTTGCAATTTGAGAATTACTTGTATATCCGTGAGCTAAATTTGTATTGAGAGCTAAATTCATTTTATGTGGCTGGTTGCGTTAGGGATTGCAGTAAAAATCCTTTTTGTGAGTAACGAACAAAAAAATTGTAACGGAAAGCCCGACCGAAAGGAACGCCCAAATAAATATTTTCAGGAATTGCATTTATACTTCTTTTGGGTTCAACACGTTGAATATTAAAGTATAAATATAAATCATCAAAAAACATCGTTTGGATCTTTTCCTTTTACATCCGAATTACTTAAAATCTCGGTCGTACTTTTTTCTTTCTTTCATCGCTTAAAGATACTACTTTTTAGCTTTTAACTATATGTCCAGGTAAAGTTAGTAATGCCACGAAACTCCTACAAACTATTTAGCACTAGTCAACTTTTATACTACTACCTCTTTCTAAATAATTACTCTCTCACTTATGCTCTTAGCTATCTCAACAAATTGCTCTTGGGTAA
>CAYFTB010000276.1:0-2328 GCA_964345875.1 uncultured Proteiniphilum sp.
GAAATCACCTGAAAAAAATAGCAACTGAAATGGATCAAATCATTGGGTATCTATAGGTGTCAATATTTTTTCGGAACCTTTAATGACAAATTTTCTATGGTGTGAACCATATTCTCACCATGGAAAATTTACAAGCAACTAATAGAATCAAAGGCAACCGAAGCTACTATCACAATCACGTTGAGACTAACAGACAAGAATATTAAACTCTTAAAAATCAAAATAATGCAAACCAATCAATTTTCACGACGGACTTTCTTAAAAAGCACAATTGCTGCAAGCACTGTAGGCGTTACAGCGGGCATTCCATTACTTAACTCTTGTACACCACAAAAAAAACAATCCACTAAAACTATACAAGTACCACAACTATTAAACCGTGCTCCTGATGGCAAAAAAATTAAAGCGGGACTTGTGGGCTGCGGTGGCAGAGGAACTGGCGCTGCAATAGATTTTCTAAACTCTGGCTCTGATCTTGAGATAGTAGCATTAGGCGATGTTTTTGAAGATAAAATGAATGCCTGTAGAGAGATTTTAAAGAAAGATAAGGGTGTAGAGATACCAGATGACAAATGCTTTATTGGCTTCGATAGTTACGAAAAGGTACTTGACTCTGGAATTGATGTTATTTTATTATGTACCCCACCACACTTCCGACCAGCACACGTTGAGGCTGCAGTAAATGCTCGAAAACATATATTTATGGAGAAACCAATAGCGGTAGATCCTGTTGGAGCAAGAAAGGTTCTAGCTGCTGCAAAACGCTCTAAATCTCTAGGTCTAAATATAGTAAGTGGCACCATTCGCCGATCTCAAAAAGACTACATTATGACAAGAGACAAAGTGCTTAATGGAGAAATTGGCGATATTACAGGTGCACATATTATCAGAAATGGAGGAGCACTTTGGCACATTAAAAAAAGACCTGAATGGACAGATATGGAGTATATGCTAAGAAACTGGGTTAATTTCTGTTGGCTTTCGGGTGACCATATTGCCGAACAATTCATACACGAGGTTGACGTAATGAACTGGTATATGGAAAAGTATCCAATAAAAGCTTCTGGATGGGGAGGACGACAAAGAAGAGTTACTGGTGACCAATATGACCATTTTAGCATTGACTTCCTCTATGATAATGGCATGAGAACTCATTGTGCTGCTCGACAAATAGATGGTTGCACGAACAGCAAAGTGGAACAAATAAGCTGTAGTAATGGCTATGCAGATGCTAGCGGAAGGCTGTATGACTTGAAAGGAGAACTGATATGGGAATATCAATGGCCTGGCGAAGGTGAAAAAGATTCGGAATGGGAGGTTACAAACCCATTTGTTCAAGAGCATATTAATCTAGTTACAGCAATACGTACAGGAGAAAATATCAATGACAGCGAAGAGCAAGTATATTCTACTCTAACTACAATAATGGGCCGCATGGCAGCATATACAGGAAAGGATATTACATGGGAAGAGCTAATGAACTCTGACTTGTATCTAGGGCCCAAAGTTTATGTTATGGGCAAAGTGGATAATGTAGTTGAAGAAATTCCATTAGCGGGAGTGTAACTACACAAAAGTCTCAATTAGCATTTATCTTTGAGAAGTTTTAGTTTTCCGGCCTTATGAAAGCCAATTAATTAGAAGAGGCTAAATCATAAGGCTTTTTTTTATCTACTATAAACAGACAAAAGCATAGTCAAAGCATTTTAGTATCTTTCCCATACAAACCTAAATCAAGAACAGCAACAATATTTTAACATCTTAATTTGACAATGATTTTTAGTGTTAATTAAATTAACTGTCATAAAAACAACAATGTTAATAAATTAACCAAAAATAGACCCTAAAAACAATCAACCACCACATAATCAACAATAAGTCATTTTATGAATTGCAAATCTTACCTAAACTTACAGCAAAACCAACTTTGGTTTTACTACTTTCAAAAATAATTACTATAAAACCAATCTTGGTTTTACTACTTTTGGGGTATTTTCATACCATTTCTAGGTTGGAAAAGCAACTTTCCATCTTCATCAATAGCATCATCAGTTAAGAAACGTTACAAATAGAGCCAAAACGGGCAAAACCAATGTTGGTTTTGGAGTGATTTAAAGTTTTTACTATAAAACCAACTTTGGTTTTATAGTGATTTATTCCATAAAGTGCCATTCCAACGTTGGAAAAAGAGTAAAAACTTTCATTTACCCTCATTTTAATGTTGGAATAAGAGTACACAAGATTAAAAATTATAAAATCATTCACAAATGGAGGTATATTATTAACACTTTTATAAAACCAAAGTTGGAATGACAGTAATTTATTTCA
>CAYFTB010000277.1:0-2309 GCA_964345875.1 uncultured Proteiniphilum sp.
ATAGCCAAGTTTGAGTAATAATTTTCATCATAAGGTTTTACTTATCAACAATATAGATACTATATTGAGTTTTTGCGGTGAATAATCTGGGTTTAGTTGCACGGATGGGGCAATGCTTGTTGATTCCAACTTTGCACCGCCCGCATCGTAGCGGTTAATGATTTTATATTGGTATTTAACATTAATCTCATTTACTTGATTTCAATAAGAATTCTTCATCTACAATTAACTTGTATATCCTTAGAATCTTTCCATTCTTTTTTGATATTCCATTGTCTAAATACAATGAAGATGAAAGTAAACCTACAGCAGGATTTCTTTGATAACTATATTCGCTTGAATTGGTTTTAAGAAACGCCGAATCGTATGATCGAAGACCAAAGCCCTCTAAGCCTGATTCTCCGTTAATTATGTCTTTTGTTTCGTTGCTGTTAATTGTAATTTCAAAATTTTTTGCAGGATAACTATCAGATACGAAGCGAACTTGTATTGGAGAATCTAATTTGTTTTCTATTTGATAAAGCAAATAGTTATAATCACAATCATTGCATTCACATGATGCTAATAGCAATGCAACTATAATCAGATAAGTATTAATCAATCTATTCTTTCTCATATTTACCTCCAGTTTATATAATTATTAAACAATTCATCCAAATTATTTTCTGTTGGATTATCGTAGTTATCTCTTAAATTATCTCTCCATTTTTCGAGTGTTTTTGCGCCTTTCATTGCAGTCTCTATTTGTGCAATAGTATAACCACTAACCTTGTCATTTGGGTAAGTATTCCCCCAAACACGTTGATTGAAGTTATCCCTCAATTCGATAACTAATGGTGTATATTTGCTTTCAAAATGTCCAGTTAAATCTCTAAATTCTACATCTTGCCAATTACCAAATGGTATTTGTCCAGCAGAATATACTTGTGCAGAAAAAACATAAGCAATACCTACGGCATAACTCTCCACAATTCTATCATCTGCGTTGTAAAAATCAGATTGATCCATATCCCAATGTGACACATGTGCAAGTTCGTGGATTGTAGTATTGTAAATTCGAGCTGCACTACGCGGGAAACCATCATTTTCTAATTCATAAATTGCAATTGGCGAGCCAAATAGCCATCTATTGGCCGAACCGAAATATGACCTGCCAGCTTTATCATATACTGCTATTTTGATTTTTTGTTTCCAAAAATTATCTATAAATGGTTTCTTTAATCCAAGATTATTATTCCAATAATTATAACAAGCTCTATGAATATGACCATAAACAAAACTTTTACCACCAATTTCAATGTCCAAATTCCAATCTGATTTACTTCCATTTGGTCCGTTATAAAAGGCTTGTCCATAATATCCACTTCTAATGTCCCAGTCATGGCTATCCCAAACAATACTCCAGTCCAGTTTATCCTTAAAACTACCTGACATGGTTGCTTTTCCATTTATATCGGTAAATCCTTTTTCCCAGTTAAACCACCAACGTGCTCTAACTTCTACCCCTTTTAATGGCACATAAGTGTTGGTAGTATTATCTCTAACTCTAATTGTAGCTTTTGGTGTCCATCGATTAGGTGCTTTTTGAATATTTTGTGTAGAATTATTTTTTTGCACAGAATTGCTATTACCTGTTAAATCAAATGATTTATTTTCCAGTATATCCCACCATTCATTACTTATAGTACTACTCGCTTTCTGACTTTCAATACCTTGTATTTCATTTTCTTCGACTATTATGGGCAAATAAAGCTGTTCAATTACTTCATATTCACTTATAGGCGAAGTATATCCTACAGGGACTCTCGTATAAAGCCAAGTAAAGTCACTGCCAATTAATGTAGAGTCAATATACTTTTCTCCCTCTGTCAGCTCGCAATCAAGAGGATATGAGAATAATGTAAGTGTGTTGTCACCAAACATTGTTTCCAACTCTGCACTATCTTTCGGTAAAAACCGCACATACAAGTGGGTAGCTTCAATATTTATTCCTGCCCTCATTAAACCTTCTTGTTGTAAATTTTCGTAGGCTTTCTTCATGTTAAAAACAGAGTAAGGGTTTTCAAGTTTCTTGACGACTCGAATTATACTATTTGATTGAGAGTTTGTTATTTCCGTTTCAAGAGAATCATCTTTGATTGATGTGTAGTTATCATTATCACACGCAGTAAACATTACTCCCAATGCTATTGCAACTATAAACATAAGTTTTTTCATACTTCTATTCTGTTTTACTTCCTGTCTCCCATTCTGTTTTTTTCAGGTTCAAGGAAAAATGAATAACTTATTGGCAGGTCTTACTTTTTGCG
>CAYFTB010000278.1:0-2301 GCA_964345875.1 uncultured Proteiniphilum sp.
AGACGCTAGTAGTTGGTCTATTGACCAGAGACCAGTGACCAGAGTCCAGAGACCAGAGTCCAGAGACCAAAGTCTATTTCCTACAAAGATAATATATTTGTTATTGTTTTCAAGTTTTCACTTCGCTTATTGTTCTTCAAATAATCCTTTTTTCAACTCTTCCAACAGCATATGTGCATATTCTAAGTTCCACTCTTTATTCTGTATCCATT
The DNA here is from genome assembly GCA_964345875.1 of uncultured Proteiniphilum sp. Classification (GTDB taxonomy): domain Bacteria; phylum Bacteroidota; class Bacteroidia; order Bacteroidales; family Dysgonomonadaceae; genus Petrimonas. Next base: position 213 of record CAYFTB010000278.1, read on the forward strand.
TTTTAGCAATTTCAGAAGTTTCAGGACTAATGGTGTTTTTATTGATAACATTTTGAATCCTTTTATTTATAGCATCAGAAACAGCTAAAAACTTACTCGTTTTTCTCCCTAAAACTCTTGCAGCTATTTTAAATCGATCAAAATTTTCTTTAGGAATAATATCGTTATGGTTTTCCAATATTTCATCAAATACTAAGTCAAAATAATGTTCTATGATGCGAAGAATATCATATAAATCACTTCCTCTTTCTTCTGGTCTATCACTCCATGCGATTAGTTTTAAAATAACCATTCCTGGCAATGTGGGAATTTGTATAAATTTATCTTCTATTTCTACTGTACTTATATCTTCTAAAACTTCACGAAATCCTAAAACGTGTAAATCTGTATATCTCTCATTAAAATTTACTGTAAAATTCTCTTCAATTTCTCCAAATGGTAACAAATCTATTACCACATTATATTTAGGATGATACAATGTCCAAGGGGCTTCAACTTTATTAAATCCATCTTTTCCAAGTTCTTCTACAATGTTTTCAAAGTCTTTAATTGAAGAGATCATTATAGCAAAATCAATATCCTTAGTTCCTCTACTGGGTTTAATGCCGTCTTTTAATAGTTCCAATGCTATTGCACTTGCTCCTATCAAATAATAAGGAACATTCAGTTTTATCATTACTTCATCAATAATATCAAAAACCTCTTTAAAGTACGGTATGGCAAGCTCCTTATAAGTTTGGTTTGATGTGCTCATTAAAAATTATATTTGCTGTTTCTCTACACCTTTTATCATCTGCAATGAGTAAATCTGCATATACTAATTGTAAAGGAGCTGTTTTTGTGTTGAATTTTTCATCCCAAAACCTATCATATACCCAAATATCTCCTTCATTGTGAGGGATGATTTTATAGTTTTGGATTAGATCTTTCGTTGTTTCTTCAGTGTATAAGGTAAACTGTTCTGGACGTAAATGATTGCTTATAATATCTCCGGCTGGTTCGCCTCCCCAAACAGTTTTTTCAAGATTAAGCTGCACTTCTTTCCAGTTCTGATCCCGATCTAATAGTTTAAATCTTTGTCTTAAAAGACTAGGTTTTAATGTTTGTTCGTATTCTGTAATCCATTTATGCAGAAGTGTTTGATATTCATTAATGACATACTCTTTTTTATTTAGTTTTAAAATCAAATTTGTGTCTAATAAGCCACTAATAACTTGGGGGATATTACCTAAAGCTACATGAGTAGTTTCTGCTATTTTTCTTTGCGTTTGATTGAGCAATTGAGGTTCTAAGAGAAAATGAAAAACGACTTTAAGTCCTGTTTTGGTAAAAGCTCTATTTCCTGTATCTTTTGGTCTTTGTGATGTTCTATTGGTATTTATATACAGATAAATAGCTTCTTGATTTAGGTATATATTTCCATTGGCTTCAATGTAATTAATATTATTCTCTTTAAGTTCTCTTTGTACTTTTGGATATAACTTTTCGGCTATTAGAAGAAAATTATTCATACTCCTACTCCTACTCTGCTCTATAAGATTAAATAACTGGTGGTTATTCATTTCTTTTTTGATTGCTACATCAAAGTTTAATCTTTGACCATTTATCACTAAGGTCAAATAACCATCAATACCTCTATTATCATAAATAGCAATACTTTTCCAATCCCATTTTATTGGGATTTCATTTTCTAATGTATTTAAAGCTCTATATACTATATCAGTATTTTTCATTCGAAGGTTTTTTTATTTAATGCCCTATGGTATCCCATTATGTCAGGAGATACCACGCCACTTATCTTCTTAGGTGAAGATTTACTCTTAGGCTGTTTCATATTAAGAATTGTTTGTTCATTATACACCCCTGTTCATTATTCGTGAACAAGATGTAATTGTGAACAAAAATACAACTTTAATTTAATAAAACAATAAAAATCTATGATAAAAGTTAGTTATACATACCGTGATATCATCGTTTTTATTTGCGAGCTGCAAATTTACTCATATTATATATTTAGGGCAAAGGAAAGATTCAATCAAACGGCATTTCAATAGCATTCAATCACTATGGAAACACCATTTTAGTATAT
>CAYFTB010000279.1:0-2298 GCA_964345875.1 uncultured Proteiniphilum sp.
TATGAGCTATCTCAGTTAGACATTAAAGTGAGATGCCAATTTGTCAATCTATCTTACAGACTCAATTTTTATTACTACACTACCTCTATAACTACTTACCATAGGATTAAATCCAACATTCATCAAAAATTCGCCTGAATATTCTATTTGATTATTAATAGTGTTATCTGAGTTATCATAAAGATTGATTTCTGTCAATCTGTAAGTCTTATCTTTATCCAATCCTTGAAGTTTTATTGGACGCTTGTTAGACTCAGCAGAGTATCTCCAATTTGTTAGATAATTAAACATTACTCCATTGTCTTTCTGCTCATCAACGTACATTAGTGATGCCATATCATTTTCGTATGGATTAACAAGGCGGTACATTTCGCCATGCCAAACAATATCCTTAAAGTTGTCATAATTCTCTATTGTACTCTTTGCGAATTTCATATCATTTTCGCTAAGTTCATCTGCACGAATATCAAATCCTAACTTGCCCATTGAAGCAACATCAATACGATATTTTAGAGATCTGTCTTTGCTCCAGTCTGTAACGTGGCTAGACATTGCGATAGCTGGATAATGATAAGAATAAGACCATTGCATGAATATACGCTCTAGTGGATCAGTATTATCACTTAACCAAAACTCAGTAAAGTATTTCAACAAGTTATAATCTGATCTACCGCCACCACCTGAACACAACATCATATGAACTGAAGGGTATTTAGCACGTATTCTTTCTAACACATTTATCAGACCTTTTGAGTATTCTACATATAAATGTGATTGAGGCATCTTTTTACGTTCTAGATATTTTGAGTGCCCATTGAATACAGGTGAATTACAATCCCACTTCAAGAATGCAAGAGTAGGATTTTCAACTAACAAGTCATCTACAATTTTATAAACATAATCTTGTACTTCAGGATTCGACAAATCAAGTACTAGCTGATTTCTAAAGTAAATCTCGGGTCTATTTTCCTGCTTTATTACCCAATCAGGTTTCTTTTCATAAAGTTCACTCTTTGGGCTAACCATTTCTGGCTCAATCCATATTCCAAACTTAACACCTTCCTTCTCTGCTTCGCGCACAAGGAAAGGAATTCCATCAGGAAGTTTTTTAGTGTTTACATCCCAGTCACCCAATCCAGTAGTATCATCATTACGTGGATATTTATTCGCAAACCATCCATCATCCAATAAGAACATATCTACGCCCAACTCTCTGGCTCCATCAAACAAACTAACTAGTTTATCTTGATCGAAATCAAAATAAGTTGCTTCCCAGTTATTAAGCAGTGTCAATCGTTCGCCCTCACCATCCATAAGATTATGTTTTCTCATCCATGTCTGCAAATTACGGCTACCTTTGCCTTTGCCTTCAAAAGAAAGAGTATAAATAAATCTAGGAGTTTCGAAAGGCGTATTAGGCTTTAAGCTATATGCCGACTGATAAGGATTGATTCCAGCAACAATATGTAAATTTTTATTTACATCTGTTTCAAATTGCATTGAGAAGTTTCCACCCCATGCTATTTGTCCAATCATTACTGTACCAGTTTGCTCGGTTGATTTCCCATCTAATGATAACATGAAGTTAGGAGATGTATGCATATTTTCTCTAGTTCCAAGACGACTTTCGATTGTATGCATCCCTTGTCTCAACTGCGTCTCTATAGGCTGCATTTCTTTAGTCCAAGAAGCAATATAGCTAGTAAGGTAATAATCCTTATTATTTAAATATAGATTTGCTGATGCATATTTGTTAAGCAAAACATTACTTTTCTCAGTATGTCTGATTACACTCCACTGCTCGATAACATCATTTTCTGGCCAAGCTTTATAAAACAGATCCACAAAAAAAGGATATGCTGGATCTTTAAGCTCAATCTTTGTTAGAGTAGCACCATCTGATGTTTTTGTTACTGTATGATTTTCATACAAAAGATCTAATGAGTTATTGCCATCTGCGTGTACAACAGCAATAGCTGGCTCTACATAATTATTATCTATTCCTGCAACAGTAAATGCATTATTATTTGAACTTGCTCCCTCTGATACAAAATTAAATCCTTGACCGATACGTTCATAATCTGAGGTGTTAGAAAGTGATTTACCAAAAAAGCTAATTTTAAGGCGATTGTGTTCATCTGTTTTCAGAACAGTAACGACATTCTCTGTTTCAATTGGAATTACAACATCTTGCCCAAAGACAAAAGAGAATGGCAAAAAGAAAAAAAGAATACTTGTAAATAAATTAATTAACGTGAGTTCGACCTAAGCAACCGACACAATATTTTGATCCACAAT
>CAYFTB010000280.1:0-2290 GCA_964345875.1 uncultured Proteiniphilum sp.
AATTAGTTTAGCACTGATGTTTAGTGTATTGTTAACAGGTTTAGCATTTGCACAATCATCACCAAATGCAAAGTTTAATAAGAAAGTACATAATTTTGGAACTATTAAAGAAGAAATAGGAGCAGTTGCTACTCAGTTTGAGTTTACAAACACAGGTGATAAGCCTCTTATCATTCAACGTGTTTCTGCGTCATGTGGATGCACAACTCCTTCATATACCAAGGAGCCTATTTTGCCAGGCAAAAAAGGGAAGATTGATGTTAAATATTCAACAATAGCACGCCCCGGAAACTTCCGAAAAAATGTAACTGTATATACAAATGTTCCTGATTCGGTTTTTGTTCTTACAATATCAGGACGTGTTACTCCCAAAGCTAGACAACAATAAGCAGTTTAATATAATTTGCTTTAGGTTTTAAAATATTGACCGAATAAAGTATCTTTGTGAAAAGACTTTATTCGGTTTTTTAAATTTATATGTTATGACTCATCCTGAAAACGATCCCAAATATCAAGGCTTAAATGTAAATAAAGGTGTTCAAAAGCCCCCTAGCATTAATCCATACTTGCGTCAAAACCGACAAGTTCGGAGACGGCGACTTTCTATAGAAGAATATGTAGAAGGTATATTGTCTGGCAATATATCTATTTTAAGTCAGGCTGTAACTTTGGTGGAGAGTGCGAGACCCGAACATCAAGAGATAGCTCAGGCTATTATTGATAAATGCTTGCCATATTCAGGCAATTCTGTAAGAGTAGGTATTACTGGAGTGCCTGGGGCTGGAAAAAGTACTTCTATTGATGCTTTTGGAATACATCTGATAAATAAGGGGCATAAGCTTGCAGTGTTGGCAATAGACCCTTCAAGCGAAAGAACAAAAGGTAGTATTCTTGGGGATAAAACAAGAATGGAAAAATTATCTGTACAGCAAAACGCCTTTATTCGTCCTTCACCTTCGGCAGGATCTTTAGGTGGGGTTGCCCGTAAAACGCGTGAAACGATCATTCTATGTGAAGCCGCTGGATTTGATTATATATTTGTGGAAACAGTAGGGGTGGGGCAGTCTGAGACTGCTGTTCACTCAATGGTTGATTTCTTCCTGCTTATTCAGTTGTCAGGTACAGGAGATGAATTGCAAGGAATCAAACGAGGCATTATGGAGATGGCTGATGGAATTATTATAAATAAGGCTGATGGAGATAATGTGAGAAAAGCAAAAATGGCTCAGCGTCAATTGCAGAATGCTCTACATCTATTTCCAATGGCTGAATCTGGCTGGACACCTGAAGTTCTAACCTATTCAGGATTTTATTCGATAGGTATTAACGAGGTATGGAATATGATATTCAGATATATCGACTTTGTGAAAGATAATAACTATTTCGAAATTCGTCGAAACAAGCAGGCAAAGTATTGGATGTATGAAACAATAAATGAAAAGTTGAGAAATGACTTTTATCAAAATACTAAGATTGAAAATCTTATGCCACTTCTTGAGGACGAAGTTCTGTCAACACAAAAAAGCTCTTTTGTTGCTGCACGAGAGGCTCTTGATGCTTACTATAACAAATAATTAGTCAGTTCTTTCCAGAAATAGCTATATGTTTTATAGTTTGTATTCACGTGGGCAAATACAATTTGCTTTTTGAATAAAATACGTGCTATTATTAGTTTCTATGGTTTTGACTTATTTAGCATTGAATCTATAACCAAGTCCTAGCATAAGATTGTTGGGATCCTTGAAGCGGTAAAGTTGATACCCTGTATGCAAGAAAATATTATTCGTAATATTGGTCTTTAATACAAAAGTCTGATAAAATGAGTCTGTGTCATCACCTTTGCAGATAAAGTTCTTACCGATACCAAGGTTGATTGAGAAAATAGGCATTACAATTTCTGCACGCAATGAGAGTCCTACAGAGAACTGCTCTCTGAATGGAGGTCTATAAAACTTAAGATCTTCTGGGTAGTTTGGAATATAATCATTTGCAATATACTTTCCTATATTTGCACTTTCATCGTACTGAAAGTCTAGTGAAGGGCCAGCGCGAAAGTATTTACTGAAATTATACAATGGATTGAAGTTTAGTCCTGCAATAGCAAAAGACCCTGGCACAAGAATTGGATTTGAATCTTCAGGAAATACTCCCTTTTTTCGCATTGCACCATAGATAATAAGGTCATAGTTAATATAAGAATTGAATAAGCAACTTCGAGATTGTAAGAAAGGATATGTGTTTTTTTCATTGTTTCCTAGAAAACGTACCACTCCTATTGAAGCACCTATTA
>CAYFTB010000281.1:0-2286 GCA_964345875.1 uncultured Proteiniphilum sp.
TCTTGTCATCCCGACAGAAAGAAAGTCGAAAGGAAGTTGGCGAATTAAAGAGATTAAGCGAATTGGTGTAGAAATACATTGGTTCGCTTTTTATGTTTGATTACAACACATGCTAAGTATATAAAAGACCAGCCATTTAGACAGTTATAGATTTACTGAACCTACAACAAACCTCGATAAATATGATTTTAAGATATCATTTAAGTCGTTGGTGATTAACTCAAACTTCATTGACAGTCCAAATATAACATAAGGGTCTGTCTCCATCATTATGTTAATCTGCTTTTCAAAGTAAGGATTCCTATGAGCTATTGTAGCATGTCTTATTTTCCCTAAATAATCTTTATATCTGGCGTCAAATTCTATAGCTTTGTTTTTATTCTCTTCTGATTGCTTTTTTAGTGAATCGATAAACGAATCATTATCATTCTGCTTTAAGGCCTTACGAAAAGTCCCTCTAAATCTTTCAAATGACTTCAACGCTTCATAGATTAACAATGCTAATTGACGTGCAAAATACATTTTAGGTAGGACACGCTTTTCATATAGCAAATAATATCCTACTGTGAGTAGATCTATTTGAATCATATTTACATTACCAAACACATCAGAAATCGACATAATATTTTCATAATGCTGCTTAGATGCTTCCTTATTCACTACTATAGAATATTTAATATTTGACTCTAAGTCATCAATCCTACTCTCATAACTTGATGTAAACAGGGAGTAGTTATCATCCATAAAGGAGTCTACATCATCTCTAGGATCTAATCGAAACAAACTCATAAATCAGTACTTTAAGTTATTAATAATCACATACACGCTGATACATTTGCCTTATATACTCGGCTTTACTAATGGAGAACATTTTTCAAAAGGCACAACCTTATACCTCATCAAGTGTTTCGAATCGCTGTTAAAATGCCTTGATATGTTTTGAGTTCTTTTAAAAAAGTCATTTTTCTTTCATCAACCTTATGGTAGTGTAGCTTAATTTCGCTCAAGTTTTTATGTTGGAAAATATTGCTTAATAGGACTCTGTCTGACAAACCACAAGAGTGCCCCATAATTGATACTGAGAATATTCCACTCTCAATAAAATCAAATAAGTCTTGGTAGTTAGAAGATAGTAAGTAATGAAAGGATTTAATGTTTCGTGTCAACTCGTTCTCATTTAAATCTTCAATCTCGTGGTGAATAGTTCCAGTTTCATCTCCATACCCAAATATCATAGGATTTTTTTCATCATTAAGTCTACCGTGTATATCATTAATTTCGTAATTGTATCCCTCACTTTCAATCCAGTTACTATTAAAGTATTTTTTTGCTGTAGATGTATAGTTAAAGTTCAGAATGTGGACAGATTCATTTATATCTTCTTTTTTAGTCAACTTTAGAATATCATTAAAATGTGTGATAATATCCCTATTGTATTCAATGTTTATGTTGTCTATTTCTGTTAGATATATTTGAAGATAGAGCTTGACAAGGTTAAAAAAGCCATTAAATTGATCAACTCAATCTAACGGCTCTTTATTTATTTGGCTAAAGTTTTTTATGCCAACTCTACAGTTGCGCTTTCACCTGCTTTTAGTTCTATTTCAATAAATCCATTAGTGATAGGAGCATCAGCACCTTTAATTTTCATTGACGTAGCATATGCAGGTACTTTTACTGTAAATGTAGTATTCATATCTGCTTTGAGGGTGAATGCAGAGAGTTTATTGTTGCTCCAGTTGGCATCTATCTCACCATTTCCTCTTACACGTAATCCTTTAAAGCTGCCATCTTTCCACACATCGGGCAATGCTGGCAATATTTCAATGTATCCATCGTGACTTTGGATAAGCATTTCTGCAATGCCTGATGTTCCTCCAAAGTTTCCATCAATTTGGAATGGAGCATGAGCACAGAATAGGTTAGGGTAGGTGCCACCACCTATTGTTTTAAGTTCGCTATTCATTGCTGGTTGCAGAAGGCTTCGTAGAAGTTTATATGCACGGTTGCCATCTTGAAGTCGTGCCCAAAAGTTTACTTTCCAGCCGCGTGACCATCCTGTTCCTCCATCACCACGTCTATTTAGCGTTTCGCGAGCCGCATCCGCAAGCTCAGGTGTGGTGTTTGGCGAAATTTGATTAGAGGGGTACAAACCGTATAGGTGAGATACGTGTCTGTGTTGAGGTTCAGCCTCTTTGTAATCCTCAAGCCACTCTTGTAGGTATCCTTCGGGGCTTATTTGCATTGGAGGGAGTTGAGGTAGAGCTTCGGCAAGTTGTTTAGTTG
>CAYFTB010000282.1:0-2258 GCA_964345875.1 uncultured Proteiniphilum sp.
TCCACTACTGCTGAATTAGTCGCTACTCCCATCAACTCCTCATCAGCCTCCATTATATCTACCTGCTTCTGCAATTTCAGTGGATCTGTCCAGTAGTCGTCGCCTTCGCAGAGGGCGATGTATTTGCCTTTGGCGCGAGGAAAGTTAAAAACAGCGGAACCTCTTCGACCTTTAACCCACTGATTTTCTTCTTCATATAAAGGTTTAATAACATCAGGATATTTGGCTTCATATTCTCTTACGATTTCTTCTGTTCCATCGGTAGAAGCATCATCATGTATAAGCACTTCAAAACTAAAATTGGTTTTTTGCATCAAGAACCCATCTAAACACTCACGAATAAATGGAGCATGATTATAGGTTATGCATGAAATGCTTACTAAAGGTGTTGAATTTTTACTCATTTATATAATCCTCCATTTTACCCCACAGTTTTTTAAATGGCTCTATCTCCATCTCAACTTTAAAATCTTCATACAATTTATAACAATCATACTTTGGGGAGTATCCAAGTTCTCTTTTAGCTTTATTTATATCTAACACAAATTGAGGTGAACTCGGATTGTTTGGTTTGTAAATAATTTCAGATTTTTTTTCTGCAGGACTAAATATATCAATTATATAATTTATTTGTTCTTTGAATGGTATTGCAAATCCAGATCCAGCGTTGAATACGCCACCATCCAAATTAGATTTCACACAACAACTAACTAATTGCGTGAAGTCTTTAATATAAACCATTTCTTTAATATTTTCAGAGTTTCCCCAAACTTCAATATTTTCGCCTTTTAATGCATTTAGTATTAATTTCATATATCCTAACACACGTTTTTTCCCATCGACATGATAATATATATTAGGATGATATAGGTATATAGTAGGAAGTCTTAAAATAAATCTTTTAATGCCGTGTTCATAATAGTAATGTTCAATTAAGTTAACAGCTGTATTTTTGCAAATAGAATAGACAGAATGATCTCCTGTTAAAGGAAACTCCTTATAAACATCATCCTTTATAGGTACTCTTGAACCAAAAAGATGTAATATATCTGAGATTGATTGAGAGAAAATTATTTTATCAATACTACTTTCTCTCATATATTCTAAAACATTCAAAGTTCCTTCAATAATCGTATTTACATAACTTTTTGGATTATAACCTACCATGTTTGCAGGCATAGCACCAGCAAAATGGATTACAGCATCTATGTTATTCTTTGGTAATTTATTAAAGCTATTCTTGTCTGTTATATCTATTGACAAGTATTGAATTCCATAGTCTTCAAAAAAACCATTATCATTATCTCTTTTACCTACTGCAATGACATTGTGTCCTCTATTTTTTAAGTCTAATGCAGTATAAGCACCAATTGCGCCTGTCGCTCCAAATAATATAAGATTGCTCATAATTATATTTGTTGTGATTTTATATATTTCACTTCACCACCACTTTTACTAATTCATCTCTCTCTTTCATTGCAGTTTGCAACCGATCCTTAGTATCAAATCGCAAGACTAAAGTGCCTATGGCATCATTAGTAGCATTAAAATGTTCACTTTGTTACCCTCTTTCACCCAGAAGTCCGTTTCGATTACATTATTTTCTTTTAAACTAATTCATATTTATCTAATATTTCTTTTATTTCCTCCACCGAATTAAACATCAACACATCGATTATTGACAGGTTGGGTATAAATTCATTATTAAACTGTTTATATTCAATGGGCAGTGTTTTAATAAAACTCAATTGAATACCCTCTTTTGCAAAATCATTTTTATTATATAATTCTTGACCTCCAATAGCGTTTATGTAATGCGTTGCATTCAATTCTTTGCATAATGCGATTACTTTATCTTTTCCTGTCAATTCTTCATTTTTATCAATGTCAGAGGATAGAACTATCTCTGTGTCGATTAATAAATAATCAGAAAGCAATTGAATACTGTTTTTTAAAAATTCCCCTAAATTTTTATTTTCAAATTCCATTATTTTAATAAACTCAAGATATACTTTGCTAAAATTACGTGCCTTTTTATAGTTTAATTCAATCGTTTTAATTAGCTTGTTTTGATTATCTTGAATTTCTATCTCATTTATTAACTTATTGGGACTTGCACCCTTAAGTAATAAGTTTATTAATTGTTTCTGTCCGTTTACTATTATGTTATTTCTATTAATCCATCCCCCTTTAATGTATTGCACATCGTCATAAACAACAAACCTATCAACAGCATTAATCAGCTGCCAATAACCTAT
>CAYFTB010000283.1:0-2254 GCA_964345875.1 uncultured Proteiniphilum sp.
TTATGTTGATGCCAAAGTATTGAAGCATGCTGGGAAAAATAAGTAAATAAATTAATATAATGTTGAGGTTTCTAATTAATTTTGTATCGAACTGATTTATTGATTATGACAAACAAAATACTAATTGTTGATGATGACGCAAATATTTGCGAGATTATTGAATTCAATCTTAGAAATGAAGGCTTTGATGTAGAAAGCGTGTATTCAGCTGAAGATGCATTAAAAAAGTTATCGTGTGATTATTCCCTTATATTATTGGATGTTATGATGAATGGAATGTCTGGCTATAAATTAGCTGAGTGTTTGCGTGCAGAGGGAAACCAAATCCCCATTGTTTTTTTGACTGCTAAAGATACCGAAAACGACATGCTAACTGGTTTTTCGGTTGGTGGTGATGATTATATCTCAAAGCCATTTTCAATAAAGGAGGTCATAGCACGAATCAAAGCTGTTATTAAAAGACAAAATAAATCTCAAACAAGTATCAGTAAAGATAAAAAGCTTGTTTATGAAGAATTAGAGGTAAATCTTGAATTGAAAGAGATAACTATAAGTGGAGAAATTATTCCATTTACAAAAACGGAGTATGAAATATTCACTTATCTTGCAACTAATCCCGATAGGATTTTTTCGCGAGATGAGATAATTAATGCTGTCTGGAAAGAAGAGCAGTATATAACTGAGCGAACAGTTGATGTCCATATCACACGTCTGCGTAAGAAACTTGGTGATTATGCTTTTTTGATTACGAATAAAATTGGATATGGTTATAGGTTTAATTCATCATCCTTATGAGGCTAAATTATAGAAAAAGACTCTTTTTTTATTTTGCTCTCACATTTGCAGTTTTTACTACAGGAATAGTTGTGTTTGAGCAATCTCGAGAAAAACATTTTAAAAGAGTAGCCTTAGAAGAAAAATTAAATGCTTATGCTGATATAATGAATTCCGCATTAGTTTCTAGTCATAATATGACCCAACAGCAAGTTGCGGATAGTCTTATCAAAATCTTGCCTTCCAATATTCGCCTCACGATTGTAGATTCTCAAGGTATTGTTAGTTATGACAATACTGTTGGAAATTTTAGTGACTTGCAAAATCACTCTGAGCGACCAGAAATAGAATTAGCTTCAAAAAACACTTTTGGCTCAATAATCCGTACTTCAGAATCAACTAAACATGCGTATCTCTATTATGCAAAAAAGTATGAAAGCCACTTTATTCGTGTAGCAATGCCTTATGATAGCAAAACGAAGCTCCTTTTAAAAGAAGACAATTTGTTTCTTTATTTTGTTCTTGTGTTTTTTGCTGTTATGCTTGTTTTGATTAATGCTATAACGGGACGATTTAGCAAATCAATAAGTCAATTACGAGATTTTGTAATGTCTTTTGAAACAGATGATTATTTGAAATTTACTTTCCCAAGGGATGAATTGGGGGAAATTGGAACAAAAATTACCGAAAATTTTCAACAGTTGAAAGATAGCAAGAAGAAAATGGACTTGGAGCGTGAAAAGCTTTTGCAGCATGTGCACAGCTCGGAAGAGGGTATATGTTTCTTTTCTGAAAATAGAGATGTAGAGTTCTATAATGGACTATTTATAAGATACCTCAATATATTATCTGAGGAGCCAATAAGTGAGCCGAAGATTATTTTTATTGATAAAACTTTCTATGAAGTTAATAAGCTTCTTTCTTCTAATGAAGATAATTATTACGAAACTCAGATACAAAAACATGGAAAGATATTCTCACTACGAATTAATATTTTTGAAGATAAAGGGTTTGAGATTATTCTTAATGACATAACTAAACAGGAGAGGACGAGAAAACTAAAACAAGAAATAACTGGGAATATCGCTCACGAACTTCGAACACCTATTTCCAGCATCAGGGGATATCTTGAAACAATTACGGAGTGTGATATTAGTCAGAGTCAAAAAGAATATTTTGCAAAACAAGCTTACAATCAAACTATTGTCTTATCTGAGCTGATGCAGGATATGAGCCTTATTACTAAGATGGAAGAAGTGCCCCACTCATTTAGAGTAGAGACAGTTCAGATAAGTGAGATTCTATACCTTGTAATGTCAGACTTCTCTAATGCTTTGAAAGAAAGAAATATAAAAATGTCATGGGATATTTCGGAAAAAGTTAATTTAAAAGGTAATAAAAATCTGTTAACTTCTATTTTTAGAAATATGGTAGAGAACTCAATCAGATATGGAGGCAACAATATTGATATTGTTATTAC
>CAYFTB010000284.1:0-2253 GCA_964345875.1 uncultured Proteiniphilum sp.
GTAGGTAATACAATTCTTGGGACTGCTTTTTTTACAGGTAAAAGAGATTGATTAGGATTGTGATTGGCTTCGGGAAATATCCCTATTGGATTTTGGTTTTTCAATACTTTTCCTGCGATATCAAAGATTTCATTGTTTTTTCCTAAATTATCTTTTCCGTCTCTGATTCTAAATACAGGTATTATTCTAAAACCCTTTAGCAACCATGCAATAAACTTCTTTTTGAATATATCTCCTCTGCCAAGAAATACAATCTGCTTGCTATGAGGGCTTGCATACACTAGAAGCAACGCATCAATGAGAGCATTGCGATGATTGGGTGCAAAAACCAAGGGTACATCATCAGGTATGTTCTCTTTTCCTGAATATACAAGCGTGCTAAAATTGATTCTTATTGCCGAATCGGTAAAGAATTTAGCTATAGAATATCGTGGATCCCATCTGTATATCATATCTTTTAAGTTACGATAGTTAAGAAGCTATTACTTCTCTTCTTCTCCAATAATATGCAAGTGACAATCCTGCAACAATATGCCATATTCCCCACCATGCTGCAATAAATGCCATACCTCCTAGCTCCAATTCTGGTGGAAATATTCGCGGATTGAAAATAAGAGCTAAGCCAAGTCCTGAGTTTTGTATTCCTGTTTCAATAGATATTGTTCGTGCATTATATCTACTAATTTTCATGGTTCTCGAAAAAACATATCCACTAATGAAAGCAATTCCATTATGCAAAAGAACAATGAAAAATACGAAGTGAATATATTTCAGAAATAGGTCGAAATTTCCTGCAAGTGCACCCACCAAAAATGCAATAAAGAATATTATTGAAGATACTTGAACATATTTCTCAACTTTATTGACAAGTTTTGGAAATCGCATACCAATAAACATACCTAAAATCACAGGAATACCTAGAATGATAAATACTGTACGAAACATCTCAACTGGTTCAATCGAGATTGGGACTAATAGTGGTGATTTGCTTGCATACATGCCACCCCAAAATGCGAAGTTGAGAGGAGTCATAAATAAGCTCAATACTGTGGATGCGGCTGTAAGACTTACTGAAAGTGCAATATTAGACTTTGACAAGGCCGAAATAAGATTGGATACGTTGCCTCCAGGACAAGAGGCTACCAATATCATCCCCAGAGCTACTGCAGTACTTGGCTTTATTAAAAGTACTAATATATAGGTGAGAGCAGGCAATAAAATATATTGGGAAATCAAACCCACAATTGCAGGTTTGGGATTTAATGCTATATCCTTAAAGTGTCGTGGACGAATACCCAAGGCAACACCAAACATTATGAACGCAATAGCCAAATTCATTAAGTTGAGTGAGCTTTGATCGAAGTTTAATTTTATAGAGTCTAACTGCTCTAAATTGCCAAATAGAGTCAATAGAGGTAGTGATTGCATAAGTAGCTTTTTGATTAGTAAAACAAAGGTAGTTTAATTAGCAATATATTCAATATGAGCTTATGATAAATAAAGCCTAACAAAAATAAATTCTGTCAGGCTTTATCATTTTATCTTTTCTACCAAAATGTTATTAAATCTCTCTCAATAAATATATTAATGCGGGGAAGTGGTCGCTATAACCATTAATAAAGGTATCTCCCGAGAATGTTCTGAGTGGGTATCCTTTGTTCTTACCCTCTTTCTGTATAAGAAAATCTTTGTTGAAAATTTCAGCTTTCCAATATTTTAAAGATGAATAGTCATTACCTAATAGGTCGTGCGAAATGATAATTTGATCAAACAAGCTCCATTTACCCTGATATGCAAGTGAGCCAATTCCTTGTGAGTATAGATTCCACATTGGATTATATAAGCCTTGTGGCTTCACATCTTTCTGCTTATTCTTAGCATTTAATACCTTCTTCACGCTTTTGTCATGTGGGTCATCGTTGAGGTCACCCATTATAATGATTTTAGCTTCAGGCTCTATTGCAAATATTGAATCAGTTATTAAGTTAACCGATGCCGCTGCTGTCTCTCTTAAAATAGATGACTTCTTGCCCCCATATCTTGAAGGCCAATGGTTAACAATCACATGGATTTTTTCGCCTGCAAGCCATCCACTAACCAATAAGTGATCGCGTGTTTTGTAGTCGGGGTTGCTTGGCATAACAAACGGATGAACTTTGTAACTCTCAAGTGTGAATAGGTCTGGATTATATAATAAACCCACATCAATTCCACGCCTGTCAGGCGACTCCTTATGAACTATCTTTAGCTTCA
>CAYFTB010000285.1:0-2250 GCA_964345875.1 uncultured Proteiniphilum sp.
TCTAATTCCACCTCCATGTTTCGGCGTAGTAAAGTATTGATGAAAATACAGAATTTTCATAGTGTAAGTTATTATTTTAAGTTTATTATCGTTCTGAATACCCCCTTTTTGCAATCCGATGCAAACTCCATTACATCAACTTCCGATTTATTCATATAGTACAAAGACCGCCAACCATTTTTCAAAGATGATTCTATTTTCTTGTCGTTCGCATCAAAGCAAGTAAAAGACAAAAATTTTGAATATTCTTGGTCTAAATGAAAGCGTAAAGTTTTTAATTCATTATCATTATTGGATTCATATTCATCCAATACCTCTATCATATTTCTTTGCTTATACATTTTAACGGAACGTTTATGAAAGTTGTTTCTATAATCTAAGTAATGACCGCTCCAGCTGATAGTTTCATTGTTTTCTTCAATTCCATTGGTTTTCACTTTAATCCAGTTGCCGTTCAAAAATCTACTAATCTTAGGCATTGGTTCATCGTTTGCAAACTGCATGCAGTTATGAGACTCTATTGAATTAAAATAAGAAGACTCTTTTGAGTTGTAAGAAAAGCTTCCGGAGCCAACAATCACATTTTTATCCTTATAAAAAAGATCTATATGCATCACAGCCTGGTCTGGTCTGAAATTATCCTGAGTTGACAATACTCTCAGAATCATATCTTCATTTTTGATCTGCACAAATTCATTATCTCTAAATCCAGTAACTGGAAAATCTTCATTGCTAATTGCTGTCAACCGTTTCGCATTTATCCCACTCCAAAGCAATGGCTCATCCAATTCATTATTATCCCATATTTTCTGATTGATCAGCAAAGCAAAATACAATTGCAAAGCAGGTCTGTAATCTCGATAATCTTTAGAATGCAGTGTCATGAACATAGCACCATCATTCGCCCCAATATTTGGGACTTCTCCTTTATCATTGCTAACCATTTGCAATAACCAATACCCCAAATTATATAATTTATCATTTATCTTTTGATTAAAAGGTCTTTCCTGAAACTCTCTCATCCCCAATAATACAAAAGAGATGGTATCTATTACCACACGATGATAATTGACTGATTTTTGCGCAAATGTGCCATCCTCTAGAATCAAGTGTTTGATTCTATTCTCCAGTATTTTCCGGCCTTTGTTTCTAAATCTTCGAAGCGTTTTGTTATTTTCTAAACTTTTAGAACTGTTTTGTGCAGAGAGCCAGCACGATCCTATATATAAAGCCGCTGACTCAGATGTTCCGTGATTATTGTCCTGTGCAACAGCATATTGGATGTTCTTTTCTATTCTTTTTAAGTGTTCGAAAATCAAATCAAAAAGATTGTCCGAAATCTTTTTGGTTTGATTCATCATTGAAGAGGCCCAAAAGAGCTTCATTATCCTTATAGAAGTTTCTTGCCCACACCTCCAATTAACACCTCTATTGATTGGGTTTTTTTCAATCCAGTCCGCAAGAAGTAAATTCAATCTCTTCAAATAGATTTTATTATTACTCAACGAGTATGCGCGAGCGAGATCAGTAACCCAATCAAATCGTGATATTTCCCATAAGTTTTTGATATCACCTGTGTTTAAATCAAATTCATTTATTTCCGTCCAGTGTTTATTGCATATCTTTCCATTTAATGTTTTATCCGAAAACGGATCATAAAACCAGTCAGGTATTTCCTCGAATTTGAACTTGTGAAAATGATAAAAGATAAATTCACCTTTCAGAATATTGTCAGCTTTTTTGAAAATATCTTCTTTATACTTGATTAAATCATCATTCAATGGATGATTCGTATCCATTGCGGTAAACAAATCTCCTTTTTCTATTTCTGATAATTTAAAACGTCTTTTTCTTAAGCCGGATTTGAGCGACAATCTGTAATAAAAAACATAGCCAACATTCCAATATCCAAGTCTCGGTACAACGCCAAGTGTTCTGACAATTTTCAATAGCTTATCTTTCATATCACATACTCAGCAAAGCCTCCACAATTCTTTCACTCGTTTTACCGTCCCACAACGGAATTTCTCCCCCGGTTTTCCATTCACCGGCAAATAGTTTCTGCATGGCAGGTTCAATGGCCTTAGGATCAGTCCCCAGCAACTCGTTGGTACCCATTGTAATGGTCTCGGGGCGTTCCGTGTTGTCGCGAAGCGTCATGCAAGGCACTCCCATCACAGTGGTTTCTTCCGTGATACCTCCCGAATCTGTTATAACCGCTTTCGATCGCTCCACCAAATAGTTAAACTC
>CAYFTB010000286.1:0-2229 GCA_964345875.1 uncultured Proteiniphilum sp.
ACTCCAACTTTATAGTTTCTTATTTAGTATAATATAAGTTGCGTATTTAATATTAGATAACACTGACAGTAGCTAAATTAACTATATGTAAATCTAATTCCAGACCTGATTTAGTTTTGAAAGATGCCTATATCTGCACTAATTCATTCCCCATTCATGCATGAGCTTACCATAAAGCTGTCATAAGGATGCTATAAATATAGACGCAGTAATCACGCTTTTAGCTAGATATGTTTTCGCAATTAGTTTCTATTTTTTTATATATAAAATAGGCTTCATGTGCATAAATTTGCTCTCATCTTATATTGTTAATATATGTATATCTAGTTGCTGCGTTATTCATTTGATTTTGTATATATATTATATTTATAAATCATTAACCATGTTGCTGTTGCGAAATGTGGTGTTTGTTACGAAAAAATAGTATATTTGCATTGTTATGTAACTTAAAGCTGGAAAAGTATGATACGATTAACCCATTTAGAAGAAGATATAATGATAGAAGTGTGGCATCTTAAGCAGTGTGCCATTAAGGATGTTGTTGAAAGGCTTGGTGATTCAGCTCCACCATACACAACAGTAGCATCGATATTTAAGAACCTTGAGGACAAAGGATATCTATCGATGCGCAAGTTTGGGAACGTAAAAGTTTATGAGCCTATAATTACTGAAGCTGCTTACAAAAGATATTTTATGTCGGGAGTAGTGCAAAGCTATTTTGATAATTCTTATAAGGAACTCGTTTCTTTCTTTGCTAAAGATCAAAAGATAAGCACAGAAGATTTAGAGGAAATTATTGCACTTATTGAAAACAACAAAAAGAGAAAGTAGGTATGTGATTCAACAATTATCTAAAGCTTAACAACCATGTCACCAACAATATTATACATACTAAAGGTAAATGCAGTAATATCGCTCTTTTATCTGTTATATGTAGCCTTGCTTAAAAGAGATACTTTCTTTACCATAAGACGATATTATTTTCTTTTTGCAGTAGCATTTTCGCTTCTCTTCCCATTCTTGCCTATTAGCTCCTTGGGTAGTATTTGGTTATCTCCACAGCCTAAAGAAGGCGCCGATGTAGAGGTTTCGGTTGTAGTGGAGCAGCCTGTAATTAGTACTATTGTAAATGATCTGAAAGTAGATGCTAATGCTGATAATTGGCAAATGATAGCAGTTATTTTATTTGTAACAATAGCCTTAATTATGTTCTTGAGATTTATTACTCAGCTTGTCTCAATCTACAGAATGTGGAGAAGTAGCAACAAGCAAAAGGTTTTTGAATCTGAAGTATATATTGTCAATAAGGACATTACTCCCTTCTCCTTTTTCAAACTAATATTTATCAATAATCAAAAACATACTGAAGAAGAATTGAATCAAATAATTATGCATGAGCAAGCGCATGTTAAGCAGTGGCACTCTGTTGATAATATGGTAATTGCTACAATTAATATTATTTTTTGGTGGAATCCTTTTGTGTGGCTATTAAAGCGTGAGATTATTATAAACTTAGAGTACTTGGCCGATAATAAGGTTCTGGGTCGGGGTATAGATATAAGTGAATACCAATATCATTTATTAAAATTGACTTATCATGAGACTGCAGCTCAGGTAGTAAATAACTTCAATGTATCACAATTAAAACAACGAATTATTATGATGAACAAATCAAAAACGCCTCTACGCAAGTTGGCGAAGTACTTGTTAGTAATACCTTTATTGCTTTTGATGATTAGTGTAAATAGCATTAATGCGGCTCAAAGTGCAGAGGAGGTTAAAGTGAACGACATTAATGATACTACAATTCAAGATCCACCACCAGTGAAACGAAATGTAGAGGTAAGTGAAGTATTTGTAGTAGCAGAAGAAATGCCCAAGTTTCCTGGGGGAGTAGATGCTATGATGAAGCATATTGAAGATAACATGAACTATCCTGCTGAAGCTATTAAAAAGGGGATTCAGGGACGAGTTGTATGTAGTATGGTAATACTAAAAGATGGTAGCATAGTCAACCTAGAAATAGATAAAGGAGTAGATCCACTTGTGGATGCTGAGGCTATTCGTATTATTGAATTAATGCCAAATTGGATTCCTGGTAAACAAAGAGGTAATGAGGTTAATGTGATATATAAATTGCCAATAGTGTTTAGGTTATCTCCCAACAATGTTGGAATGACTATATTTGATGTTGCTGATGATATGAGAGAGGTTGTTATTACATCTGAT
>CAYFTB010000287.1:0-2225 GCA_964345875.1 uncultured Proteiniphilum sp.
GCGGGTGACGTGGTTAATTGAACATTCTACCTCGCATCAACTTTTATGGTGTATTGACAGTTTTGTGCTCCGAAATCCGCCACTATCGCCAAGCCCCGAAACGTTATGGGCAAGTTTAAAAGAGAAAACCGAAAATCTTAAAAAGAGTAGGTGAAAAATAAGACAAATAGAAATATGACTGTAAAAAAAACCCTTACTTTTATTTTATTAGCTTTTTTCCTTAACGCTTGTGGACAGCCAATAGAAAAAAGCGGAAAGACTGAAATAGAAAAGAAAGTAGAAACGTATGTTATTGTAAAAACGAACCCTAAATACTATCATTCTATTGAATTTGGGAAAAAGAAGGCATTTGACCTAAATCAATTGATTGAGGACTATGAAAATCCTAATATTTTTAATGATGACCCTAATGCGTTTAAACAAAACAAAGAAGCCTTTGAATGGTTAAAAACTTTCAATAACGAAGCAATTATTGCTTATTCTATGACTTTGACGTATGGACTGAAAGAGAAAAATTCAGATGCTTGGGACCCCTATTGGGTGATTGTACTTTTTGACAGCAATAATAAAATTATTGGACATTTTCACTATGCTCCATAAACAACAAGTAATAATAAAAAACCTGCCCATAACAAAAAAATTGACAATAGGCGGGCTGACCGGCTTCGTATCAACAGAAGTACAAAATTCAACTTATGTTCTTTGATTTAAGTACGGTGCTAAAAGCCCCGCCCATCGCCAATTTTCCGACCGTTATGAGAAATAATACAGAGACAAAAATATGAACAAGATTAAATTTTATTTACAAAGAATTTATCGATTAGCCCTCAGCTTCGAAAAACAAGAAGAACTTGTGTGGAAAGAATTAAAAAAACTTCATACCGATGCTGACTGGAAACACGGAATCTATGAAAAGGAGAAATATATTGAGACTCTTTTTGAAATCAGTAATGAACAAGGAGGAATTTTCTATTACTTGATATATGATGGTAGCTTTCATTGTAGAGTTAAAATATTGGAGAATTATCCTACAGAGTTAACGACTGATTTATTCATTCTTGCAGCACACTTCAATAATTTACTGAATAACGGAGTTGTTATAGTGAATGTGAATAGTCATTATGTAGAGTATCATCAAAAAAGAGATTTGTTAATACCACTTTTATATACTAGTGAAACACATGGTCAAATGTTACGACACTATAATACTTCCAAAGATATCTACTCGGCATTTCAGAGACTTGTTATTGAACAAGAGGCCCCAGCTATAATAATTGCAGATCTATTAAAAAACAATGAAGCAAAAGATGATGAGACAAAATAATACTTCTCATAACAGCGGTTTTGCAAAAAAGCGGGTTCAGTGGTTAATTGAACATTCTACCTCGCATCAACTTTTGTGGTTTATTGACAGTTTTGTGCTCTGAAACCCGCTTCTTCGCAAAGCCGCAAAACGTTGTGCGTTACCATAAAAAGACAACAGAACTAAATGAAAGCAACTGAAAAAGAATTAAAGTGTATTGATTTTTCTTTAAACATTAGAAAGAAACTTTTAGAACAGCAATTAAAAGAACTTTATAAGAACAAGACCCCAATATTAATTAGCCCTAAAGGATTTGTAAAACACTTTTGGCAGGATTTCTACGTTACAAAAAAAATGATGACTCCTTTTAAAGCAATTATTTACTCTATAATATTTTATCTCACTTATATTATTGCACTGCCATTTGTTTTAGTATTTGGCTTAATTGATAAATTTTTTACAACAAATAAAAAGCAAAGAATAGATTATAATAACAAATATCTAATTGACTATGAAGTTAACGATTTGAAATCTTTTGAAATACTTTGGGACACTAAAGGTTTGAGAGATTGGGGAGTTGGTTATTATCATTTACAATTTACGGAAGACAACAAATTGGATTGTTTGAAATATTGGTGTAAAATTTTGTATAACATAGAAGATGGGCATTTTAACGAGATTGTGGAAGGTTTAAGAAAAAGCATATCAATTAGTAGGCAAAATTTTTATGAAGAAAATCCAAATGGTCACATCAGTATGGCTTCACCTATTCAATTGCTACCTACTGTAATTCAAACAAAATTTGGTAATTACATTCCTTAACGAGTATTAAACTTATGAAAGAATATTCAGGATATGACACAAAAATAAATGGACTACTCATAGATGACTTGCGTAGGACAAAAGGCACAAATACTATTTA
>CAYFTB010000288.1:0-2216 GCA_964345875.1 uncultured Proteiniphilum sp.
TATTCACCTTTTGAATTGAAACGTAACATTCGGTTAAAACCATAAATTAGCATTAAGTAAAGATGTAAAGTTTCTTTTTTATTGCTTGAATTATAATCTGATTTTAATTTATTGAAACCCTTTTTATTAAATTTGGCATAATAGGTTTTAACCCATTTATCTTTTAATTCCTGCGGTACAATATCCTTAATATAAGAATGC
Organism: uncultured Proteiniphilum sp.; assembly: GCA_964345875.1. Classification (GTDB taxonomy): domain Bacteria; phylum Bacteroidota; class Bacteroidia; order Bacteroidales; family Dysgonomonadaceae; genus Petrimonas. The sequence goes on from CAYFTB010000288.1 coordinate 202, forward strand.
GATAAATTGTATTTCTGAATGACTTCAAAAACATCATTAAAGAATTGGTCTGGGTTTTTAGATTGTTCAGATAAGAATTTGTGAATACTAATCACATTTGAATCAATATCATTTAAAAGATATTGGTTAGCTTTTACATTAAGAAAAACAGAACCACCCCCCGTAAATGGCTCGATAAAACGATTTATCGTTTTCGGGAAATATTTACTTATTTTTGGATAGAGTTTATATTTATCTCCGACGTAAAATAATGGGGAACGATATGTTTTCTTCTTCATATTAGTTATATTTTTTTGTAAGAAATAAAAACTCTTTATGGTCGTTAAAATCAGTTTTTCCTGTGTTGAAAAATTTATGTGATTGTTCAAATACTTTAGTTTCTCCAACGCTTTCTAAAACTTCAATTAATTCTTCATATTTTATCTTGTTAGCTGATGATTTACTTTTGGATTTATATGTATTGTTATAAGAAACAGCCAAATATTTAACGTCCAAATCATTTACTAATTTTTGAAAAGCATCTTTTGCCTTAACCGTACAATATTTACTCATATTTTCGGGTTCGGGTTTTAAAGCAACACCAAATAATTCAGGTTTTTCCCATTTTATAAGATTTTCGTAAATATGGTAAAATCTACTGTATTGTCTTGAATTATAAGGTGGGTCAATATATGCAATGTCGCCTTTTAAAGTTCCTGCTAATTTATTGGCATCTTCTTGGAAAATCTTAACTCCGTTAAAGTCGTTTGTCTGGATTAATCTAAAATTCAGAGGACGTTTTTGTATTGGCTTTTTAATGTATGCGTCAAAATGCCCTACGGTATTGGCTAATCTGTCAATTGTGTATATTAAAGATGCAAGTAAAATTGAATACTCTTTTTGGTTTAACTTGTTTCTTTTGCTTTCAATGTCTTTTCTTATGTACCCAATTATTTTAGAAATATCTTTTTCATAAAATTTTCCACCGAAGTTTTTAGAAAAATAGTTTTCTTCAATTTCATCAGCATTTAATTCGTTGTAATTATTAGCGATATCAATAAGTTTAGTTTTATCCCAATCTTTTTTATCGAAAAAAGCGTGATACACGACATTATTTGAATAAAGAAAATCATTGATGATCACATTTTTATATAAATTCATTGCTTTTTGAGCGACGATTCCGGTACCTGAGAAAATGTCAATAAATGTGTCAAAACTTGTAGTTTCCTTTTGAATAATCTCCATTATCCAATCAGTTAATTTTGCCTTATTACCGATATATCTCCGACTTTGTAACTCGAATTTTTCGATGCTATCGTAATCATCAAATAATGTTCTTCCGTACTTTATTCTTTGCTCTGCAAGCATAAAAGCCTCCATCCCAATTTCTTCTTCTTGAATTTCATAAATGATTCTGTCACTTATTAAAAGTTTCAATAATTCCGTTTGATTGTAATCATAAAAGTGGGCTAATAATGAAATTTGTTCTTTTGTTGGCAATCTTTTCCCATTTTCAATTCTGCTTAAAGAAGTGTAGTTTATTGTAGTCTTTTCAGCAACATCCTGTAACTGAAAACCCTTTAATTCTCTAATCTCCTTTAGAGTATCTCCGATTGAAACCAATGAATCCAACATAATTTGACAATTTATGGCAAATATAGAAATAATTGTTCGATAATATCCGAAAAATGATGAAAATTTAGTTCTTTTGTTTTTTACCTTGGTATCTTAGGGCGAGGAAAGCATATCTTCTAAACGTGCTGTTGATAAAATTGTTTTCTTGTGCGTTTTCAAATAAATATAAGAATTTAATTTTAATAATCTTCATCTACATCGTTCGATTAACTTCACACCAACTCTTAAATATTGAAAATTATACAATTATATTTCAATTAAACTAGCTATTCTATATATGTTTTACAAATGCTTTATTTATAATACTTCCACAAAAATACACTACCTTCCCCATATTTCAATCTCTTTGCAAGCTTGCAGAGTGATAATAATCAGGTGCTTTTGTTGCTCCACCAACTTTT
>CAYFTB010000289.1:0-2211 GCA_964345875.1 uncultured Proteiniphilum sp.
AGCTACGTAAGTATGGTGCTAAAAGAGAAGCGCATAAATCAACATCTGGGTCAGGATGCATTTGCCATAAATCCTTGAAGTTTGTCACGTCAAATCTAAACTTCCTTCTATCATCAGGGTTTCCGTCCTTATCAGTGAGGGTAAAATTCAAAGAACCTTCAACTAATGGTTCAATAACGTGTTTATTTGTTATAATAATAGGGTAGAATGATCCATCACCCAAATCGTCAAATAAATTGTAAAAAAAACCAGTGCCAGTGATAGTGCTTCCATCAGTATTTTTTCCCTCTATTCTTATTGTAGAATATTGTAATTGCTCAATAATCGAAAGTTCTTTTTCCATAATCGTCAGCTTTAAGTTTGTTTTTACAAATATAAGAATATAAGTCTAAGTTAAACAATAAATATCTACTCTTACTTTGAACTTTTATGTTAAGTGAAAAATCATTAATTAAAAAACACTCTTTCCTTAATCACTTCCCAAGCCACCTCAGGGCTATATTTAATAGCCTGTTTTTGTGCGCCTTCCTTTAATTCATTTATTCTGTTGGTGTTGTTTATTATCGACACAACATTATTAATAAATGCTTCATCATTATCAAATGGCGAAATAATGCCTGAAACGTTGTTATCAATAAATTCATCAGCATATTTCCATTTTGTTGCCACAACAGGAATTCCTGCCATATAAGCATCTAATATACTACCTGGGAAACCCTCAGTATAATACTTTGTAGGAAACAACATTAAGTCATAGCTTGCTAATGTTTCCTGTATCTTATTAGGTTGAAGAATACCCTTGTATTTTATTATTAATGAATTTTTCTCTTTTCCATCAAATTCATTCTTATACTCCTCCAAGATAGGACCATAAATATCTATAGTAATATTTAAATTGTTCAATTTAGATATCTCATCAGATAGATTAAACAACAAGTCCACCCCTTTCATTGGATGTACCCGTGCCATAAAAACAAGCTTTACCGTTTCGTATCTTTCTTTTAATATAGATTTCTCTACATTATCATCTTCTACTATTCTAAAGTTGTGTAACTGATATACATTCTTAAATCTGTATTTATCTTGTAGTTGATTTAGTAAATAAATAGTCTCGGGATATATACCTTCAATATTTCTTAGCAGCTTAATATGCAGAGGTTTATTCTCAATAAACTCAGCCAGCCAACCTCCCACAACCACATAGTGAATAGGAATTCCTCTCAATTTAGCTATCAAATATATAATTGGGAAAAAGTATTTCAGATTATTATGGGCTGCAATATAAAATAAGATATCAGTTTTCCACACTTCTCGAAACATTTTCAAAACATTTAGTTTCTTTGCACGAAAAGTTTGAGTGTCGAAATGGGACAGTTTATATTCAACTTCTTTTTGCTTATGGTCTAATAGCTTATATATGTTTCTTGTTTTAATAGTCTGCCCATCTAATTGATTGTTTGCAAAACCAAAGTAACCGAGGACTAATATTTTACACTTGCTACTCATACCCCAATAATTTCAAATATTCATCAATAATCACATCTCTGTCAAATTCTACCATTGACTTCTTCTTGTTTAGTGATCCCATTTTATTTCTTTCACTATCGCTGCTTTCTATTGCTTTAATCAAAGCATTTTTTATTGACTCGCTTCTATTAGGGTCGCACAAGAAACCATTTTCATTTTCATTTATAAAGTAGGGGACATCCGAAACTTTTGTAACAATCACAGGTTTTCCCAAAGCCATTGCTTCACATACTGTATTTGGAAAACCCTCGTAATGGCTAAATAAGCCCACAAAGTCAGCCTCCATATATTTCTCAAATATATTTGGTATCGCCGCATTCATTTTAATTATATCTGATAATCCATTTGAGATTATTTTATTACTCATATCATCGGCATATTCAGGTGTCTCCCTATTACCATACCAATCTATCTTCAGTTTATCCTTGTATTCTTGTGGCAAAGTTATCACTGCCTCTATCAATCCATCCAAGTTTTTCACGGCTCTGTAACTTGCTGCCACTACAATATGTGTTTTGTCAGGATAAACTTTATCCCTCTCTTCAATTTCCGGTACATTTACTATATTATAAATCACTTTCATTTTTCGTTTTGGCAAAAGAGGATTGATCTTTTTCACCAGATCTAAATTTGCATGAGAGTTTGCCACAACATAATCTGCAAGAAGATGAAACCACCGATAAA
>CAYFTB010000290.1:0-2206 GCA_964345875.1 uncultured Proteiniphilum sp.
TTGGTGTTTTTCCCATAATTCAGGTTTTTCAATTAAAGCAAGAATAGAGAGATAAATTACTAACTCTGAAAAATAGTCTGCTTTCAGTGATGCTTGTGATGTTTTGAAGCGAGATAAATGCTGGTAGCCTTTTTTGCCTGTGACCAACTCTTTTTGTCCTTCAATATCGGGAATACAGATGGAGTCATAATCAACTAATTTTATATCTCCTTTTTTGTCTATCATTATGTTTCCGTGCTGTAAATCACCGTGTGAAATTTGATTTTTATGCAAGGTTTGACACATATTCAAGAAATCATCCGCAAAAGTTTTTAATTTCTTTTTATTCCTTAAATTCTGTTCAATAAATTCTTTTAGTAATGAACCATCAATCCATTCCATTCTAATGGTATCTACAAGAGTACCATTGACTAAAAGAGCTTTTTCATCGTAAATAAAATCTGCAAAATAAGGCAATCTCTTTGTGCCTAAATATTTAGAAATTAGCTGAAAGCGGGTTTTGTTTTCTCCTATGGGAACATGCCAAACACGAAATGCCCATTTTTTATTATGATGCAAAAGCTGAAAAACCATATTGAAACCACCTACATAGGAAAATGGTTTACCATTTGAATTCATTCTTGCCTGAGCTCCCTTTAGTTCGGGGATTTTTAAGAATAAATCTAAATTCTTTATTGCTGTTATGATATCTTGAGTACTTATCACCATATTTCTCAAAATTTATTTAAGATATCTTGAGCAGAATTACTTTTGCTCTTTTTAATCATTTCTATAGGTTTTTTGTCCCATTTCTTCATTATGCGTTCAATCGGCAAAAGTTTGACCTGATTGTTCTCGATAGCAAACCCATATTCAGGTTTTATACTCTCAAATTTGTTTATAAAGCGTGAAGTAGTTTGTGGTTGGTTGTTTATAATTATAATATTCTCATCATTAAATCTTGCTTTATAAGTCCAATTGTACGAGCCTGTTATAACTGTTTCGTTGTCGATTATACAAAATTTATTATGCATTAATTTATCTCTCGAACCATCAGATAACTTTCCGATATATCCCACATATCCATTAAGTTGGAGAAGTTCTTTAAAATCAACTCTGGATTTTCGATTAAACTCGTGATTGGCTATAATAATTGATGTTTTTACTCCTCTTTTTTGAGCCTTCAGAACCGTTTCATAAATTTCAATATCTGTAAACCAAGCAACGCAAATCTTTAAGGATTTTTGTGCTTCTGAAATTTCATTGATAATTTCCTCGTGGATATTTTCAAAATAAACTTCCGTCATTTTTAAAATTTGTCTGTTATATTTTTTGCATCAGGAGTTTTTATTTCTTTTCTGGAAGGTGGATTGGGCTGTTTATCCCATTTATCCATTATGCTTTCTCTCGTAACCTCCATTTTGTTTATTAATAGATTTTCTAAGGGCTCTAAGTTTTTAATATCATTAATTTGTAATTGATTAATTAGTTTTTGGGTTAGGTCGGTAATGTCAGAGTTGCCTGATGTTAAAAGACTTCTAATTAAATTAGATTGTGATGGAGTTGCCAAATCATCTTTTGAGAAAAGAATATCTTCCGTTTCGTAATAATTATTCCACAAATCAGGCTGATTTTCATAAACAAGTAATGAAAGATAAATTATCAATTCAGAAAAATAATCAAGTTTTGAATTGATAAGCCTATTGTTTTGGCGAGCAGGGTGTTGGTATCCTGGCAATCCTTTTATTGTGTCAGTCATCCCATCTAATGGTGAGATATACATTGAATCATAATCGATTACTTTTACGTTTCCATCCCTATCGACTAATATATTACCGTGTTGTAAATCCCCGTGAGCAATGTTTTCTCGATGAAAATACTGCACCATTTCTTGAAAATTCTTTCTTAAAGACGTTATTAAAGGCGGATTCCTAAAAATGTTGTCATTAATAAATTCTTTTAATGGTTAGCATCGACCCAATCCATAACTACAATTGGATAAATTTTCCCATTTATTAATATTGCATCATCTAAATACTTAAAATCGCAGAAATATGGACTATTTAGCTTATCTAAATAACCCGATATTTCTTGACTTCTTTTTTTAGCATCGCCAATATCTGCAATCCAACATCGAATAGCTACCTTCTTAGAATCTTTTGTATAAAATGGAAAAACAGTAGTGTATCCACCTGAATATTGTATAATTCTGGAACCTTTTTGAATA
>CAYFTB010000291.1:0-2198 GCA_964345875.1 uncultured Proteiniphilum sp.
CCCGAAACATAGCTGTTGTTTTCTATGTAGTTCTCATCATTAAATAATGTTCTTTCAATGTCTTTGGCGTTTAAAACTTTGGTGTTTCCAAAGTTGTTTTTGTATGAATGTCCAATTTTATTGATGAAAGTGTTGTTTTGAATTGCTGTGTAAGGGTGCAAAATAATCAGATAGTCTTTTGCTCTACTGATTGCAACATTGTAAATGTATTCTTTTGATAATAGAGCTTTTTCGTGTCCTGAATAATAATAGTTATTCGGATTGCAAACGAAAAATACAATATCACATTCATCGCCCTGAAAGCCGTGAACGGTATCAGAAATCACTTTTATGTTTTTAGAAATTCCGTAAGAAGTTATCAATTTGTTGAGCAACATCGCTTGTGCTTTGTATGGTGCGATTAGTCCGATTGTCCATTGTTCGCTTTTATTTGAAGCGTCAAAATATTTGATGATTTCTGAAACTAAAATTGCACAATAAGTATGATATGAACTGTAAAACAGTCTATTTACTCTGTAAATAGAATTGTCTTGATTTAGCGGAATATCTACGAAAGTTACGTTTGATGAAATTACGTTTCTAAATTTTTCAGGCAATGGCTTTGCTTCTGTTCTGTTTATTGCTCTGTCGTGCTTCAACAAACTTGAATAAGAAAGTTCACTAAATAATTGTCCAATATTGGGAACGCTTCTGTATTGAGTTGCAAGATTTACAATGCTGTCAGTTTCTCTAATTACTTGTTCTTCGGGATTAAAACTTTCAAGGTTCATCATTTTGTAAATGTTCTCGTCTTGAAAATCAAAATTTTCTAATTCTTTTTCGTCAATTTCAACAACAGGTGGAATTTGTTTTGGGTCGCCTGCAACGATGAAATTTGTATTTGGGTTTGTTTTAAACAGTGCCATTATTGCAAAAGTTATGTAATGCAAACCCGTCATTGATGCTTCATCAAAAATAACATAATCCCAATCATATTGAAACAATAAACCAATTTCTTGGATGTCAAAATACGGCAATCTGTGAATTGTTGAAGCAACAACATCAATGCTTTGCATATCTTCATCGTTAAGTGTATCACGATAAATTTGGTGTTCTTCTAATTCGGGGTCTGTCGGACTACTTAAACGAACTGCATAAATATCAGGATTGATGTCTTGCAATTTTTTACAAACTACGTCCGAAGCCTTATTTGTTGGCGTAAGCACCAAGAATTTAGCATTTGGATTAGAAGACAAAACTTCGTTGATATTATTGCAAAGTGTTGTTGTTTTACCTGTTCCCGGTGGTCCATAAATGTAATTTAAAGAAGGCATTACTTCTTCAATATTTTCCCACTCGTCAATGTAATTTCTGTTTTCAAATGCTCTTTCTAATCTGTCAAGTAAATCAATTACAGGTGTAAAATTGATTTCAACTTTAAAGATGTTTGAAAGTCGTGAAAGTGTATTGTTTGATAAAGGTTCTCGGCAATAAATCAACAAGTCTTGTCCTTTTTTTGAAACGCCCTCAACGGTTATGTTCTCTTTTTCACCATTACCAAAAACAAGGGAAATTTTAAAATCATTTGCATTTTCAATTTCAGGTGAAATGTAGCTGCTCGCACCACAAAGTAAAAAGTATTTATTGTCTGCTTTATATGGTTTGATTGATTGAAATGAAATTGATTTTTGTTTTTGGTTGTCTTGCTTTTCTCCATAAGTAGTAAGCAACTGCAAATATGCCTTAAACCAATCGTAAGAATATTTTTCGCTGTTGTTTATGCTTTCAGCTAAATCAACTCTGCTTTTTTTGATTTCAAGTTGTTTTTTTAATTCTTCAATACCTTTGGCAAATTCTTCATCTTTATCAAAATTTATTTCGGGTTTAGTTTCCGAATTTTTATTATCATTTTGCTTGGTAGGAAACTCGTTTTGTAAATCTTCTAAATCCTTTATTGTTTTTGAGATTTTAGAATTTTTGGGTTGCTCGTCATTAGTATTATCAAAATCATCATTGTTATTTGAATGAGATTTTTTTTTGCTATTTTTCCACTCTGTAAATGCTTTTAAATCTTCTAAATCAATATCGTTTTCTTCAAGATATTTCAACTTTTGTTGCTCTTCGGTTAAAACGACAGTAGATTTAAAATTAAGTAAGCGTTCAAGTTCTTCGTTTCTTTCGTAACCATCAGCTAATTCATTTATAGTAATTTCGTTTGG
>CAYFTB010000292.1:0-2176 GCA_964345875.1 uncultured Proteiniphilum sp.
CAAACATACAGGCTACATAAAAAAACTATGTTTCAGTGCAGTGTTTGCCACTCTGTCCGGCTTTGCGGGCAGGAAGCATTAGCGAAACAGCAACATGGTTTTGTAGCCTTTTTTCACCAATCGTTTTACAAGAAAAGAAATGAATTGGAATAGGGTTGGTGGAATGAAAGTTTATATTTTCAATTAATCTGAAGATGATTTTTATGAATGCAGAAAGAGTGCATACATGTAAAATACTTTTGTAAAAGAATAATAAACAATTAAACTTTTAACTATGGAAAAAGGAATTGCACTTTTCAATTATTTTGGTATTTCACAAACCGATAACTTTAAGTATTCAGAGCAATCAAATAGCTTTATTAATAATGGGTATACATCAATGGCTGGAAATACTTATTTTAATGAGTTTAGATTTGGCGAGGGAATTCTTATTAAAAAAGATATTGGCGAAGGTTATAAATGGACTTTCCTTAATAGAATAATGATTTATGATCTAAGAACAAAAGTTCTATTGTGTGAAAGGGATTATACAAACGAACGTTATAACGCTTTAACTGTAAAACTTGAAGCAAAAGATATGCTGTGCGATTTATTAATTAGTTCAGCCCAAAAAGAGGGTCTTACATTAAATATTATTGATGTAAAACATAAAATCGATCAGATTGTCGAGTATGCTTTTGAGAATAATCAGCTCAATGCGATTAATGAACAAACAATGTTATATTTAAATCAATAAAGTCATGAATGAATTATCAATAATATCAAAAAAACCAATAGGTTATAGCACTTCAACTGAGCTAAATGTGTATGAGTCCTTTACATCAAAAAATGGATTTAATTATATTGTTGGAGGGCGTGATAATAATAATATTCTAATAGTAGAACAAATTGCTGAGGGTGTTGCACGATCTTTTTTGTGTGGAATAAAGATATACCAAAAGTCAACTAATCAGTTAATCAAAGAAATTAATGTTCCATATGGAGAGTCATATACAAGAGAAAAGGCTATGGTTTTAGTTCGAGATGCTCTTTTAGAAGTATTATTTGAATCTTTTGAACTAAATAAAATTGTAGTTGATAAAGACAATGTATTAAGCATGGTCCATAGTGTAATGGATACAATGTATTTTGGGAATAGCCGAAAAGCAGCTTTAGAATTGGCCAAAAGTTTAGGATTAATTAAACAATAAAATAATAAGATGAAAATAGCATATAATAAGAAACAGCTAATGATGCTTAAATATCAACTTATACAAGAAGAGTCGTGTATAACTGGAATCAATATTATCTTTTATAGAAAGATTGTTTTAAAAGAGAGATTAAAGAATCCAATACCATTAGACGATTTTCAAGAAATGGAATTAGTTAACAAGGTGATGAGAAAGCTGTTAAAAATAGTCTGATAACTATATTTTAATAGTACTTGGTCAGATAAGTTAATTTGATTAACTTTGAAAATAAATTTAATAATAGTGTAAACAAAATAATATTATGGAGAATAGCAAATTTAAATTGCATAACTTTCGAGTTTTTGATGAAAAAGGGGCTAGTTTTGAAATAGCACCAATTACAATTATAACAGGTGCTAATAGTTCAGGTAAAAGTAGTGTGCTTAAATCTCTAATGCTTCTAAATGAAAATTTAAAAGATATAGTGGAAAACTATATAAAACATAAGATTTTTAATCCTTTAGAAATTAATCTTGAGTTTCATAAAGGAAAACATAACTTAGGGACTTATGAAAAAGCTAAATCTAGGTATTCAGAAACTGAAAATATGACTTTTTCTTATGAAAGATATTCAGATTTAGCATTAGGTAATGTTAAAGTGGATTATTCTTTTATGAAAGATGAAAATAGTTTTTTAAAAAATGGCTTCTTGTCTGCAATTAATATTTTTATAGATAATGACTTGACATTTAAGGTTGAAATAGATTCTGAAACGAAAGATATTAATGCCTCATTTATCAAACCTCTTAAATTGTTAGAATCATTTTCTGATTTTGTATTTACAAAAAAAGAACTAATCGACTTTTTGGCTGATAAACTTGGGTATAATTTAGGAGATGTAGATCAATTTAGATATTATAAATCTACAACAGAGTTGTATTCCACTTTCAAAGATAATAATTTAAATGATAAAATAAAGAGGTATTACAAGATTGCAAACAAACTAC
>CAYFTB010000293.1:0-2174 GCA_964345875.1 uncultured Proteiniphilum sp.
CCGATTAATTGGAATAATGTTCAATCCCCTGTTAAGAACCTTTTGGAGACCGCCATACGAATAGTTTGTTCTTTTGGTGTTCAATACTTTTTTGCCATCAATCCAGCCAACTTTCAGGCGTTTGTTGATATCAGAATCGTAGAACTGATATCCTGCGTCCGTTTGTTTCATTTACCTCTCTTAAAAATATTTTAGAATTTAAATTTGAGAAAATGGTGCCGAGATATAACGTTATAATCTCAATCCTGCTTTCTGTATTAGTGCAAATGTAAGCATTATTTTCCTTTTATAATTTCCACGAATGATTTGGGCAGGCAAACGTTCACAATATCAATAGCTTCGGCAAAGAGAGGAGCTATCTCTTTGTCTCTAAATCCAGCAATGCCACAGCCCACTCGGGTTACATAAAAGAATTTGTCTTGATTCTCTTTTGCAAATTTGATAAACTCATACACATATGGAGCCACAGCATCCACACCTCCATGCATCGTGGGGATAGCATAGCTTTGCCCTTGCAAGCCCACGCCCTGCCCCCAAATGGCTCCAAACTTTTCTTCTGCCACACGGGCTGCTCCTCCTGCATGATTTCCTTCAAGGTTGCTGCCAAATACAAATACCTCGTCGGGCTGTAGCGTCTGAATAAAATTGGGTGTAAATTGTGGTCGTGATTTAAATTTTGAATTTGTCATAGTTGAATGATTTAATTTAATGTGCGAAACTAATTATTCATAATAATCAGTTGTCTCTATAAATGTATTGCTGATTGATTACTAACTTTTGTGCTTTTTGTATCATGCCAAAAAGCGTAGGAATTAAGAATGTATTAGTTATAAAAATTGAGTCATCATGTGATTATTGCTTATATAACGAACCACATAAATAGTTTCGCTGTTTTCTATATAGATATTAAAGAATACGTACCATTGAGTAGTTTTGTTTTTGGAAAATACAGAGTATAATAGTTTTTTTCCATACCTATTAAAGAAAGGTGGTGCAGGTTTTTTAGTTTTAGAATATATATTTTTTCTAATATCTTCTTCTAAGGTTACAACGTAGTTAACTGCACTTTCTTTGAATCCGAAATATTCTTTTTGATACAATATTTCTATCATCTCATAGAGATAGTTCTCAATTTCGGGTAGAAAAAGTACTTTCATCTAATCAAAGAGTTTCTCCACACGTGGGATTAATCTTTCTAATAATTGTTCTCCAGTAGTAGCTCTTTTTAAATCTTCATCTGGCTCAAGAACATACTCTTTAGGAACAACAGTGGTAAACTCTGTGATGGGTGTAAGAGCAAAACTTCCTTTGTCTCTTGATTTTAAAATTACTTCTTCACCATTATTAACCAAATCGAGATATTTACTTTGGTTGGCTCTAAATTCTCTCATGCTTATTACTATCATATCTTTCTGTATTGATGTGTACCATTATGGACGCAAATTATACGTTTTATTTGTGAACAGCAAATATTTATGAGCTTTTATTTTGACCATCTTATTTATTTAATTCTTATAATCAAAATTATTCAACAGACCATCATAATAATCATCTATATTTTTTGACAAAAACACATTGCCAAAAGCACCAATTCCAATAGGATAGATGTTGCCAGCCCATGTGATATTGGTGGTTGAGAATAGAATATAGTTCTTGCGAACAACCAATTCGTTTACTGCATGCTTTGTGATGCTTGACCCCAATCTATCACCCAAAAGGTATCCCAACTTGTCGAGTTCATCTTCTGCCTCATAAAAGTTTTTAGTTAGAGATGATTGCAGATATGAATTTAGCTTCTCCTTCACCCTCTCTTTATGCATCTCCTGCGTGGGATTAGTGAAAATTGCAATCAATGAGAAAGTACCTACGATAGCGAGTATGATTTTTGTTTTTTTCATTGAACTACTTTTTAGTTTAAGTTATTGCAAATATAAACATTTTGAGACAAGAAGTTATTAGATAACAAATTCAAAATTAAGTTCAAAGTGATTGATTCAATTTCTCATTAATCCAAATGTTAATTTGTTGTGCAATTCCCGTTTGCCATTCCTTCACACTTTTGTCAGCACCAAGCATAATCACGTAGCATTCTTTGTCGCTCTGCTCACCAGATAATGGATCGTAGTAGTTGCCTTGTGTAATGTAATCCTCAATATGAGGATAGATTAGAGCCA
>CAYFTB010000294.1:0-2139 GCA_964345875.1 uncultured Proteiniphilum sp.
ACAAAGACATCCCCTTCGCCATATTGCCCTTCACCTGTTTTGAAGAAGTATTGCGATTTCTCAGCTTTCTGATCATTGCCCAACGAGAGGAGTTTTTGTTTAATATTCTCGGCTGTCATATATTATGTATCTATATTATTGAGGTGCAAAGGTAGGTATAATAGGTGGGTATTTTAGTTGAATTATTTATTTGAAAAATAAACTGCCCCTAGTTAGAAAACAAGGAGCAGTAGGTACTATTTAACGAGAGCACGACCTAAGAAATATATCCATTATACTTACAAACGTCAGAATACTTCACATCTTTAAAATTAAAAATACAGTATGTATATAATTAAATATGACAAATTAGTGAAAAATGATTATTAATATCTTGATTCTAGTTCACGTTATTTATGTTGGAGTTATTAAATTAAATCAAATATCCACACTTACATAATGACCTAGTCCCTTAGGATCATTATTATCTACTAAATAGTATTTATCGACTTCATTAGTTTCGATGTAATAAATATTTGTGTAAACAAAGTCAGGGTCTATCCTATTTAAATATTTAATCACATTGTCTGGAAGCACAGTATTTATGTCTATCTCATATCTAGTTTCTGCCCAAACACTTAGCCCAGATGTTATTTTAAAAGTGACAAACTTTATCTTATCCTCATGTAGGATGAAATATTCGTGTAATCCAGAGTTATTAATATAACCTCGTATTTCTGCATCCTTATATGTATCATTTATAAATTTGAATTGTTTTTCGGGCAAGTTCACAATAGATCTTCCGTCATATTCAGACCAAGTGTAATTATTGATAAACAATCCATCATCATTAATAAATACAAAACTAGTCTTTTTATCTGATGCTTTAGAAGTGGACTCTAATTCTAAGGTATAAAGACTACCCTGTATTTTATCGCGTTCTGTCTTATATATATTCTCAGTTTTTGTACTACCATGAATGGATGATGTAAATGCATCTTTAGCTTCGGCAGTAAGGTCATCGATAGTTTTCAATTCTGTCTGAGTCATCTTCCAGGTACCATCTTCTAAATACCAAGCCTTAGTTTTAGCTCCACTTTCATTAGTGAATTCTATTTCCCAAATTTTATCTGATGATCTTGGCTCTACATATTTAGTATAGTCCAATATATTTGCATTCGGAAACCTACTCGCAAACTCTGTTTGAACTTTTGTTGGAATACTCTCATCGTTTGACCCTTCTTTTTCACAAGCAACAGCTAAGATAAAGAAGATTGAAATAAAAGCACATTTGAAAAAATTAATCTGTCTCATTGTTTGTTTTTTATTGTGTAATATATTGTGTTATTAATTTATGCAGAGAAATAAGGTTCAAAAATACTACTTAATCATGACATACTCATAGGTCACATGTTAATTTCTGTGATTCATGAAGTTTCTAAATTAATATGTAACTATTCTAAGTACATGACAAAAAAACTAAATATACTTAGATTATTCTTAGGTGTGTCATCAATCAAAACTTGAAGTATTAAATAAAGGAGGTGCACACCTTCATATATTTACAATTATTTACAATTGACATGTTTTGCGATACCTTAATAATGTTAAAACAAAATACTCTTTTTATTTTGTCTTTAGTTTTAGCTTGATCGTTAGCTTATTACAACAGATTTGTTTTGAGAAACAATTTTCCGGTGGGCTAAAAAAAATATTTTTTTAGGGATAAAAGGGTTTTCAGCAAGGTGTGGAAGTTTTTATCATGGTCCGTTTTTTGCTATGTGAGCTTAAAAAACTAATTATTACGCTTTATTAACTATAATTTACGGTCAATAGTGTTAATTTATTTCACATTTAGGGGTGAAAATAGTCAAACAAATTTTTTTGTTTGGTGCTTATACTTCTAGGTGGGCTAAACAAATTTTTTTATTAGGGTGTCAGGTCTTATTTATTGCTCCATAAATTAGTAAATAGGGTACTCCATCTTATATATATGACATCTAATTTTATTTATTTAACATAAATGCTAGACACATTGGTTAAATAATATTTTTTATTTACTTAGAAATCATCTAAAACGATAAACAAAAAAGTTTTTTAGAGCAATAGTTAATGGAATATGCAAAACAAAAAAGTTTTTTTGCCACTTTATGCTCTTTG
>CAYFTB010000295.1:0-2122 GCA_964345875.1 uncultured Proteiniphilum sp.
AACACTTTATCCCCATTTATTTTGCATATAAAATGATTTTTATGAATTTTTCGGGATAATAATCACAGAATTAAAATAATAAAGCTAGTTAGATATAAAAAATTTAAATCATATGAAAATAACAGTTGTAGGAACAGGATATGTAGGTCTGTCAAATGCAATACTACTGTCGCAGCACAACGAAGTTGTGGCACTGGATATTGATAGTGGCAAAGTAGAGAAACTAAACAACAAGGTGTCGCCAATAGAGGATGCAGAAATAATAGACTTTTTGAAAAACAAGGAGTTGAATTTCAAAGCAACCCTTAGTAAAGATGAAGCATACAAAGATAGTGACTTTGTGATTATTGCTACACCCACTGACTATGATCCTGACACTAACTATTTTGATACTTCGAGCGTGGAGACGGTGATTGGTGATGTGTTGCAATATATACCCACTGCAACTATTATTATTAAATCTACTATCCCAGTGGGATATACGGTGAAGCTTAGAGAGATGTTTGGCTATGAAAATATTATATTCTCTCCAGAGTTTTTGAGAGAGGGTAAGGCTCTATATGATAACTTGTATCCATCACGAATTATTGTGGGGTGCAACTCAGACAAAGCTAAGACATTTGCTGATTTGCTGAAACAGGGGGCTATCAAAGAGAATATTGATACATTGCTTACAAAATCGACTGAAGCTGAGGCAATAAAACTTTTTTCGAATACATATTTGGCAATGAGGATTGCTTATTTTAATGAGCTTGATAGTTATGCACAGGTGCACAATTTGAACACTGCGGAAATAATTAAAGGAGTGGGGATGGACCCTCGCATTGGCGATCACTACAATAATCCATCGTTTGGATATGGTGGATATTGTCTTCCAAAAGATACAAAGCAATTGCTTGCCAACTACGATAAGGTGCCCAACAACATAATTCAGGCAATAGTGGATGCCAACAGAACGCGAAAGGACTTTGTGGCTGAATCTATATTGAACAAAAAGCCAAAAGTGGTGGGTATATATAGATTGATTATGAAAACAGGTTCGGACAACTTTAGAGCTTCTGCAGTGCAGGGAATTATGAAGCGTATAAAAGCTAAGGGTGTGAAAGTGGTGGTATATGAACCAGCGTTAGAGGATGATTTGTTTTATAACTCAGAAGTGTATAGAGATCTTGACTCATTTAAAGAGGTGTCGGACGTGATTGTTGCAAACAGACTAACCGAAGACCTAGAAGACGTGATAGATAAAGTTTACACAAGAGATTTGTTTGGAAATAATTAGAGTATGAAAAACAAGGAAGTGCTAGTTTCTGTTATTACACCCTTATATAATGGTGAGCAATTTATTGAATCAACAATAGAGTCGGTTGTAAATCAGACCTATGATAATTGGGAAATGATAATTGTTGATGATGTTTCAACTGATAATAGTGTTGAAATTGTTGAGGAAATTGCAAAGAATGATACTAGAATAAAACTTTATAAAAGTGAAGTAAATGGAGGTGCAGCTGTGGCACGAAATAAAGCATTGCAGCATGCCAAAGGCAGAATGATAGCCTTTTTGGATAGTGATGATATCTGGCTTCCTAGCAAACTTGAGATTCAGGTTAAATTTATGCTTGAAAACAATTATCCAATATCATTTACATCATACGAAGTAATGAATGAGAAATTAGAATCAACGGGTACCACAATAAAATCGGTTGAATCAATAGACTATTATGGATATTTAAAAAATACTATCATAGGTATGTCAACTAGTATTATTGATAAGAAAATTGTGGGTGATTTCGAGTTCTTCAACATTAGAACTCGACAAGATACTTATTTGTGGTTGACTTTATTAAAAAGGGGATTTAAAGCATATGGTATTGGTAATATTTTAGCCTATTACAGGGTACATAGCAACTCTATATCTTCAAATAAAGTGAAAGCAGCAAAGCGCGTATGGTATATGTACTATAAGATGGAAAAACTAGGTTTTTTTAGATCTAGTTACTATTTTGGACATTATGCATTTAATGCTGTAAAAAAGAGATTTATGAAGTAAATAAAATAATAATAGATAACAATTATAATAATGAATATTCCATTTTCTCCTCCATATATAAATGAGGATGTGATT
>CAYFTB010000296.1:0-2120 GCA_964345875.1 uncultured Proteiniphilum sp.
ACGTCCTCCATTCCTCTTATCTTTCTTATTAATTCCTTTTTGTCCATTATTTATTGTATTGTACTATATTCTATGAAAGTAGTTTGTATTATTTTAGTTGTCAATGCCAAAGAAGCTTTTATAAAATCTGTCAGGCTCTTCAGGCATCGGTATTAGCCATTTGCCTAATATTGCATTAAATATTTTCTCCCCTCTTTTAATGATTCCATCACAGGTCCACTCGTTATATTCGAGCAATTCTATTTCCGATTTATATAACTTAAAACCCTTATCTAAGGCATTTTGTATTCTATCTTGATGTTCCTCAAAAATGCGGGCAGAATGAGTGTTGTTAGATATAAATAGATTGCCCAATGAGTAGCTAAAAACATCCCTATTGCTTTTAAATACTTTGTTTATATCTTGATAAAATGTTCGCACAGTTGGAAATTCACTCGTTGGATAAATAAAGTTTATGTTTGATGATTCTCTAACGATTCTTTCGCCCGATATAATCTCTTCATATTCTCTCATCACAAATTGCAAGCCTACCCATGAATGAAAATTATTGTTTTGATGAATATTTCGAACAACATTTCGCCAATCGAAATGGTCCACCAAATCATCAGATAATTTATTTTTCAAGCTTTCATAATCATCGTTATAATAATATTTGCTTATCTCTCTAAATATATTTTCTTGATTAAAACTCGAATTATTTCCATTTAATAAAAAACACATGATGTTGTGTCTTTCTATAAGCCACAATAGTTCCTCAACTTTGCTCAAGGCTTTTTTGCCTTCATCAGTCAGTCCTTCATTTGGCTTTTTGCGTGGTAATTCTTTTAATAGAATAGCCAAAACAAGATTAATCATATATCTACCATATCTGCGTGGCAGCGATTCTAATCTCAGCAACGATCGTTGAATTTTAGGAGTGTAATGAAAGTCAAAATCTATGTCATCTTCCACCTTGTATGGGTTGTTTATAAAATACCATAGCTTTACAGACCTCCGCATTTGTCTTAGCCATGTTTGAAGTCTGTCTGGCTTCATATAGTTGTTGTCGCCAATATTGGAAAGACTAAATGTATCTTCAAATATATTCTTTTGATAAGCTTTAAAATCATCTGCAACCATTGTTGAATTAGAAAATGACAACAGCCAGAAAGCCTTTAAAAAGGCATCATCATCAAGTGGTTTGTTTGAATTTCGTCCAAGCCATTTATATACTTCTAACCATGTTTTGTTGATTATATTGCGCCTTTTTTCCATATGTTTTGTTTGATATGGTTGTTTGGATAAAAGATAAAGCACTCTGTTCTTAAATCTCTCCAAACCCGAGAGTTGTTTCCCCCTGAAATTCAAGGTCTCAAAAATCATGGATGCGTCTAAATTTTTGTTTCCTTCGCTGAGGTTTAAAACAGAGAATACTAATTTATTAGTAACTTTTTCTATCAAAGCTTCAATTTCTGGATAAGGTAAATGCATAAGTTTGTCACTAAAGTATTCTTTGGCATTACTCAAGTTATAAGTGTACAAAGTTTCGGTTGTTTCTTTGTCGTATGTTATGTCTTCAAATATATTGTTTATGAGATAATTATAGGACGGCACATCAACATGATATCCAAAAAGATACTTATTCTTATGATTGTCATATTTATAAAAATATTTATTGGAATATTTAGCTTTCTCCGGTGTATTGTATATTTGATTTATTAGCTGCGACAGCAGTATTAGTATAGTAGTCATTCTCTGCTGACCATCCACCACGTTAAATGTCTTGTATCTTTCACCATTCAATAGAGCGTAGTGGACATTGTTACTACGATAATCTAATTTAAATCCTTCTTGTTTTATCTTATCGTAATCATCTTGTGTGAAAGCATCAACAGTTAATATGCCTGTGAAGTGAAAAGCATTTTTATATGATTGAGTGTTAGTCAAGTCGTCCCACAAATCTTCAAGCTGTTCATCAGTCCATGCATACCCTCTTTGGTAATCAGGTATTCTGTAGATTGTTTTATCAAATAGCTGAGAAAATGGTATAATAGTTGACATTGCAATTGAACTTATTGAGAATTAGATTATTTTAACGTGAGTTCGATGTAAGAAAATCCATTTAAAAGTAGGAATATAGC
>CAYFTB010000297.1:0-2111 GCA_964345875.1 uncultured Proteiniphilum sp.
TACTTTAGCTTTTGCATTAGTAAGAAGCCCGTTTTACGCTCTACAATAGTTACAATTGCTCCCTTTTGATTCTTTCCTATAATGGTATCTATTTCCCAATCACCTATTCGTTCTTTTGAATCTACAATGCTTGGACGTTCACTAATTGAAACTCTATCCTTTATCCTTATTTGATTTCCTGCGGCTACTCTTTTACGATGTTTAAGTTTGTGTCTAGTATGCTTCCACAGCTCACCACCATTAGCTTTATCTTCTCTAATGTACTGATAGATACGTTCATGAGACACCATGGGAATGTTATCCCTTCTACAACGACCCACTATTTGCTGGGGTGACCATTGCTCTTTAGTAATCTTCCCTATAATAATTTTTTCCATACTATAATTTAATTTCCTATTGCGTGCAAAACGCTCTTTACATAAATCACATAACTTCTGAGCTCGCTTGGCATTATATACGCGTTTATCCTTATTTCGGTTTATTTCTCGATATATAGTACTAATATGAACACCTATTAGCTTTGCAATTCTTTTCTTTGGCGTATTTTCTTGTAATAACGCTTGAATTTGATACCTTTGCACTTCGATTAATTGTTTATAACTCAATGTAATACAATTTAAATAGTTAATCACTTATAGGGAGGGTTTAATGACCTCCCTATTTTAATTTAATACACATTGGTAAATTAATACATAGAAAGCAAATATATTGGGTGTCAAAATAAATCTTTTTAAACTACTCTATGATTTGGGGGAGTAGATTTGAAAAAGATTTATTCGCACTTACTAAATGAATTCAGATATGGTCATTCCTGGTAAAATAAATTTTCTTCAACTAGGCAGATATGGCAAGTCATGTGAACAACGATTCAGACATAACTTCGCAAAGTCCTTTGACTGGTTAAGTTTCAATTTGAGTTTAGCTGATAAGGTACTAACTGGAGACAGAAAGGCAATTGCTATTGATCCTAGCTTCATCTCTAAATCTGGCAAACATACTCCTTGGATTAGCTATTTTTGGTCAGGCACATCAAATATAGCACAACGAGGATTAGAAATACTAGGAGTGGGACTAATTGATATAAACAATAATAACTGTATTAGTTTACAAGCGGTTCAGACACCTGATAGCAACACTTTGGATAATATAACTTCGAATCTTATAGACAGGTACTTGTCTTCTCTTAAATCAATGCAAGAAAAGCTCCGCAGTGCAAGTAGGTACATTGTAGCTAATGCGTATTTTTCAAAATATAGCTTTAGAGTAGGCATACAAGAAATGGACTTTGATCTAATTAGTCGTTTCAGAAGTGATTCCGTTCTTTATTATCCCACTTTGCAGAACCCACAGGCAAAAGAGGAAGACCTAAACTATATGATGGAAAGATTGATATGTCAAACCTTGATAAATCAAGAGTAGAAAAAATAGATATCGATAGTGGAGAACTATACACTTTAATTGCATATTCAAATTCACTTAAGCAGAAGGTTCGACTTGCCATTTGCTACTCCAAATAAGAAAGGAAGCCAAAGTCGTTTTTTCAACAGATATAGAAATGAATGGCAATGATGTAATTGAGTATTATCGAACACGATTTCAAATAGAGTTTTGTTTTAGAGATGTGTCTAAGCTTTCTTTCAACTTTAATGCATCTCTTACAACAGTAAATCTTGCAAAACTACTATCAAAGGAGAGAGGCATTCCTTTTTCAATGGCCTAATGTAAAACAATGATGCTCAATGTATATCTCCTGGAAAGATTTATTAGCGTGTCGGGTATAAGACTAAACAGAAGATTAAATAGGAGACTATTCAAAGAGGTAGTCGAGTTCTCGGCAATTGCCGTGTAACTAGGGATAGGAATTTAACCGAGTATTGTATTAATAGACATGCAATAAATGCATCTGATGACAAAATGTAATAACACTAGCTCTACCAAAGACAATATTGTTGCTATTTTTCCTAATTTTTCATATTTAATTGTGTAGATAAAATCTATTTATCGAAAATAGTATTTTCGATGATATTCTAGAATGTTTTTAGTCACTAAAAGCTATTTTAACGTGAGTTCGATGTAAGAAAATCCATTTAAAAGTAGGAATATAGCGAAAA
>CAYFTB010000298.1:0-2107 GCA_964345875.1 uncultured Proteiniphilum sp.
TATTAGTGCCATTGCGCTGTTTTTTTTACAAAGATAATACTTTTTAGGTAATAATGCGAGTATTCATTTAAATAATAATACCCTCTACACTATGGTATTTAATTAAACCTTCCATTGGGCTCTTAATTATTTTGCCAGGTTTTAGTTTCATTTCTTTCATAGACTCAGTTAAAACGTCTTTGAAGTGAAAAGCCACTGAACCTACGAAATTGATTTGTAGAGATTTACATTCTTTATACTGCATAACATTTTTCTTTAAAAAAGACTTGAAGCTATTAGACACAAGTTGTTTAACAGCCGGGTCGTCTAAATGTGCTGAAATAAAAGGTGTAAACTGTGCCAAAAATCGATTTGGAAATGGTTTCCTATACACTTTGTCAATAATCTTTGGAACTGTCAAATTATATTCTTCCAAAAATAACTCTTTTAGGCCTGGACTAAATTGATTCTTTAGTAAATCACTCAAAAACAGCCTACTTAATACTGCGCCACTTCCTTCATCTCCAAGTATATACCCTAAAGGTGAAACATTTTCGAGGATTTTTATACCGTCATAGGAGCATGAGTTTGAGCCAGTACCAATAATGCAAGCTATTCCGGGTAAATAACCACAAGCTCCTCGCGCTGCAGCTAACATGTCGGTGTTTACTTCAACACTTTTAGTGACATGTATATTTCTTTCGATAGCTCGTTTTACTATATCTACTTTATCGAATGTGCAGCCAGCACCGTAGAAGTAAACATGTTCAAACTCTAAGGCACCCAACTGAAGAATTAGCGTTTTTTCAATTTCATCGCTTATCTCTTCCTCCGTCATAAAGAAAGGGTTGATGCCTTTTGTCTTAGCTTGTTTTATTAGTTTTCCGTTATCTACAACGCTCCAATCTACTTTTGTAGAGCCACTATCTGCTATTAGTATCATAGTTTTTTAGTTTATAATTTTATATAAATTTTCTTTTTTAGTAAATAATAACCCGGTATCCAATTGATAATAATAAATAACAAAGCAAATACGAATGAACCCAAATAATTACCCAGATTTGCTTGGAAAATAGTTTGGTAAAGGTATGTTTGTAAGGGAATCCTAATTCCACCGGGACTTACCACAATATTAGCAACGATGATCGCTAACAGGGTACCTAATACATACATAAATAAGGGGTTTACACCATAAGCCTGAAAAAATGCTGTCCATCGTTTTTTTTCTTTCACTTCAATTATCCATATTAAAAGGGCTAATAGTGTTGAGCCCAAACCGATTGTTACTATGACGAAAGTCTGTAATCAAGTAAAAAACCTGCAAATGTGAGAATTGCGCCAATGATGAAAAGCTTTTCTATTTTTTGATGTATATCTTTGGTTTCCATCATAATTTTTCCAATATAAAAACCAAGAAGAACGTGAGCCAATGCAGGTAAAGTGCTTAGTAAACCTTCTGGGTCAATACCATTGTCATTGTACATATGGTTTGTGCCCAATATTTTCATGTCAACGATAGAAAGTATGTTGCTCGTACCGTAAGCATAACCATTTCCAACAAGTAAAAGGATGGAATAAGCAATTAAAATTAGGGCGATTAGCCATGGGATAACTCGGTGTTTGACAAATATAATTATAAATGAGCCAAGTCCATAAGTTATGGCTAAGCGAGGAATAACGCCTAAAATTCGAATTCGATCAAAATTCCACATAGCTGAGCCAAGACGTTGTATGAATGGAATATCTTCTCCATGCAAACCGTTGTATGTGCGCCAAGTTAGCGAAAGCCAAGCTATACCAAAGCCAATCAAATAAAGATTAATAGTTCTTTTTGAAATTTTTGAAATCAGATTTTTCTCAGGTTTGAATTCAAATTTCTTCAAGGCTATATACATTGATATTCCCATTATAAACATAAAAAATGGGAAAACTAAATCGGTTGGTGTTAAACCATTCCATGAGGCATGTCCAAGTGGTGCATAAATATAACTCCATGACCCAGGGTTATTAACTAAAAGCATACCAGCTATAGTAATACCACGAAGTATGTCAAGA
Organism: uncultured Proteiniphilum sp.; assembly: GCA_964345875.1. GTDB lineage: Bacteria > Bacteroidota > Bacteroidia > Bacteroidales > Dysgonomonadaceae > Petrimonas. Next base: position 2,035 of record CAYFTB010000298.1, read on the forward strand.
GCTAAGATTCGTTGCGACCCTGCTCCTTGTGGGGGTAGTATTGTTTCAATTTTATTCATTGATATTGCCTTTA
>CAYFTB010000299.1:0-2103 GCA_964345875.1 uncultured Proteiniphilum sp.
TTTATACTTGACTTGCTTTGTAGTCAAAAATCAATCAAAGTACTATATCTTTTATAAATATAGGTAATTCAATTCTTTTTGCTTTCCTTTCAAACATATCGTTTAACAACTCGATAAACTGGCTATATTCCGGTTTGCTTAATACGTACATTATTTGCCCAAAATAGGCACTTAAAACGCTTTGCAGTACCTTTATATCAATATCATTGTAATTGCTTACAATCCATTCAAATAGCTCTGCATCGTTTGTTATTTCGATACGTTTACGCTCTAATAGTTTCAATTTCGCTTCCATCTGGTCTTACATATGTTTTATATTCAATTATTACTGGAGTATGGTCTTTCGCATCATCTAAAGTTATTGCTTGCAGTTGCGGTAACACAAATTTAGCAAGCTGAATAATAACTCTTAATCTTTCCTTTGGCTCAAGACTTGCAAGGTCTGATTCCATTTGCTCTAAATTATTTTCAACTAATAGTTGAAATGCTTTTCTCACTTCGGTAGTTGCTTTGTTAGGAACTCCGTTTCTTGTGCTTTTTTTACCAGCCATTGAGGCTGTTTCTTTGTTTCTAAATCCCATTTTTATTTATGTTTTTGCTGTTAGAAACTGTTAGTTTAACAGCAGATTAGTATTCATTTTTATATTACAAATATATCAATTTGTTTTATCAATTCTCTTTGTCCTTTGTCTTGTTTCAACACTACAGTTAAATAGCAAAACACTACAGATACTACAGTTAGCAGTCTTATTTTGTAGTAATTTTCTGCAAAATGAACGTAAATACATATTTTCAAAGTTTATAAATCAAGTTAATAAATAAATTAAATCTATAAATAGCATCAAAATAGCTATTTTTACTACAGATACTACAGTTAGGTTTTTTACAACTGTAGTGTTAAATACTTCAACTGAATATATTGTAAAGCTGTTTTTTGCTTAACACTACAGATACTACTATTATATTGTAATAATTTCAAATGACTTTATAATATTATTATTATAAGATTGTTGAAAATAACTATAGTATCTGTAGTGTATCATATTATTTTATCAAATTTACCTTGAAACTCCAGCCAAACAACTCAATTACTTGAAACATTTATCCACCATTTAAAAAGGCATCTCATCATCACTTACAATTTCCACATCATCAATATAATTGCTATCTATTTTTACCCAACTTTTTTGCTTTAATCCACCGCCTGGAGACTGTTTATATTGATAAGGTAATTGATTATAATCAATCCACAATTCAATATCACGTTTTGCAGTCCTATGATTCCAGATTGGTTTGAAATTATATCTCAAATCTACATTTTTAAGATGTTCTGCTAAAAACTCACCAACTGAAAAACCTCTTTTGAATTGTAGCTCCTCAAAAATACGCTCCAGCTCTTCAACTTTTGCGGGGTCATTACCAATATAAGAGTGATATCTGCTTTCTCTACGGTCGATATTCATTTCGATTAATCCTTCGGATAAAAACAATTGCACGCACCGAACTATGAAACTAAAGAACTTATTCCACTCACTCGAACTCCAGTCTTCACTAAAGAAATTTGCATCAAAATACTTTCTTGGAGTAAAGTCAGCATTCCAAAACGGTTTCAATTGATATTCAGAATACCGTGCAATGATTGATTGCTCACCACTTTTAAAAGGTATTACAAAATTTGTTGTCATTATCCATTTAGGACTTTTCACGAACGGTATTTCTATTGCAGACTTGCCCTTTCTCTCACACGATAAAGCTCCAGTAATAGACGTAAACAAGCTATAATAATTGAAATTTTTAGCCACATCATCCAACAACATTAATTTGTGAAACTCTTCAATTTCAGCGTTTCTATGCCTATATGTAGGGTCGTATTCATTTTCTCCTTTTGTGATTGCTAATCTAAATATTTTTAGTGCCTCAAAGATTAATGATTTGCCACGCCTTCCATTTCGCTCTTCACCAGTTGCACCAAAATCTGAATAAATAATGGCTTTATTCAAACTTGGGTCTTTGTAGGTAGAAATTGAATAACCAATAGATGATTTAACTGCTTTGATATTGTGTTTATCTGTATCAGTCCATTCATTAGGTTTGTCGCTTCCA
>CAYFTB010000300.1:0-2091 GCA_964345875.1 uncultured Proteiniphilum sp.
GTTAGTATATATTTTGTATCACAATAAATGTTATTGTTGTTTTTATTCATAACTTGCACTTCAATATTCACAATTATAACATTACTAATACACTTTAATAAATATGAAGAGAATAATAACTTTATCCTTATCATTTATGCTTGTTGCGATTGTGTTTGCTCAACAAGCTATATGGAACAATCAACCTTTGGTGTCGCCAGATATTCATGATGACAACACAGTTACATTTCGTCTGCGAGCACCTAAAGCAATCAAGGTGGAGGTAGTTGGTGATTTCCTTAGTGCTCCAGGAGTGGCTCTGCTAAAAGAGGGTGAAAATGGAATATGGGAATATACTACACCTCAGCCTCTAGCATCGGAGTTATATAGTTATGCATTTATTGTAGATGGAATGCGTATTCACGATCCAGCAAATATTTCAATGATAAGAGATGTAAGCACCATTAGCAATGTATTTATCGTTGATGGCAACCCCGGTGATTTGTATAAGGTAAATGATGTGCCGCATGGTAGTGTCTCGCGCCGATGGTATGATAGCCCAACTTTGGGTGAACAGCGTCGAATCACTGTTTACACTCCTGCTGGATATGAGAATAACAAACAAACCTATCCTGTTTTTTATTTGCTTCATGGATCTGGAGGTGATGAGGAGGCTTGGGTTTCGTTAGGGAGAACAGTTCAAATACTTGATAATCTTATAGCACAAGGCAAAGCTAAACCAATGATTGTGGTTATGCCAAATGGTCACACTCAGAACATGGCTACTCCTGATGAGTCTAGCCGAAAATACTCACCTGCAATGGGTGGAGGCGCCAGAAAGGCAGTGGCTAGTATGGAGGATAGTTTTGGTGATATTGTTAAGTTTGTGGAGAGCAACTATAGGGTTAAGAAAAATAAAGCTAATCGTGCTATTGCAGGACTGTCGATGGGAGGGATGCATTCTGCCTCAATTTCTGCTAAATATCCTGATATGTTTAATTATGTTGGGGTGTTTTCTGCACCTCCAATTGCAGTGTTCAGAACTAGCAACGAGAATGATAAGACGAGCGAAGTTGAAAAGTTTACAGAAAAACTTAAGATACAGCAACAGAAAGGTTTCGCATTATATTGGATTGCATGTGGTGATACTGACTTCTTGTATAAAAACGTAGTTGACAGTATGAAAAAGATGGATGAAATAGGATTCAAATACACCTATCATGAAAGCAGTGAGGGACATATATGGAAAAACTGGAGAATATACTTGTCTGACTTCGTGCCAATGTTGTTTGGCAATTAAAGCCCGATTTTTATAAATACTTTAAAATGCAAATTTGAATAAAGCATATAAAAGATAATATATATCATTAGTTTTGCTAAATAAAGTAAATGGGCGAGTATTACACTCGCCCATATTTATTTGTCATATACTTAATAAAGCTCTAGTAATAATAAAGCTCTTTTGCAAAATTTAATGATGATGCTCATCCTCCAGAGCCTCTTCTCTTGTTTTGTGAACAGTACCTTTAGCATGTTCTGCAGGGGAATAAATAGAATATAGCTTTAAGGGTTTGTCGGAGGTGTTAATAACGTTGTGCCATTTTCCTGCAGGAATCATTATAGCAAAATCATCCTTTACTACCTCTTCAAAGTTTAGGTTGTCTTTATCATCACCCATTTTCACGATTCCTTCTCCTTGCTCTACTCTGATAAATTGATCACGATCGCCATGTCTTTCCAAGCCTATATCTTCGCCAGGAAGAATATTCATGACAGTAAGTTGCATAAACTCTCCAGTCCACAATGTTGTACGATAGGTTTTGTTTTGAACGGTATATTCTTCAATATTGAATACAAAGGGTGCATTTCCAAAGTCCTTATATTCAAGTTGCATTTGTGTATTAGTTTCCATTGTTGACTTTTTGCTATCTTTTTGGTTAGGCTGGATACACGATAAAAATATAATCGTCAGTGGTAATACCATTAAGTAATAAATAAAAGTTTTCCTCATATTGGTTAAGTTTATAATTATTAATAGATTAAAATTGTGAATATACTAATTATATGTGTTTTATCAAAGTGCCTTTAACAAAATGGATGATTAAATCTATG
>CAYFTB010000301.1:0-2058 GCA_964345875.1 uncultured Proteiniphilum sp.
TTCATTTTCTTTTTCTGTTTATAATGGAAGATTGTCATGTTTCTTAGCTGGATTTTGTAGCTTCTTAGTTTGAGTTTGTTGTAGAGCACGGATAATTCTAAAACGAGTATTACGTGGCTCAATTACATCATCAATAAAGCCATAGCGTGCAGCTTCGTATGGATTAGCAAATAGCTTATTGTACTCATTTCTTTTCTCAGCATATACCTCAGCTTTTTTCTCAGGAGTCTCTTCTTTTGCAATTTCTCTTCCGTAAAGTACCTCCACAGCACCATCTGCACCCATAACTGCAATTTCAGCACTTGGCCAAGCATAGTTTACATCACCTCTAAGCTGTTTACAGCTCATCACAATATGCGCACCACCATAAGACTTACGCAGAGTTACAGTAATCTTTGGAACAGTTGCCTCACCGTATGCATATAGAAGTTTAGCACCATGTACAATTACTCCACCATACTCTTGTCCAGTTCCAGGAAGGAAGCCAGGTACGTCAACTAATGTTACCAAAGGAATATTAAATGCATCACAAAAACGAACAAATCGTGCTGCTTTACGTGAAGCGTTAATATCTAAAACTCCAGCAAGGAATTTTGGTTGGTTAGCAACAATACCTACAGATTGTCCATTAAAACGAGCAAAACCAACAATAATATTCTTAGCATAGTCTGAATGAACTTCCAAGAACTCACCTTTATCAATGATTGAACCAATTACTTCATACATATCGTATGGTCTATTAGCACTATCAGGGATGATATCGTTTAGTGCATCATCAAGTCTATCTATTGGATCATCGTTTTCAATAACTGGAGCTTCCTCAAGATTATTTTGAGGAATAAAACTAATTAGCTGACGTATTGTGTTGATACCTGTCTCTTCTGTATCTACCGAAAACTGTGCTACTCCAGATTTTGCAGAGTGTACTGATGCACCACCAAGATTTTCTTGAGTTACATCTTCGCCAGTAACCGTTTTTACTACTTTAGGACCAGTCAAGAACATATATGAAGTTCCTTGCGTCATCACAATAAAGTCTGTCAATGCGGGTGAATATACCGCTCCACCAGCACATGGACCAAATATACCTGATATTTGAGGTACAACACCAGATGCTAATATGTTGCGTTGAAATATCTCTGCATATCCTGCCAAAGCATTAATACCTTCCTGAATACGTGCACCGCCAGAATCATTAATTCCAATTACGGGTGCCCCCATTTTCATTGCCTGATCCATCACTTTGCAAATTTTCTTTGCATGCATTTCTGAAAGAGAACCTCCTGAAACAGTGAAGTCTTGAGCATATACATATATTAAACGACCTTCGATGGTACCATAACCAGTAACAACGCCATCGCCTAAAAATTTTGTTTTTTCCATGCCAAAGTTATGGCATCTATGCTCCACAAACATATCAAACTCTTCGAAGCTTCCTTCATCAAGTAACATAGCTAAACGTTCGCGAGCTGTAAATTTTCCCTTAGAATGCTGAGATTCTATTCTTCTCTCACCACCACCTAAACGAGCTTTTTCTCTTAATTGAATAAGCTCTTTTATTTTTTCGAGTTGAATGCTCATATTATATAATTTATATGATTAAATTGAATGATATTCTTAATTGATTTATTTACAAAAAGACAATAGCGTTACAGCATAAGCTATCAACGCTATTGTTTATTTGAAAAAATTATTTCTCAGGATGTTCACATAGTTCTGTCAAAACACTTCCTGTTGATTTTGGATGCAAGAAAGCAATGTTCAATCCTTCTGCTCCTGGACGTGGTGCCTTATCAATCAAACGCACTCCTTTTTCCTCAGCAGTTTTCAATGCTTTCTCAACACTTTTTGTAGCATAAGCAATATGGTGAATACCCTCGCCTCTTTTTTCAATAAATTTGGCTACTGTGCTATCTTCGCTAGTTGGTTCAAGCAATTCAATTTTTGTTTGTCCAATCATGAAAAAAGCAGTTTTCACTTTTTGGTCTTCAACTGTTTCAATATTATAGCATTTTAAGCCTAAAATTCCCTCGTAGTATGGGAGTTGTTCTTCGATGC
>CAYFTB010000302.1:0-2041 GCA_964345875.1 uncultured Proteiniphilum sp.
CAAAGATTTTTATCTTTTTGAAGATATAGCCAAACGTGCTGTTGAGTCATTTGAAGTGGGAGTAACTGAGGAGGCATTTGTAGCAATTCTAACTGATTTCATCAACGACTGCTGGTGTGGTAAAAATTTCAATTCACTTCTAATGGATGGTGATGCTATTTTGAAAAAATATACCGACCCCAAAATGCCAGTAAGAAGATATTTTGCACCAGGTGCAATTCCTATTCTCTATTCGGCTAATTATTTTGACTTTGGCTTTAATTCTTATTCTGATTTAGATTCAAAGTTTGATTGTAAATCGGGCTTTTCTTTACAAAACATCCACGATTTTATGAATATTGTAGATTATGAGTTTGAAAATAACGGAATGTTTACTTTTGCTTATCACAAGGCGGATAAAATTCCTGATAAAGTTATTGTTGACGATTTAGGGTCATTTACCACAGAGCCGGTTGAAACACCTTATCCCGATGCTGATATGATTATTCTTTATCTACCCGAAAGCAATGGAAATCCGCGTGCTTTCTATTTTATTGAAACACCAAACTCTTGGAAATTGGCTTTTGTGGATGATACGCTGTTTGGAGCATAAATTATTAAATTAACATTAAAAGCGATGAGAGATAATCTCTTAATATATAGCCTAATATCCTTGTCGTTGCTATTATTATCTTGTAATCAAACGACAAGAAAAAATAATACGACAAACTCAGAAACAGAAACTGAGGGAACTTTGCTTTTGGAGAATGAATCAGAACCAAAATCAAGTTCATACCCTAATACACTCTATTCCATTGCTTACATAAAGAATAATAAGCTCTTCTTCTACGATTTCGAGAATCATAACAAGGTGGAGTTTATTGAAGAGGCTGATACTGTCCTTCATTGTATTTATGCTGATGATGGGAATTTTTATTATACAACAAGTAAAAACAATCTACTGACTCTTAAAAAGATTGATTTTGTCAACGATAATGAACTTTCTGAATTGTATGAGTTTGATATTCCAGCCGAAGAGTTTATCAATGACCTTTCTGATAATGCAGATGATATACTCATTATTAATAATCATTTGATATTGAATTTTAATTTTGATTGGAATTATTATTCCCTAACAAAATGTGTAGAATACTCATTAGAGAATAATGAAGTGAAAATTTTTGAGGATGTTGAAATAAGAAAAAAGTATAATTTAGTCAGTCAGAGAGATGATTTAGAGGACAAATACAGCCATCTTTGCAAACAGGCTGAAAAATTGGATTATGCAGATGAATATAGAGATGAAGGTGTTTTTGAGTGTCACTACCATAATGAGTCTGTCGATGGCTCGCACCTCTATTTTGGTGTGATTTTAGCTTGGGGTGATTTACCACACGGACCCTATGTGCTTGCAACGTCAGATGGTTCAAAAATGAAAATACTATACGGCACAGACATCTCTTCTCCAAACAAGCCTAAATGGCTAGGTAACAGTATTGTTTTCATCAAATACTATCATGTTGGAGAGATGGAAGATGGTGACTTCAGGGTTGTTCAACAACTCTACTATACCAACTTGGATATCAATGAAAACCAAATAATTGACGAGAATATAACATCTTACACCACTATTTAAAAACAAGTGATAAGTTTGGTATAGGGGCTACTATATGCTAAATTTTGACTATTGTACATCTATGATGAAAAGCAAAAACTATTTTTTTAGGATGTTGACGGCTGATAACCTTGCACAAAACCCTAATTAGTAAGATACCGTTTTAAGATATACATTTCTAGATATTGTATTAAATAATTATATTTGCAATAAAATAATTATTGATTATAATGGACAATATCGTAAACTACATAACGCTTTTAGGAATCAACAATAATAGAGAATGGTTTAATGATAACAAAGAGCTTTATTTATTCACAAAAAACCAATTCGATAATATTATTCAACAAATAATCGTAGGCATCTCACAATTTGATACCCGCATTATTAACGCTACCCCCAAAGAATGTGTATTTAGAATATATCGTGACGTGAGATTTTCTCATG
>CAYFTB010000303.1:0-2034 GCA_964345875.1 uncultured Proteiniphilum sp.
GTATTTTAAGTTGGTTTCAGTTTGAATTCAATATTTGGCGTTATCGAAAAAAAATAAAACAATCCTCTACCTCCACCAATACTTTAAATTTCCCACCGAACAGGGAGGCACACGCTCGTATGACTTGGCAATAGGATATAAAGAGATTGTGGTGTTGGATCTTATAACTCGTTTTATAATTGAGTTGACAAAGCTAAAAAAATATATGATGAGTTAGTTCAATAAAAACAACGTCTAGGCATTATTTCGCCATTTGATAATGATGAAGCATTTATTAATAATGTTGTGTCGATAATAAACGACCCAGAGAAAATAAATAAATTAAAGCAAGGTGCACAGAAACAGACTTTGAGATATAGCCCAGAAGTGGCGTGGAAAGTGATAAAGGAAAAAGTGTTTAATAAATAAGACTTATGATATCAATCATCTGCCCCATATACAACGAAGAGAAATATATAGCACAATGTATAGACTCGCTAATAGATCAAGATTATCCTAAAGATGACCTAGAGGTACTGTTTGTGGATGGGCGAAGCAAAGACCAAACACGAAAAATTGTAGCTGAATATCAAAAAGAATATAGCTGGATAAAGCTTTTGGATAATCCTGAAAAGATTGTGCCATATGCTATGAATTATGGTATTGAAGCTGCAAAAGGGGATATAATTATAAGGATTGATGCTCACTCGAGCTATGAAAACAATTATATATCAACTTTGAGTGAGTCATTGATGAAGTATGATGCAACAAATGTGGGAGCTGTGTGCTACACAGATGTACTGAATAAAAATCCTAAAACTTTGGCTATTCGTGAAATTCTTAGCCATCCATTTGGAGTAGGGAATTCATTGTTTAGAATTGGAGTTGACAAAGTGACAGAGGCAGACACAGTGCCTTTTGGTTGCTATAGAAAAGAGGTGTTTGATAAATATGGCTTATATAATACTAAGCTAATTAGAAATCAAGACATTGAACTGAACAAAAGAATTATAAGAGATGGTGGCAAAATATTACTTATTCCAAACACTTCATGTACATACTATGCACGTGAAACATATAAAGCATTAGCTAAGAATAATTATCAAAATGGGATGTGGAATATCCTTACTGTGTATTACACAAACGAGATAAGATCGTTATCATTGCGACATTTTATTCCTTTGCTATTCGTTTTATCATTGATTGTACCATCTATATTGAGTTTGGTATGGAGTCCTATTTTAATGCTATCAGCTCTTTCATTAGGATTATATTTGGCATCGGTTATAGTTTTATCTATCAAAGCTTATTTAAAAGATAAGGTGAACCCTATATATATGGTTGCGAGCTTCTTTATATTGCATTTTTCTTATGGGCTAGGTTCGTTAGTAGGATTAATTAGAGTTTTATTTAAAAAAGTATGATTTTAAAAAGATTATTCGATATTGTAGCTTCATTATTTGGGCTACTAATTTTGTGGCCCATACTATTGATCATAGGCATTTTGATACGAATTAAGATGCCAGGCGGTGGCGCAATATTTAAGCAAAAACGGGTGGGGCAGCATGGCGAACTATTTACTATGTATAAGTTTAGGTCGATGACAGTGAGTCATAGTGGTTCGTCTATATCTGTGAAAGGAGAAAGTAGAATAACACCATTGGGAGCTAAACTAAGAAAATATAAATTAGATGAGCTTCCCGAATTGTGGAATGTGCTAATTGGTGATATGAGCTTTGTGGGTCCTAGGCCTGATGTGCCAGGATATGCTGACAAGTTGCATGGTGATGATAGACGAATGCTATTATTGCGTCCAGGCATAACTGGTCCTGCTAGCCTTAAATATAGAAATGAAGAAGAACTATTGGCCAAACAGGATGACCCAATAAAATATAATGATGAAGTGATATTTCCTGATAAGGTGAAAATAAATTTAGAATATCTAGACAATTGGAGCTTTTGGGGTGATATCAAATTAATTTTTCAAACTATCTTTGGATAAATCATTAAAACAAAACATTAAACAACACACAACATGAACGAAAGAATCTACCT
>CAYFTB010000304.1:0-2017 GCA_964345875.1 uncultured Proteiniphilum sp.
ACAATTAAAAGGTTTTTATTTCTTGCGGTTTGTTTATTTACACTTACCGCTAACGGTTCGGGTATTGCCGAAGGCGGGGATTTTTAGCACTAAAGTTCATAAAAAGTACAAATGTTTAAATGAGTACAAAAGTCTCTAAATATGCACTTCAGCCCCGCTTTTGGCAATACCTTGTTATAGCCAGTGCTATTATATGTCAAGTTTTTGTGTACTTATTCGTTTTTTTGCAAAATATCTAATTGTTCATAATACTGCTTCTTGTCAAAGGAAAATTGCCCAAAGTTGCTATAATCCCAAAACTTATGACTGTCGATATTTCTGTGAGGTTGTTCAAAGCCTGTCCAAATGATTTTATCTTCCAACTCAATTACCTTTATTTTCATTGGCCAGCAACCATCACATCCGCACTCACATTCAAGAATTGATACCTTACCATTTTCATCCGTATCAAACTCGTCAGGATTGATAAGATGTTTAATCAATATTTTCGGAGTAAGTCCATCATAACCTCCAGCAATATTTTCTGAGCCTTCTTTTTTTGCAAATGGTAATTCATATGCTTTCAACAAGTCAATAAGGTCTTGTCCGTTAATCAAAATTGTCACGGTCTTAAATTGATAATTGTTATTTTCCTTGTTCTGTATTTTAAATTCTAACTTGTCCATTTGTGGTGTCGTCTGTTAGCATTGGCTATAACGTTTTGGGGCTTTGCGTTCGGGCGGATTTTCGTTATAAATTTTGAACCGAAGCACCAACTTTCAAATATAGTAAAAACTTTGAATCGAAGCGATTAAACCGCCTGACGCAAAACCACTTGTTGTGTGTAGCTATTCTTTCTCAAAAGTTTTCATAATTTCATTAAATTTTTCTGTTGCTTGATATTTTTCTCTTTCTCTAAATCCCGCATTTTGTTTATAGCGTGTTTCTAATAATTTAATTCTAGCCTCATATTCTTCTATTACTTGCTTTTTTTCTAAATATTTCAAATTTTCTTTTGTTTCTTCTTCAATGAAATGAAGTTTATAAATACCACAATTTTCAGTTCCTTTGTAGATTATGGCAAATAGTTGATTGTTTTTATAGAAAAGCGACCTAACAGAAGGTTTTCCACTATACCAATAATGGTTATTTGAGAAATCTTTTACTTCGTAAATAGTTGTTGCCTTTGAACTGTAATTATATGCTACAATTACATTTTCATTAAAATAGTAATTCGTTCCTATTGGCGTAATATACAAGTTTTGCCAATGATGCCTAAAGTCATATTTTTCTTCGCCATAAAAACCGTTGTCGTTTAATACATAATCCAAATCTTCTACTTTTTCTATGTAGCATTTATAAGTTTCTTTTGTAAATAAATTCCAATCTCCATATAAATTAGGAACAGGAAGTTTACCATAGTATGTTCCCTTTTTTGAAATCTTTTTGAAGTCATAAACACTTTGTGGTATTTTGTACACACCTTTTTGAAACGGAATACTATCTAATTCAATGGTTTGATGTCGGAAACTTGGTGGATAAACACGCATTGTGTCCTTTTTATAAACAATGTCTAAATAAAAGTCATTGTTAACATTTCCACCTCCTGGTGTCGGAGCAGGAATTATGTAGTAAAATCCATCAATTTTATTTCGTAGAAAACCAGAATAATGGATATTTGTACTATCAGCCAAAGTGATATTTGTCGGAATAATTTTCCAATTTTCATTCGGCAGGTCAATCTTCTTTCCGTTATTATAAACTTTGAAAGACAACATTCCACCGAAAGGTCCGGGTTGTCCAAAAGCAATATTGGATATTAGTATAAAAAAAAGAATTTTCAGAATTTTCATTTTATTGCAGTTTCTTGGTATAGTTACACACAACTCGTTTATACACGCTACAAACTCTCCCTTATATAATCAAATCTGGAAATAAGTCGCTAGTTTGTTGCGTATTATTTTTTTTGCAAATATATAGTATTTTTTTGGTTCAAGATAACTTTAGAGGATTTTTCCTCAAAATTTTCAGCAAAGTT
>CAYFTB010000305.1:0-2011 GCA_964345875.1 uncultured Proteiniphilum sp.
TATGAGCCTGATCAATAAAGTTCATATCAGTAGTGGAAGTCAATACATATATCAGTTTAGTTCTCATTTTATTATTAAGAATCTATTATAAATAAATTAATATGTACGCATTGTTTGTCGTTTAAACATTACATATAATATAATCTAACAATCTCAAAGGGGAAAAATTCATATTATCATAATGATAATTAGTTGGTTTCTCAATATGATTAAGAAATTCCACATTTATTTCTTCTGGTTCATCAAAAATATGAATGTCGGTTGGATTAAAAAAAGGGGCAGAATTAATATTACTTACATTTGTAATAATTTTTTTACCATACATAACTGCATTTATAATTCTCCATTCATATGCGTTAGATTCGAGCTGTTGAATATATAGCACACAATTGGAGTTAATTAAATGATTCAAATGTTCAACATATGAAAGATTTTTATTATAATGAATTTTATCAGCATATTTTTGATCTTTAGGCCAAACGTCAGTTATATAAAAATCACAAGTTAAACCGTTATTAGTTAAATGCTCATAGGCTGACAATAATTTATCCAATCTATTAATAGCTCTTCCACAAAAATACACATCAGAATATGGATATGTTTGTTGCGTTTTAATAATCGATAAATTTCTTTCTATATATGAATGAACTTGTGGAAAATAATGTGTTTTATACTTTTTTGCTTGTGGCTCATCATATGTAATAATCAAGTTAAAGAATGCCTGGTATTTATCTAAATACTTGGAGAGTTCTTTTTCTCCCTCTGCAGCATCAGAAATATGTAATATAAATTTAGCATTAGGGTATTTAGCTTTTAGATACTCCAACTCTGGACTTCCTGTCCATAAAATGTTTACTATGAAACATAAAGGTTTATTAGTCTTAAAATTAAATCTTAAATAAAACTTAAACCATAAAGATTTGAAAGGTAAATTTATTAATTTATTAAGCTTCTTAGAATGATGATATTTATAAAACTTATTAATAAAATGGTTTGAAGTTGAGGGTATTTTTCTAATTGTAATTAAATTACTTAGTTTACTAAAATCAAGAAAGGCAAAGTCGTATCCAAAATACGGATTTGACAAATAAACAAAATTAAAATCTTCTATTCTCATAAAACTGGTATTATAATTTAATCCAACTACCTAATACATAATCCCATTTTTCAGGCGTAAACTCCTCTACACCTCCACCTGGATAAAACGTAATCTCACCAAAATAAATTTTTCCATTTATTTCATATAAATCTACTCTTACAAATGGATTATTGACATACTGTGCAATTCTCTCTGATAGTTCAACCATTTTTAAATAAAGTCTTGGTTTTAGCACATTACTATCTGTTTTATAGTGTCTCTCAAATGGCATCATTTCCCACTTCTCATCAAAAAATGTTACATTTAATCCTTCTTTCGTATTTCTATTACTACAGACAAAGGAACATCTATGCTTCTGATTAAATATTAGAAATTTATAATCTTCTAATTCACCAGTTTTTTCTTCATCTTCTAAATATTCTTCAGCAATAATTCTTGGTTTTATTCCCTTATATGCCCATTGCCTATTTTCATAACGATAGTAATCTATTTTTTGAGCAGCAGTTATTTTCCTTTTAGCTTTTTCAATATCAAATGAAGATTTATCCTTACATATCACAGTGCTTGCTGCATCGTGTGTGCATTTAAGAACAAATTGATTGGGTAATAAGTTAAAATCTATATCATCAAATTTATCCCACACACCCAAAGTTGGTATTATATATTCCTCCCCTATTATTTTAGCTACAATTTCTTTCGCTTCATATTTATCTACCATATTATGGTATGCAGGATTTCTATCATAAAGTTTTAACCATTGTATTTTCTCATTGAATGTTTGCGGATTCTTTAAATCAAGTTTTCGTCCAAATACTTTTTTATATTGGTATTTAAGATACATTTTATCAGTAAGAATATAATAGAGAAACAAATCTCTAAAATATTTTTTGGTTTTTCTATAATATCTTTTAG
>CAYFTB010000306.1:0-2009 GCA_964345875.1 uncultured Proteiniphilum sp.
AGTCAAGCGAATATACAAACTGCATTTAAGAATGCTTTGCAAACAACGTTTGACAACTTTGCGGAGCGACCACAGAATTATGGCGTTGGTTTAACGGTAACAGTTCCTATTCTTGATTGGGGAGAAAATCGTGCTTTGGTGCGAGCCGCACAAGCTCGATTGGAACAAAATAAACTTCGCAAAGAGGAAGTTGAGCGTAATATAGAGCGTGAAGTACGCAATTTAGTAGACGATTTGAATAGTAGTTTGAAACGTCTTCAGCTTTTAGAGAAAAACTTAGAAGTAGCAGAAAAGAGTTTTGAAATCACTCGTCAGCGTTTTTCTGATGGTGATATTGATAGCCAAGCCTTGGCTTTAGAGCGTAATCGTTTGAACAATGCTTACAATTCGCATCTAAGGGCTTATATCAATTATCAATTAAAATTAGCCGATATTATGCGTAAAACATTTTTTGATTTTCAGAATAATAGAGCTATTGAGTAGATTGTGATTCGGTGGATATTCAGTAGATATTCGATTGATATTCAGTGGTTATTATATAAGAATTTTACACAAAAAAAACAGCTTCCATTTTATTGAAAGCTGTTTTTTTATGAATAATGTCTAGTCCTGATATAGCTTTACATAAAAAACTTAATGTAATGGAAGTATCTAAAAGTAAGTACGTTAAGCGTACTCAAAAGGATTACAGTATGTCCTTTAAATTATCAGTAGTCTCAGAAATTGAGCGTGGAGAAATCTCAAAAACAGGCGCCAAACACAAGTATGGCATACAAGGAGATAGTACTAAAAGTAATTGGTTGAAAAAATATGGTACCTTTGACTGGGAAAATCAAACACCTAATAATATGTCAAAAAGTAAAGATCAAAAAATCTTTGAGCTTGAACAGAAGATTCTGCTCTTAGAGAAACAAAAATCTCTGCTAGAGGTCCAAGCAGAACAGGCAAATAAGAAGGCTATCTTTTTCGATATGATGATAGATATAGCTGAGAAAGATCTTAATATTTCTATTAGAAAAAAGTCTTTACCCGAGTCGTTGATCAATTCAAAGAACAAGAAAAAGTGAGTGTAAGCTCTACCTGTGAACTTCTTGGGTATAACAGACAGGTTTATTATAGATCTAAAAAAGCTTTCGAAACTAAAAGAAATGTAGCCTCTAAAGTTATTGAACTAGTTAATAATATACGTATGAATATGCCTCGTGTAGGGACTCGTAAGCTTTACTATATGCTGCAGGAGTCGTTACTTGGCCTTGGTGTTGGGCGTGATAAATTATTTTCTATTCTAAAGGCTAATCACATGCTAGTGGAGCCTAAGAGAAATTATCGCATAACAACAGACTCTAATCATCGATTTAAAAAGCATAAAAACTTGATAGAGCATATAGAGGTATCCCGACCAGAGCAGGTTTGGGTATCAGACATAACATATATAGGAGGTAGGGGTAATAGCTATCTTAGCTTAATTACAGATGCTTATTCTAAACAAATAATGGGATATGACCTATCTGATAGCTTAGCTACAGAGGGCTCATTAAGAGCTCTAGATATGGCAAACAGAAAAAGAAAATATCGCAATAGTATATTAATACATCATTCGGATAGAGGCATCCAATACTGTAGCAATGCTTATCAAGAGTCAATGAAAAGAAAAAATATAATAGTGAGCATGACAGAGAGTTATGATCCATATGCCAATGCTGTTGCTGAAAGAATAAATGGTATACTTAAGCAAGAGTTTCTACTAGAAGAATACAAAACCGATTAGACACAATGAAGCTATTAGTTCAAGATGCTGTAAGGATTTATAACACTATAAGACCCCACTACTCCTGCTATATGAAAACCCCGATGCAAATGCATCTGCAGCAGGAAGTAAAAATTAGAACCTATAAAAGTATTAATCCAGTTGCAAAGCTAGCTTTGCAACTGGATTAATAAGAGTATATTTGTAAAATAAACTGTAACGCTTATTTAGGACGAGTCATAAATTTATTCTACATCCAATA
>CAYFTB010000307.1:0-1976 GCA_964345875.1 uncultured Proteiniphilum sp.
ACTTGATGAAGATCAATATTCAGTGACGAATTGATGTTCAGAGCATGGTGAAGATCTATATTCAGTGACGAATCGATGTTCAGAGCATGATGAAGATTGACTAAACCCATAGAAAACCCAATGCGATAATAGAGAAATTAGCTTTACACTCAATTAATTAAATCATAGGTATAAACAAAACCAATAAAGATTTAACATTTCAAAATAGTTTACGCAAAAAACATTAATTACATTTGTATCCGAAAAATCCGGAGAAAATATCAATCAAAGGATAATTTAAATTTAATATTAACTTAAATGATTAACTCTGAAAATGCCAGAATTAATCTAATACAACATTGTAATTTAATTATGAAGAAGAAAGTTTTGCTGCTTATTTACAGCATCGCATTGGTTTTTAATGCTTGCGACAAGGCACACGATAGTGTGGATGTTTCAATTGAGGAGTCGAATTATGCAAGATTTATAGGAGTTGTTGATACAAAATCCTCTACAAGAATAGCTGGTAACGAATGGGAATCTGGTGACGCTATTGGTATTTATGCTTTTGAGAGTAAAAAAGAGCCCCCAAATGAGGTATTTGATAACAACGAAAATTTAAAGTTTATCACAAAAGATGGTAATGGTGAATTTGAATCTACTTCAAGCAATATTTACTATCCCGTGGATGGAGCCCTTGATTTTATTGCTTACTATCCCTATCAGAAAGATATAGTTGATAACAAATATATTATTGATATAAGCAACCAAGAAAACACAGGTGACATTGACCTACTATACTCTGACAATGCAAAAGAGATATCCAATAGCAACTCAGCAGTTGAGCTAAATTTCAAACATATGCTATCAAAAATTAACATCGAAATTAGTGCTGGCGAAAACATATCATCATTGGAGGGGATAAAAGCTGATATTACAGGAATGAAAACAAAGGGAACCTATAATTTATTATCCAAGGAATTTGATTTCGAAACTGGCTCATCTGACATTGTTTTGCCAAAGATTTACAAAAAAGAGGATAAATACATTGCATCTGCAATTATGGCTCCAGGTCAGGATTTATCCGCAACAACAATTACGTTCAAAGTGGCAGGGCACACAGTCTCATGGAAACCTACAGAAAAGAAGCTCGAATCAGGAAACGAATATCATTACAAAATAAAATTGAGCACAACTGGCGCTGTAATGATTGGCTCAGCAGTAATTTCAGATTGGAACACTGTTGAAGAAGAAGATGAGATAGAAATTGTGGTGAAACCTGAGAAAGGCGATAACAACGGAGATGAAGAGGATAACGGTAATGAAGGTGATGGTGGTGATGATGACGGTACTATCACTGAAGCAGATGAGGATGAGTTATTGTTTGCAGGTGCTAACTTTGAAGGTGAAAATTTAAGTTTTGAGAAAGATAAGAATCTAGCAGTTGAAATAGCCAAAAACATAGGTGTAAATAATACAACTGGATTAAGAATTGGGAACAAGTGGAGCATGCCTTCAAGTCCAGCATTTGTTGCAAAGATATATGAACAGATATATAGGGTAGAGATTAATAGTGAATATTCAAAAATAAATTTCTATTTAAAGGGAAAACTTACATCAGCTGTTTCAATAGCCATCATGAGTTTTAAAGGGACCAATCTATGGGGTGATTTCAAATACTTCAACCTTGGCGACATAACGACAAGCGCCACAATTATTCCTTCGGAGAATAAGAACAACGAAGGCTCTATTGACACAAACGGTGAGTGGGTTAAGATAACTCTTGATATTAAAGATTTTGAATTTAAGGTAGGCAATACATATAGAAATAGGTTTGGAATATTTCTACAAGAATTAGATACTCCAGATGAGTATATAGTAATTGATGAAATAACAATAGAATAGCCCCTTCCATAAAACATTTTTTGAGAGGACGCCATGGTGGTGTCCTCTTTTTTTATTGGGAATGAAAAAGGGGAGACAACATTTGCCTCCCC
>CAYFTB010000308.1:0-1956 GCA_964345875.1 uncultured Proteiniphilum sp.
CATTGTACGCATCATTTCACTTACCGACATACTCTTTTCACTCAATACTACCAGTATTTTTATTATATTATGATCAGTTTCTTGTATGGTTTCTTGTATGGTTTCTTGTTCCCTTTCTTGTTGGGTTTCCGTTTTATTAAAAAATTCATCACCAAAAACCGTTACTTGAAAACCATCAGAAATCAGCTCAAACTTGGGTTCTGGTAGTTTTCCTTTTGCATTACTGAATGCCGCCAATGAAATTATCACATCATCACTGAATGATGTTTTAAATTCAACTGTTCGATTTTCCCCTTGCTCGATAATATCTAATAGTTGTTCTTCTGTCATATCTTTTTATGATCTTGGTTCAGTTTAATAGTACAATGGCAGTTTTCTTAACCCGAAAGCATCGTTATAATTTATGATGATAATAGTAAGTTGTATTTTGAATAGATTGATTTCTAATCATCATTAATCCCTGTGTAATCAGCTTATATATACAAAAGTAATGATTTTCCATCAATTAACAATATCCTAATCTGCGAAAAATCCAAACATAGAAACAAGTCATTTAATGAAAAATCCAAACCGAGAATCTTTAATTTTCCAAAATTACCAAATCTAAAATGATTGATTAGTGATTTTATTTTATACTACTTGTTGTATTTTTGCAAACCAGCGGCGTTGCTATTATTGATGTTGATGATGATACTAAGCCATATGTCTTGTATGTTTATGATTTATAATTACAGATAATATAGAACCTCCAAATAAGGCTAAAAGACTAGAAATAATCATTAATTTTAATGGACCTAACCAATGAAACCACACAGCAATACCACATATTATTAATAATATAGAACCTAAACTGATTACTTTCTTCCTTTCAATTCTGAGAAACTTTGAAAATAAAATAAGCGGTAATGAAAAGAGAAAAGCAACAATCAGCAAATATATTAACAAATTAAGTATTTTCACTATAAAATTCCTACAGGTACTATACAACACGCCGTGCGTATTCAAAAGTTTACTCATTAGGTTTACTTCTAAGTTTGCTCCAAATCGTTTCCCGTCAGCAGATTCCTTTTCGATAATTAAACCTTTAAATGTTGTAAAATTCAAATCATATCTGCTAACTTTTGACAATAAACTATCTAAGTCCTGAAGAGAAAAATGCTTTCCGATATCATAAGGATGGAACATTAATACAATTACTCCCGACCTATTTTTGTTTTGCTCCAATATTGGAATTAATAATGCTGGATTATCAATAGTATGTGGTAAATAGCTGATTCTCTCATTAGAATAAGGTTGATTTATAGTCAATGAGGATGAAATAATTTTCATTTCTAACACTTCCATTACCTTTAATGTGTTTTCGTCATAAGCATTCCAAGGTGGAATAAAAGTAATTATCTCTTGTTGAAAAACAGAGTCTAAAAAACTTTTACCAAGATCTATTCGTCTGAATTGTTCTTTAATAGGAACATTTCCAAACTCACCGTTAGTTGACACTCTCGTATGATTATATCCGTGAAGGGCAATTTCGATAGACTGATTTTGAACAGCATATTTAAGTAGGGGCAATAAAGAGTAATCATCCTGAAAGATATCATTTTCCGATACGTCAAAAGGTATAACGCCTAATACCAGAGGAATACTGTGTTTTTGAAAAAGTTTAACAATTCCTGTATTTACCGAATCATCTGTAAGTGTAAAATCATCATATCTGAAAACAACAGAAATATCTTTAGCTGAGACAGCTCCCGAAGTAATAAAAACTATAAACAGTATATAAATCGCATTTAATTGAATTTTCATAGAGTTTAATATAATTGTATTGATATTAATTTTCATAATTATCGAATGACTTTACCCAATACGCTTTCATATTGTTTTTTCTTAACCCGAAATCATCCTTATAATTTATGGTGATAATAGTAAGTTTCATAATTATCAATTATTTAACCTGAT
>CAYFTB010000309.1:0-1951 GCA_964345875.1 uncultured Proteiniphilum sp.
AAATAGAAAAAGAACGAAGTAGTCTCAATCAAACTGAAGAAATAACTCGTTATCGTGATTTTAGAGACATGATGAGTTGTGTTGAGCAAATGTTTCTTGACTCAAAGGAAAGAGTTTTTGACAGAATTTTAGACTCATTAGAAGTAGAAGCTAATCAAAAGTACAGTCAATTAACAAAAGGAAATCAAGTGGCAGGTGGTCGATTAAGTTTTAAAAAACAGGAAGACAATACAGTGCAAGTATCTATTCGAAACACTAATGATAATGAATTAACAGGACTTAGCACGGGTTTTCAGCGTATGAAACAATTGTCTATTGTCATGGCAATTATATCATCAAGAATAGGAAGCCAGCATTTTGACTATCCATTTATTGCAGATGCACCTTTTTCAGAGTTTGGAGATAATTTTATTTATAATTTCTTTGAAATAGCACCTCAGGTGTTTACTCAAAGTATTATACTTATTAAAGATTTATACGACCCCAAGGTTCCTAATTTCCTTAATGATAAAGGAAATAAAATTTTAGAAAAAATGAAAAACGGCGAAATGCACGGAACTTTTTATGTGAATGTTGTTGAAGAAAAAGCAGACCCAACTAATTTAATGACAAAAAGTCTACGTTATTATCCAGATTAATTTTTAGAGCTATGAACAGTCAGGAATTAAAATACAAAATTGGTCAGAAACGACCTAAATATAAAGAACAATATCGTTCTTTAATTGATAGTATATCAATTAAGGGAGACAGTAGTGGAAAAGGAGACTTTTCTGCTTTTGGTGCATTTTATCAAACTTTTATGTATGCTTTTATCATTGGATATAAGATGGGAATACCTAAATACATTGAAAAAGGAGAAAAAACAACAGAATTTGCTTCATTTGTTGATTGGAAACCAAAAGCTATTACTGATTTTATTTTAATGTTATTGCTTAATGAAACAGAAAAGTTTGATATTCCTTTTACATGGTTAGAGTTAGAAAATGCAAATGAAATAACAGTGGATAATTTTATTACTGAATTGTTTCGTCGAATGGAAGGCTACGCCAATGCAGGTTTTGAATATTTGCAAAACAAATTAGATAATGAAAAAATTGAGTTTGAAGATCCATTTGTGTTTGTTAACTTTTTGGAAGAGATAAACAATTAAACCCACTATGTGTACATCAAAGCTGATGCAGATTGACGTTTCAAATGATAGATATGTTATATAAAAAACAACTCGATATTTTTTGAGTTTATCATTCTGATAACTATTTCTGCCAATCAACGTAATCTTAAAAACTATGGCTAACATTGAAAATACAAGCAATTCTACCAAGAAACTTTTTCTTGGTATAGAAAAATTGATAAATCAGACAAAGCAACAAGTAGCTATTTATGTAAACAGTACGCTAAACGACTTGAATTGGTCTATTGGTAACTATATTATTTCTGAAATAAAATACGAAGTATATTCAGACTACGGAAAAAACATTCTTGCGACACTGTCGCAAGAGTTAACAAAAAGCTTCGGGAAAGGGTATAGCTATTCTGCACTTACCAGAATGATAAAAGTTGCAAGTGAGTATGATAGTGAAATGTTTGCGACACTGTCGCAAACATTAACATGGAGCCATTTTATCGAATTAGTTACCATTGAAGATAAAACCAAAAGATTGTTTTATCAACAAATGTCAGTTTTAGAACATTGGAGTGTGAGAACGTTAAGGCAAAAACAAGATGCAATGCTTTTTGAACGTACATTAATTGCGAAAAAACCAGATAAAATCATTAAATCAGCCCTTGAACTTTTAATTGTTTCAAGGGCTAAAATTTTGTAGAGCAAAATAGCTTTTTAGAACAGCTTAATAGCTATCTTCTATGTTCCATACAAACATACGAATACCCAACATAGGCGATGCTTCATCAAGAGATTTTACTAATTCTTTGAGCCTAACTACTTTGCCAT
>CAYFTB010000310.1:0-1946 GCA_964345875.1 uncultured Proteiniphilum sp.
CTTGTAAAAGTCTTGTCGCAAAAATAAATGTCCCTTTTTTAGTCTCAATATACCCTGTCCACCAACCAGTATTCATGTTATTTTCCCTTGTCCAGCCTGTCTTAGCCCTTATAGTGTATTCGTCATTTTGTTCTGTAATCATTACGTTTTTAACAATGTCAATATTTCGCTTAGAAAAGGGTAACTTTTCTTCATAAAGAGATAACAAAAATTCAACCTGATTTTTAGGTGAAATAGCAAAGTCTCCAAAATTCCAAAAATCGACTTCAGTTTGAGATAAATTATTGTTTCCATACTTGCTTTCTGATAGGTGTTTTTTGTAAGTTTCTTTTCCTATTTTCTTTGCAAGCTCAACAAAAACCCAACCTGCTGATAACTCAAAGGCTTCTTTGACAGGCATATCGTGATAAATCTCAGGTCTATAACCATACTTAACTGTATCTGTACTGCCAATCCATTTCACTATATCGTTTTCATCTTTGATAGTATTGGTTTCAAGAGCAATCAACAGGTTTATAATCTTGAATGTTGATGCTGGAAGCGTTTCAATTTCCAAGCCGACAGTGTCCGAGGCAATCCATTTTTTATTTTTAGTGTCATAAATTGCAATTGTGCCTTCAACACCACAACTGTCAAAATAAGTTTGGAAGTCGCTCCGAATACTTATATCGTTGTTAACAAAGACATTTGATTTTTCATCTCTGTGTCTGTTTGGAGAGCATCCATAAACAAAAAGCAGTATTAAAATGATTAAATTTGTGTTGTTTGATTTCATATGTGTGTATTTCATGCTGAAATGTTGTTTTTGGTTTTTATAATTTCAAAGAATTTTATAGGCAACGTTTTTGCAAAAAAAATTAGGCGAAATGATTTGACTACAGCATTGCTGACATTAATTATTGGTTTTATTATTCAATAATAAGAAATTCAGCTAATGAGTTGACGTCTGTAGCACAATGGCCACCATAAATAGGATGCCAATATGTTTTTATTCCTTTTGATTTAGCAATATTTGCAAGTGTTTCGGTTCCTTCATAATTCCCAAACTTATCATACAAGCCACAAGACAAATACAATTCAGGAAAATTTACATTATCTTTCTTTATTAAATCTATAGGCGAAATTGCTTTGTATTCTTTTTCATTTGAAACATAGCTTTTTGACCATAAGTATATTCCATATGCTGTTTTCGGGTCTGCACCTGTTCTTTGCAACGCATTTTTAATTGTCTTGAAATCGGAAAATGGTGAATCTAAATACACACCCGGACAAAGAGATGCAATTTTTGAAAATAACTCAGGATGAGTAAGGCCCAATATCAGTGCGTTTAGTCCGCCCATTGATTCACCAAGTAAGATTCTATTTCTTGGCTTCCCAATTTTAGATTCAATGAAAGGTAGTTGAGATACAAAGTCTTCCAATAATCCACTTTCAGCCTTAGATGTTTTAGGCGTTAATAACCATTGTGGGCCATAAGAAACTAAAACTACAGTTGGCGGTTTTATACTTGATTTTTGCCAATTAGACTGTATCAATGAAGTGTAATAAGTATCGTCATTCCAAATTGCGTCATCCAAATTCCTACCGTGAAAATGATATATTACGTCTTCATTAACTCCTGATGCTGCTTTGTAAATAGTGAAATTTAACTTTCCTTTATTGAACTTTTCTGATTTGGAAGGTATAAAACTTACTTTTTGAACACCGTAAGGGCTCGTGATTTTTCCCCAAATCAGGTAAGTAGTCACTAAAATGGTTAAAATAACCATGATTATTTTTATATACTTAATTGGTATTTTTATTGACTTAATTTCTTCCATATTTATTGATAATTGACTGATTGATATAAATTGTGTTTTTGAACGTTTATTGTCGTCTTTATGCTTGCAGGTAACGTGCCGCGTATTGGCGATGGGCGGGATTTTTAGCACTGAACTTTAATCGAA
>CAYFTB010000311.1:0-1940 GCA_964345875.1 uncultured Proteiniphilum sp.
GGTGGAAAAGTTGTTCTTATCCCGCCCTATCAAAAGGTTTTTCTATATCAAAAACAATTAAAACAAGTATTTAAACAAGGAAATTATAAAATAGTCCATTCCCATATTAATGCCTTATCTGTATTTCAATATCATTAGTTATTTATTTTGGCTGTTCATCGGAAGTAAGTTCGGTTTAGATGAAAACGATACAACAAGCTCTGCTGCTCCATTATTTGGGATAATTTATGGTACATCTAAATACCTAATTCATTATGCTCCTCTTTGGTTTTTCACTTGTCTGTTTGTTACTGAATCGTTATTCTTTTTGATTTTCAAACAAAAAAAATTTAGCGAAAACAAGATTCTAATTGTCTTTATTTTTCTCATAATAGCTTATTTGAATTATATATTTAACCCTATTGCATTGCCTTGGGGAATAGACGTAGCTTTGACCATGCTTATTTTCTATACATTAGCCAATGTGCTGAAACCATATATATTAAAAGAAACTCGTAACCCATATATTTTGTTTGTTCTTTCTGCTATTTCATTAGTCGCATTGATATTTCTCAGCCTTCATAATGTTGATGTTAAAGCCTCAGGGCAAATCTTTGGTAATTATTTTTTGTTTTTTAGTGCTGCAATTTCAGGAATTACTTTTATAATATCAACCGCTAAGATTTTTGAAAAAGCACCTAAATCAAATCTTCTGTTTTTTGTGGGAAATAATACATTAGCGATATTGGTTTTACATTTATTCGCATTTACTTTTTTGAAAGGAATAATGGTGTATGTTTTGAAAATTGACATTTATGCCATAGCCAACTCTTTATGGTATAGTCTTTTAATTAGCTTTTTAGCTATTGCAGTATCTGCTCCTGTTATAATTCTAATAAACAAGTATGCTCCTTTTTTGGTTGGAAAAAAATGAAACAGCTTTTTCGATATAAATTATTACAAATTATTCTATTTCTTATAGCAATAACGCTATGGAGCAGCATTGCTTTTGTTCTACCTGACTTTATTTTATATCCAACTCATGGGTTCAAGGGTTTTGTCTATAAATTGGGACATATAATACTTATGAGCATTCCTTTTTTTCTTATTTTCAATCTTTTATTATCAAATAAATACCTATTTGCGATTTTCACACCGTTTATTTTCATCATTGGTAGTTTAATCTCATTCTACAGTTACTTTTATCGAGCTAAATTTACTCCAGCCATGATAGATGTAATGCTATTAACAAATCAAGGAACTGTATCTGATGTGATATCCACACCTCTTATAATATGGATTGTTTTGAATATCCTTGTTTCAATTGTTTTTATTCGAATTAGATTTAATAAAATATGTATAAAGAAGCCTTTTATACATGTATTACTTTCGGCACTATTTCTATTCGTATTCTATAATTTTAGTTTCCGAGTAAAAAGCAATTTACGCCAACACTATCCTTTTATTATCACCCACAGCTTAGTTGAACATAATCATCGTTCATTTAGTAAAAACGCTTTGAGAATAAAACCCGATTCTATAGTGGATTATAACTCAAAGCAAAACCTAACAATTGTTCTTGTTATCGGTGAGGCTGTCAGAGCTGATCATTTATCATTCAATCAGTATAATAGAGATACAACTCCGTTGCTGAGTAATAAAGCAGATAAAAATTTAATAAGTTTGCCAAATATTCATAGTATTTATTCCTACACGAATAGAAGTATCCCTCATTTCTTAACACGTGCCGATAGTGTAAATATCGATAGAGCTAATTTAGAATCTTCTTTTGTGAGCCTATTCAATGATGCTGATTTTTATACAGTCTGGTTAGCGAATCAAGATATTGCATCTACTTATATATATTTTGCTAATGAGTGCGACTCTATTATCACAACCAATATAGATAAAACTGTTTATTCTTATTCCAATTGGTTAGATGAAGATCTGATACCACACTT
>CAYFTB010000312.1:0-1912 GCA_964345875.1 uncultured Proteiniphilum sp.
ATGAGAGAATAAATAAGATGGTAATCTGATTTACACGTTTTCCGAATTAATAATTGCTCTGTAAGACATATGTTACAGGTGGTATTGAATTTGAGATAGACAATTAATAATGTTTATTTCTTCAATAATAATTCTGATTTGTATCATAATACTACCAGTTAGTGTTATCTGCAAATATACGAATAATATTTGTCCCAAAAGGGAGGAGCGGCACGCTTCAAAAGGAGATTGTCGTGGGATGCATGTGTAAGTCCATTTATGAAAATAACTGAAAAGAATGCTCCGCCATCTTATTATCTCTCACCCTTTTTATATGTCGAGGAAGGTGATTAAAAAACGAAAGAAAGATTGGTATAGACTCAAGAAATATGTCCATATCGGTAGTCAGCATAATAATAGCGACCGATCTTGGATTGAGCCATACGTAAAAGATAAGAGTGCTATAGCAAAACATTCTTTTATGCCTTTTATCCATAGGGAGCTTAAAGAAAGGAGATTTAGAAGAGAATCGTGTCATGATGGAACTATATCGAAACTAAGAAAGCCATCTTATAAAGCAAGAGATATATATTACTGTAATCATTTTGATGCAAAAGTTTTTAGTTACTATTCCGAGATGTTGTCTAAAAAATATGAAGATATTATTTCAGAAAAAGGGATTGATGCGTGTGTAACAGCTTATAGACGTATAAAACTCAATAAAAAGAACCCAAACTCAAAAAACAAGAGTACAGTGCACTTTGCTAATGATGTGTTTCAGTTTATAAAAGGCAAAGAGGATGACTTAGCAGTAATAACATTTGATATAAAGAGTTTTTTTGACAACCTCAATCATAAATACCTAAAGGATAGGTGGAAAGAGGTGATGGGGTTTGAAAAATCACTGCCCAAAGATCACTACAATGTGTTCCGAAATATAACTAAATTCTCTTATGTGGAAGAAGAAAAGCTTTTTGAGATGTTTCGTGAAAACATTATTGTGCAAAAGCCTTTGAAAAACAATAATAAAGGACAAAAGAAAAAAATCAAAATAGACAAACTGAAATATTTTAAAAATAAAGGAGCCGTTTCATATTGCCATAATAAGGATATACTAGAAATAAGAAGAAGAGGTTTGATAAAATCTAACAAATACTTTTTTGATGAAACCAATAACCACCCGTGTGGACTAAGAGATAAAGGAATTCCACAAGGTTCGCCAATCAGTGCTACTTTAGCTAATATTTATATGCTTGAATTTGATAGCAGTGTAAACAATATTGTGAAAGAAATGGGTGGAGTTTATCAACGATACTCTGACGATATGGTTGTGGTGTGTCCTATTAAATATGAAAATCTTATTATTAATCATTTCAAGAAATCGATAAGAGAGTGTGGTTTGGAAATACAAAAAAGCAAAACTCAGGTGTTTCACTTTATATATAACACGCAGCAAGATCGACATTATTGTTATGACAAGAATATAAACACAAATAAATTAAACAAAAACGCCTCTTTTGAATATTTAGGTTTTCAGTTTGATGGATATAGTACAATGATTAAAAACGCAAGTCTTTCGAATTATTACAGAAAAATGAAGAAAAGATTTGCAAGAAGTATGTTTCATACCTATCACAATAAAACAACAACGAGAGGAGAGGTTTTTAAAACTCAGCTTTATAAATCATACACATACAAAGGGTCGCATAGACGCAGAAAACATAATAACAAAAGTGTGGAGCATAAACACGATTGGGGCAATTTCATCACTTATGCTAATCTAGCTGTAGATGTTATTCCTGATAATAAAATCAAAGGTCAGATGAAAAACTTTTGGAAAAACTTCCACATTGAGATGAACAAAATAATAAACAAAGAAAATGAAAATACTCTGTCTAATTGATTCACTGGGCTCTGGTGGGGCACAGCGACA
>CAYFTB010000313.1:0-1893 GCA_964345875.1 uncultured Proteiniphilum sp.
TAACGGATACTTTTCAATTGGGTGAAGGTGACGATACCAAACCATTATACTCTGAAATGTTTCCTAAAAACTCCGAGCGAGTAGAAAAGCAGAAGAAATCACCCATTCAAGTAATTATTGGAAATCCACCATATTCAATAGGCCAAAAAGATGCGGGTGATAATGCTCAGAATCAAGAATACCCTCTGCTTAACAGCCGTATTGCAAACACTTATGCAAGTGTATCTTCGGCTGGACTAAACAAGTCTTTATACGATAGCTATATTAAAGCTTTTAGATGGAGCACCGACCGTTTAGGCGATACTGAAGGAGTAATTTGTTTTGTAAGCAACGGTGCTTGGTTGGATGGAAATAGTACAGATGGTTTTAGAAAAATAATTGAAAAAGAATTCTCTTCTATATATGTATTTAATTTAAGAGGAAATCAAAGAACAAGCGGAGAGTTAAGTAGAAAAGAGGGAGGAAAGATATTTGGTAGCGGTAGCCGTACGCCTATTTCCATTACATTATTAGTAAAGAAACCAAATATAAAACAGGAAAAAGCTATAATTTATTACCACGACATCGGTGATTATTTAAACCAAAAAGAAAAACTAAAAATTGTTCAGGATTTTAAAACTATCTCTAATGTTCCACTCAAAACATTAAAGCCAAATGAACATGGAGATTGGATTAATAAAAGAAATGATAATTTTGAAAATTATATTCCTTTGGCACCAGAGAAAAAGTTTGAAATAAAAGGTCAATCTTTTTTTGTAATTAATGGACCAGGTATTCTAACAAGTCGTGATGCTTGGGTTTATAACTTTTCTAAAAGCAAGATCGAAGAGAATATGCAACGAATGATCGCATTTTATAATAATCAAATCAAAGTGTACTTAGATGCTGTGAAAAGAAACTCCAAATTAAAAGTTGAAAGTTTTATAAAAACAGATCATAAGCAGATTAGTTGGACCGTTAACCTAAAAAATGATTTAGAGAAAAAGACAATTCATTCATTGCAAAAAAATATTTGTAGACCCAGTATATATAGACCTTTCACTAAACAAAATTTATATTTTGAAAGATCTTTTGTTGAAAGACCCGGTTTAAACCAAATCTATTTTCCTAAAGATAGTAGTGAGAATGTTATCATTTCAATACCTGGTATAGGAGGAACTAAGGATTTTACATTAATCCTATCTGAATTGATTACTGATTATCAAGTTCAATTTAATAATCAGTGTTTCCCACTTTATTATTATGAGGAAAACAAATCCGCTCAAGGAGAACTATTTGATGAAGAGTCAAAACAGCAATATATACGTAGAGATGCCATAAGTGATTTTATATATGATAGAGCCAAAAGGCAATATGGCAAAAATGTAACCAAAGAAGATATATTTTATTATGTGTATGGATTTTTGCACAACAAAGAGTATAGAGAAACTTTTGCGAACGATCTGAAAAAGATGCTGCCACGTCTTCCCTTGGTAGAAGATGTGCGAGATTTTTGGGCATTTAGTAAAGCAGGAAGAGAGTTGGGAGAATTGCATCTGAATTATGAGGAGATTAAGCCATATAAAGGTGTTATAATTCTGTTTGAACCACTAAGTATTGATGCAACATTGAATCAGGTAGATAAGGAAGAGATGGAATACGTAAACTATCGGGTGCAGAAGATGCGTTTTGCCAGAAAAAGAGAAGAGATAGATGGTAAAATGAAAAGTGTAATTGATAGAAGTGTTATACATTATAACAATCAAATTACTATAAAAAATATTCCAGAACAAGCTTATGAATATGTAGTAAATGGTAAATCGGCGATAGAATGGATTATTGATAGATATCAGGTAAAAACAGATAAAAAAAGTGGCATTACCAATGACCCGAACGATTGGGCAAAAGAGCATA
>CAYFTB010000314.1:0-1865 GCA_964345875.1 uncultured Proteiniphilum sp.
AAATTATATATTTCAAAACTAAATTGTATATTTGCGTATATTTAAGAGTTAGCACTCATTAAAATTAAAAACATAAAATATGGACTTTTACAGAAAGACAACCTTAGGATTATTTGATAGTTCTCAGAAATCATTTGAAATCCCAGTATATCAGAGGGCTTATTCTTGGGAGAAAGAACAATGGCAAACATTTTTAAATGATTTATTGGAGCAAATTGAAGGAGAGAACAATTACTTCTACGGAAATATTCTTTTAGAAACAGTCGAGAAAGATGTTAAGTATGAGATTATTGATGGGCAACAAAGACTAACTACTCTAACTATTTTTATACGGTCAATTCTAAATGTTCTTAAAAAACGTGAAAAAGATCTCGAGGATTTTGACTTTCAAACTAAGGAAAATATATTCCTCAAAAATGGTGGAAATATAAAATTACGACCTGTCGAATATGATAGAGCTTGCTACGATTCATTAATTATTGACAATCAGAATAAATTTGAAACAAATACACCCTCGCAAGTAAGGATTAAAGATGCAAAATTCTTTTTTATCACTGAATTGGATAAATTGAGTACGGATATTTTACAAAGGATTCTCAAAAAAATTGAGACTACAGACCTTACCATTATTGAATTAGAAGGTAAAAAAGATTCTGCATTAATGTTTGAATTAGAAAATAACAGAGGTAAAGATTTGACAAATATGGAAAAAATAAAATCTTACTTTATGTATGTATGTTTATAGCAACCCTGAACAAACAGAGACAAACATAGAAAACGTATCTAATATATTCAAATCAATTTACCTAATAATCAATGACTTAAAAAGACTTAATGAGGATAGTGTATTAATCTACCACAATTATGCTTATATTAAAGGTTACAATTATAGAACATTAGAAGATGTTAAAGAAGTTTTTAAAAAATCAGATGATAAAATAGAGTGGATTAAAAAATATATCTCCGAACTCCATACTTCCTTTTCAAATATGAAAAAGTTCGAAAATTCGGAAGATTTTTATGCTAAAAAGCTTTCTAAGATAAATGCCCCAGCTTTTATTTATCCATTTGTAATAAGAGGTTATAAATACTTTGGAGATGATAATTCCAAACTAAGTATACTATTTAATATACTTGAAGTTTTAACCTTTCGAGCAAGATTAATAAATAGCCGTGCTAACATTCAAGAGCGTTTAAATTCTATTCTTCTCAATTTTCAAGGAGATTTAATTCATTTAAAGAATGAGATAAAAAACAAACTGAATGAATCATGGTATTGGAGCGACACAAATACAAAAAATTATCTGAATGGTGGAATGTATGGAAATAAGGTTCTGAACTATTTGCTTTGGGAGTATGAAAATTCAATTCAGAATAAAGGATATAGTATTAAAAACTTCAGCCTAGAAAATGAACAAATAGAACATATCTCACCACAAACACCAACAGACGATGAGCCAATTGCCACAGGATATGATCTGAATACAGATGGTGAGTATTCAGAAGATTTTATATCCAAGCATTTAAATAGTTTGGGAAACCTAATGCTAATTTCAGGCTCACATAATGCTTCAATTGGTAATAAAGCATTTAAAGAAAAACTTGATTCGTATAAGGCTAATCCCCTTTTAAATCAACAAGCAGAGATTAAAGATTTTGCTACTTCTGAAAAAGGGTTAGTTTTTTGGAAAACAGAGTCAATCGAAAAACGACATAAGAAAATAATAGATTTTGCCATCGGAAAATGGAGTTTTGATAAGATTGAAACAAAATGTTTAGAAACAAACTAATTGATTATGAGTGAAATAACGAGTGCTAACACACGGTTTGCCAAAAGCGGCAATAACTGCTTCGATTTAAAGATT
>CAYFTB010000315.1:0-1863 GCA_964345875.1 uncultured Proteiniphilum sp.
AATTTATCTCTAAACCAGTTTCATAGCTTAGCATTTTCCTTGACTTTGGCTCTTTCAGATGATGGATTATTGTTTGTGTGAAATTTTCACTATCTTTGCAATGTAAATCATTGCTACATGATTTTAGGGGGTTTGGATTCGTCCAGCTCCCTTTCTCTTTTTGTTTCATACCGCTTTCTCATTAAATTCAACTTCTTGGAATAAATTCTCAATGTCAGCTCTTTTGTAAAACCTTTTGCCACCTATAGCATAAAGCTTTAATTTACCTGACTTCTCCCACGCCCATAGAGTGCTATTGCTTGCCAACACGCCACGAACTTCTGTTTTAGGAATATACTCATCAAGAATTGCATTAAAGTCCTTAGATTCAGCCTTTTGTCCTTGAATAGATTCCAAAACCTTAGCCGTTACTTGACTTGATATTTTAATAATCAAATCATCTACATCAATTTGCGAAAAAATTAAATTATTCATATTATTATAAATTTAATTTAAGTCAGCTTTCTGAAATTACCAGTTTCTCCAGCCTTGCACGGATTAGGTATATTGTCCGTGCCTTTTGACTTCGATACAAAGATATAGATGTTAATATTGTTGGATGTGTTTATGATAGAATAAAGTGAATTAATTAGAACAAACTTAAATCGCATAAAAAGATAAACCGCTAATAATCAATACATAATAAATTATATTTGAAAATTAACGGTCTAAAATAAGGAACGGAACGAGGAACGGACTTGTTCTTAAAATCGTTCTTGTTTTATTTAATTTCAACAATTAGAATGATATATTCACTCTTTGGGTCGCTTAAGATATTTGAATTTTTCTTCTATTGGTCGCATTTTCTTTGCTTGCTTTTTATGATCTGTATTAGAACTGTATAAGTCTCCAGGCTTATATTTGAGTTTGCTTTTACTATAATATTTCGTATTCATTTGTGATCCTAAAATTTCAGCAAATCTAAATCTCCACTCATTAAAATTAGGTTTGATTTCTTTATCCTCATAATCATCATAATCACCAGCAACTCCTTCAAACATAAAACCACTTTCAAAAATCAATAGTGCTATTTTCGCTAACTCTTGCCCATCATAAGCATCATTTGTTATATCATCAATCAGTCTATCGAATAATGATTTGTTTGTTTCTGAATCAGTACTTAAAAAATCATCATAAAAATAACTTCCTAACAATTCTTTAGCTCCATCGGATATTTTATGGGTTTGTTTTTTCGCTATTTTAGGCTCTTCATTCTCATCCTTGACAATTACATCGGATTGATTGCTTTCGCTTGAATTTGGCACGTTAAACGCCTCGTTTGTAGGTCTAATTTTGTTATTGAATGTCTCTATATTAATATTGTTTGCAAAATTATACTCATCTGTATATGTCCAGTTTTCATAATTAAATAACCTTTCTTTGTATTCGTGGTATTTACGAAATTCGTTTACTTCTATATCTTCATTTAGTTTTTTGCCTAAAATCTGACTCCTATAATCGATAAACTCAAATAAATCTTTAGGAGATATTATTCCTTGTTTCTGAAAGAATGGTTTATATTGATTGTAAATATCGGTATATTCTGACTCGCGTTTTGGAAAATATTCTCCGTAAAACTCTGAAATTGCTTTCACTGCTTGTTTGAAAGATTGTGATTCAATTACTTGGTTGATAGGGTGTGATTCAATTGCTTTCACTGTTTGTTTGATAGCTTGTTTGATAGGGTGTGATTCAGCCAGTTTGTCAAACTCCTTCTTTATTTGTTCTTTTTTCTTTATTTGTTCTTTTTTCATTGCTACAATTATTTATTATTTTACATTTATCATATTGTTATATTCCACCGCATCAATAGCTGTTTGTTGC
>CAYFTB010000316.1:0-1857 GCA_964345875.1 uncultured Proteiniphilum sp.
TACCCTCTTCCAAAAATATAGTCAGCAAATACTTATCACCATCTAGTGGATCAATAGTTGCCAATTTCTCGATAGTGCGGCGGTCGAGGTTATAAAGTCGAAGAAAATTTTTATCCTGACCAATTAAATATAACATTCGTTTGCGCTGCTTCTTATCCATGGTGTCTTTCCAGAAACCTTGAGGACGGCGATTAAAGTTTGAGTAATAATCATCACGCAACAGGGGAAAGATGTCAATATCCTTTGTCAATAGAAACTCATTAAAATACCTGAACAAATCCTCTAGCTGGTAGCCCATATGTGGCAAACTGTGAATATTGTAATACTGTCCAATTTCATCAAAAAGCTCAAAGTAGCAACCATTATATTCTTTATCAAAAAGATAATTCATGGTGAGTGCAAATCGACCACTATTCCAAAACTTCTCAAGAGCTGCCTCCGCATCCCTAATTCTATCAAGCTCTTTTTTGCTGATATCATTGCCCGAGATAATCTCATAGGGTGCTTCCTCGTCATAAGCATAGCCATATGATTTTGCATCACGACGAAGATTTGTTCCTCTCAATAATTTTAGAAAGCCCAATTGTACCTCTTTAGCCCTAAGGTGGAATACATCATTAAATGATTTTCTAAACCTGTCGAATGTTTCGTAAGGCAGTCCAGCAATAAGATCTAAATGAAGGTCGATAACGTCTCCTTTCATGATCTTCTCGATATTTCCAGACAACAAAGGAAAGTCTTGTCTTCTTTGCACTGCAATATTGGTGGGCTCGTGAGTAGATTGAATACCTATCTCAAAACGAAAATAGTCTTTTGGGACATTATCATTAAGATAATTAATCGTCTCATCATTTAATAGGTCTGCATAGATCTCGAATTGACAACTAAGATTTGGTCTGTGGTTATTTATTAAAAAGTCAAACACCAATGAAGTATGCTTTTTGTTCAGATTGAAAGTTCTGTCCAAAAACTTTATCTGCTTTACGTCGCTATTGATTAGGTATTCCAAGTTATTGGAAACATACTCTGGAGGAAAATATCTGACACCTTTTTCTAATGACGACAAGCAATATTGGCAGGAGTAGGGGCATCCACGAGAGGTTTCGAAATAAGTCATCCTATTTTTCCGGTCTTCGTTATCTCGTTCCAGCTTATAAGGTGATGGATATTTAATTAGTTCACTTATATCTGCCTGAGCTGGCTTGTAGCTAATATGGTCTTCAGAAGATACACTTTCAATATTCACTTTATCCCCATTTTGCAGAGCACTTAGTAATTGCCCTAGCACAAACTCGCCTTCACCACTTATTACATAATCTATATCCCAATTGTTGATAAAAAAATCAGGCTCGTAGCTCACCTCGGGACCACCAACAATAATAACTATTTCGGGTTTTTGCTTTTTCAAAAGCGATGCCAATATTTTGCTTTGCTCCACATTCCATATAGAAACACTAATGCCCACCACATCACAATTTGTACCAATGATTTCATCTGCAATGGCTGATACGCTCTCTTTGATTGTATATTCTATAAAGTCTATATCAAAATGAGGTTGATTAACCACATATAGCCAGCGGAGTGCCAGCGAGGTATGAATATATTTAGCATTGAGAGTGGTGATAATAGTTTTCATCTCGATATATTATTGTTTTAGAAGTGCAAATATGCAGATTTATCTAGGATATTGCAAATGGTCATAATATTTTGATAGAATGTGAAGTCTAAGTAAGCATTAGTTAGACTGTATTCATAAAAAGTATCTCAAATGTAGGTGTATAATTCTATTATATAAGATCCGAACAATACAAATCTACATGTAAACTTCTATTGTATTTGTCTCGAACAATGCAAATC
>CAYFTB010000317.1:0-1814 GCA_964345875.1 uncultured Proteiniphilum sp.
GATGTATCTGTAACTGCTAAGGCAACTGGTACAAATGCTTATTTCAAACATTGGACTAATGCAGCAGACAATTCATTTGTAAGCTTCGATAATCCATATATCTATAAAGGAGAAGAGGATATCACTTTAGTTGCTAATTTTGCCGCAAGAGCTGGAGAGGTAGTTGATAATCCAGTAGCAAATTACAAAAATGCATATTATATCTATTCAGCTTATTACGGTGATTTAGTAAATAAGAATACATTACCTGACGGATTAAATGATGCAAGACAATTTGTACTATACGCAGATGGATATAATGCAAAATGGGGTGATATAGGTACTGGTTATGATAAGTGGGTAATAAAGGAAGAAGACGGTGTTAAGAAACTTTACAATTTAGGTGCTGAGAAGTATTTTGTAGAAAGTAACGCTTTAAACGAAGAAGGTACTGAGATTATACTTGATCCTGTAGCTAATACGTCACCACAAGCATACAGAATTAAAAACGAAGGGTTTACTTATGCTTTATTGTACGAAAACTATACAATAAACAGATGGGGTACACCTAAAAACACTCATGACCAAACTACATGGTACTTTGTAGATAGTGGTATTGGTACTTCTGTAGATACAGATGCTACTGCTAATTTTGGTATTACACTAAATAATGGTCGCATCACTGTTACTACTTCAGAAACAGGTATGATTCAAGTGTATAACTTTGTAGGTCAAAATGTGGCATCACAGGCTATCACAGGTACTGTTAATGAACTAAGAACTGCACTGCCTACAGGTGTATATATCGTACAAGTAAACGGTGTAGCACAAAAAGTGATTGTGAAATAGGTTAATATCTATAACACAGCTTACGGTTTTTTAGTAAGAAATAAAATCGTAAGTGAAAAAGAAAGAGCATAACTTGAGGGTTGTGCTCTTTTTTGTTTAAAAGTATGCATGTAGAAAGTTTGTGATGTTTGAAAGGATTAGGTGAAAAGAGATAAACGATTCCAAAGTCCCCAATCTTTAATTTTTTATAAAAAAATAGTATAACAACAACAGAATCATCACATATTTAATTAATCGTTATTTATTCGAAATATTTTGTAATTTTTTGCAAAATATTGAATTGTTTTCTATTTTTGTACTTTTGATACTCAATCGAATGAAACTATATTGTAAGATACCTTGTTGATTAAACACAAGAACACGCACATTAAATAGTTTTGTTATATAGTTTATTAACAGACAAACATAAATATATTATTATACGAAAATAATTTATCAATCAATTTATTTAATTAAAAAAATCAGTTATGAAAAAAAAATTACTCAAAAGTCTTGCACTGTTCTTAGTGTTAAACTTTACGTTATCAACATTTGCAGCGGTGAAGCCTACTGCAGATGATGGAAAATGGTATTATGTTAAATCTCAAAGATTTGATACTGGTGGTCCTTGGTGGACATTGGGTGAAGATAACTTTGTTGTGCCCGGTGCCCTTACAAAATCAGATGTTCAAAAATTTACTATTGTAAATGTAGGCGAAACAGACAAAGTGACTATCAAATCGCACTCTGGATTACTGTTTACAGCAAAAACTCATGATGCTGAAGGAGGTAACTTTGATGAGGTTGGACCTGCCACAGGTTGGGATATGGTTGATAATGTGGTTGATGGTGTTGTAGGAAAAGCATTCCCCGGAGAGAATAAAGGCATTCACCAAGGACTTGGTTTTTGGAATTGGAGAGTAGCTACAGGGTGGTATGATTTGTCAGATAATTGCACATTCTTCTTCTACGAAGCACGTGAAGATATTGAATTACAAATCGCAATT
>CAYFTB010000318.1:0-1796 GCA_964345875.1 uncultured Proteiniphilum sp.
TTTCGGGATTAACCTCTTGATGAAAATCTATTTCATTTAATCGTTTTTCTATTCCGCTTTCAGACGAACCGATTTCTTTAAAATTCAGCCATTTTTTTAGTTTTTCTGTGTCATTATAAAGTGGAAATTTTGATTTAATTTCAGTAATCAGAAAATCTAAAACTTGTTTTGAATATAGTTGATCAAATGTTGCAAATTTTGTATTCTGTGTCAAACCGATTAAGTTTATAAAGCCAAATCCTTTTGGAAAAACTTCATTAACAAAAATTCGGTTATTCTTTAAGTCAAGTTTTAAATATACTTCCTGATTATCAATTTCTTCTTTTAGGTTTTCAGTTAGAGAATACAAGTTGTTTTTACTTGGCAAAAGGATTTCTTCTAAAAGCTCATTGATAACAACCAATTCCTTTTCTTGTCCTTTGAAAGAGTTGTTGTGAAAGAACAATAAGTTGTCTTTATCCGTGAAAATCTCTCCTAAATTATCAAGGATTTTTTTCTCATTCTGAATGAGTTCCTCGTTTCCGATAGCTTTTAATATTTCGGGAACTTCCTCTTTCTTGAACTTTAGATTTTTAAATTTCTTTAATATTTTGAATGCTTCTTCGCTTATTTCAGATTCTAAATTGTCATAAAATTTCTTATTAAAAATAGCTACTTTCTGTTCATTAAAAAGAATAGTAGAAAGTGCCATTTTTCTGTCACGTCCTGCTCTTCCTGCTTCCTGTACAAAGCTTTCAATAGAAGCCGGAATATTTACATGAACCGTAAAACGAACATTTGGTTTGTCAATTCCCATCCCAAACGCTTTGGTAGCAACCATTATGTTTTGTTCGTTCTCAATAAACTTTTTTTGATTGTCGAATGATTCTGTCTCTATTTCCTTTCCGGTTTTCTCGTCTTCATCGGAACTTCCCATAAAAACCCCGACATTCAGCTTTTCATTTTTAATTAATAAATCTGCAATTCCATTTCTTTCAGCGGGTGGAATTCTTTGTTTTTGACCATCTTCATCTAATATATAATCACCTTTTTTGTACTTAATTTTACCAGTTAAATCATCGTAAATGTCAAATTTGGCTTTTAACCATTTAAACTTATCGGTTACTCCAAATAAATGTGTTCTGTGTGGACAGAACACAATTCCTCCGTTTTTGTAAATAGATGTATTGTGATAATCACTTAAAGTATAAAAAGTATTTGTATCGAAATTTTTAATCTTAATATTAGGAAGTAGCTTTTTTATCAAAGCTTTTTTTTCTAATTCTGAAATATTCTTTTCATCATATTGGTCTGAATAAAAGGTTTTGAGTGTCCACTCTAAAATTGAATTTGTTTGCTCGTTCAATTTTAAAAGTTTATCAGGAATTAACTCAACTACTTTTAATAATTCAGATTGTTTTTCAAGAGCAGTTTGCTGTTTAATATCTCCTTTTATTGGTTGAATTGGCAGTTCTAATTCTGTTTTATCGGGAAGTATAAATTTGAAATTATCATCTCTTTCAAAGTTTGCGGTTGTATTTACAATTTGATATTGTAATTCTGTTCTATTTGTATTTTCAAATCTTACAATTGCATCTGTGTCAATATTGGTAATTCCATTGCCCGATAATTCTCTTTCTACGTCAGACAGGACATCAAATGAAGCAGTTGCCGTAA
Organism: uncultured Proteiniphilum sp.; assembly: GCA_964345875.1. Taxonomy (GTDB): domain Bacteria; phylum Bacteroidota; class Bacteroidia; order Bacteroidales; family Dysgonomonadaceae; genus Petrimonas. The sequence goes on from CAYFTB010000318.1 coordinate 1,657, forward strand.
GTCCAAAAATCGGAATCGTTTCTTTGTTTTTGGTTTTGCAATATTCAATAGCGTTTCTTCCCAAACTCAAATATGAAGTTCTGAAATCGTGACCCCATTCCGATACACAATGCACTTCATCAATAACACAATAACTGAAA
>CAYFTB010000319.1:0-1763 GCA_964345875.1 uncultured Proteiniphilum sp.
AATCATTTCAGCTTCAAGCTTAGGATTACTTGTGGCTGCTTTTGGAATTTCAGTCGTTTTATTAACATTTTGGGCATAGTCGTTTTGAAAATCTCGCCTTACAGCATCTTTCCACTTAGGAACATTATCTTTTTGCCAAGTATCGTGTGTTTTAACCATCAGGTTATAATCTTCAAGATCTTTTTCCTTTTCAGCAAAAGCAGATAAGTCTTTTAATCCTTCAGTATAGCAATAACTTAAAAAAGTTGCTAAAACCCAAGATTTATCTTTTGTATATGAAACTGTACCAGAAATAATACCGCCAACAGCTTTTTTCACATCTTCATAGGTCACATATTGTTTGTATAGCTTCAGCAGTTTCTCTTCTTCTTTAACCCAACGCTCTAAACGTTTTTGTTTATCATATTCTTTTTCAAATCTCTCAAAAATTACTATATTTGGAAAACCGCCGACGATAGAGTTTCTATAGTGAGAAGCCTTAAACCAATGCGAAAAACCATTTGTTTCATCTTTATTGATTTTTAAAATTGCTATATCTTCTCTCTTGTTATCCTCATTAATTTTACCTTCTTTGATAAGTTTCAAAATTGTTCGAGCCATTAAAAATTCTATGTATTTTTCTTTTGGAGATGCATTGAAAGAAGCAAAACCTGAATGAATTCCATATTCTCCCAACGGAACAATGCGTCCCTTATCATCCTCAAGTGCCACTGCTTTATTATCCTCCGCAGCAATAACTGCATAAGAAACAGCTACATAATCTAAAGTAATCCTACCATTATTCTCTTTAGAAAGATTATAAAACTCAGGATAATACCCAACTTCGTAGTAGGTTTTATCATCCAATGTTTTGTAAAACTCCTTTATGTTTTCCTCATTCACTTGGCCGATAAACCTGTCAGACCTACTATCATTTGCCTGTTTTATATCGGCAGTTTGGGCTGTTTCTTCATCACTCACTATTTGATTAGAGTTAGACCTAACAACTGCTTCACTTTTAGCTTCGTTCTTTGCACCCTGCACAGCAGATGATACTGACTCGTCCAACTTCTTCTCTCCCTTTTTTAGTCCTTCTCGCACCTCTCTCGATGCTTTCTCTTTTACCTTTTGCTCTACTTGTTGTTCTGCAGATTTTTTAATTTGTTTACCCAGCTTATTCAAATTGATTTGACCTTGCATGGGTAGTGTTGTAGCTGCTACAAACAGTACCATTAAAAATAGTATTCGTTTCATTTTATTAGTTTTTTTAAAAGTTAATTATTTACTTATAAATTATATTATAAACTTCAGCCTCTACTCATCCCTTCATTAAGTGATTTATTTCGTATTTTCGGAACAATTGCATATTCAAAAAAATATTTATTTACAAAAAACGTTCATTTTTAAATGAATACATGTGGTTTGTTGCTCCAAAACTCCCCCTTTAGGGGGCTGGGGGGCTTAGTAGTTATAAACTTCAACACACTATTGTGCTCCATAGCCTTTTATGGCTCCAAACAGTTTCAGCGACTCTTCCCAAGGGTAAGAGTTGGAATACATTGTTACCGAAAAACTAGAAGTTCCTCTCTGATTCATTCCCAAAGCTTGACGAATAACATTTTCTGATGAATTGGGGTTATGATCCATCGATGATGTCCCCGTCATTGTCAAGAAAGCTTTCAGGTACGAAGCATTTACGTGCTTGCTGAATTGGTTGATTTCAGACTGCGACATCTCTCTGTTTCCCTCATATTTTATCAGTTGCTCCACATCTTCAAACTGAT
>CAYFTB010000320.1:0-1762 GCA_964345875.1 uncultured Proteiniphilum sp.
AAATTTTATATTTCAAAACTAAATTGTATATTTGCGTATATTTAAGAGTTGTAGGCAAGCCAGACGAACAGAACAGATGAAGATTATTGAAAGAAATGTATTTTTTATTTTTTGCCAACATGCGAGAAAACAATTTTTGCCAACGCTCAAATGGCACATTTGGTTTTTCCAACCGACAAACCAAACGCAAAAAACCAAAAGAGCCATTTTTTTGCCATACCTTACGAAACTAAATGTTAATTTTGTACCATAGTTTGATTTAAATGAATAAGATTAATTACATAGATTTATTTGCTGGTGCAGGCGGTTTGTCCGAAGGCTTTGTTCGTGCAGACTTTAATCCTATCGCCCACGTGGAAATGAATAAAGATGCTTGTGATACATTAAGAACTCGAACAGCATACCATTGGTTACGGGAAAATGGAAAGGAAAATTTATATGTTGATTATTTAAAAAATACAGAAAGAAAAAAAGAAGAGTTATGGTCTAAAGTTCCACAACATTTAATTGAATCCGTAATAAACAAAGAAATATCTGAGAAAACTTTACAAGAGATTTTCACTCAAATCGATGGCGAACTACAAGGTGAGACAATTGATTTAATTATTGGAGGACCGCCTTGCCAAGCCTATTCTGTCGTGGGTAGAGCTAGAGATCCAAATGGTATGAAAGATGACCCTAGAAATTTTTTATATAAATACTATGTAGAGTTTTTAAAAAAGTATAAACCCAAAATGTTTGTTTTTGAGAACGTTTTAGGGATATTATCAGCAAGCAATGGCGTTTTTCTTAAAGACATATTCGATGCTGTTAGAGAGGCTGGTTATGAATTAGACATTCCACCAAACAGACACTTAAATTCTAAGGATTTCGGAGTTCTGCAAGACAGGAAACGAGTTATCATTATTGGATGGAGAAAAGAATTAAATCTCACTTATCCAGAATTTAAAAAAGTAAAAACAAATGCAAAAATTTTAGAGGATTTATTCTCTGATTTAAAACAACTGCAAAATGGAGAAGGAACTTTAAATGCTGTAAATTACAAGGAATCTGCGACCTCCTACCTAGAACATTCTAAAATAAGAAATGGGATGGGCATTGTTACTCAGCACATCGCTAGACCTAATAATGAAAATGATTTGGAAATATATAGAATCGCTGTTGATAAATGGAATAAGGAGGGGAAAAGATTAAATTATGCTGAGTTACCTGAGAGGCTAATAAAGCACAAAAACACCAAGTCCTTTACGAATCGCTTTCAAGTGGTGAATGGTCAAGGTATTTCTCACACTGTGGTTGCCCATATCGCTATGGATGGACATTATTATATCCATCCTGACATAAAACAAAACCGTTCAATTTCGGTGCGGGAAGCCGCAAGAATACAATCTTTTCCAGATGATTACTTTTTTGAAGGAAGCAGAACCGCAGCTTTTAAACAAATTGGAAATGCCGTACCGGTGTTAATGGCAGAAGGAATAGCAAATAAAATTAAAGAAATATTATTGAATGAGGAAAATGATTGATTATTCATCTTTACAGACAGTTACTGCTACTCCTGAAGCTTCGTCAATGATTGAAACCTTTAGGTCAATTGGTTATAATATTGAAACTGCTATTGCAGATATTATTGACAACTCCATTTCGGCAGAAGCAAAAAATATATGGATAAACTTTGAGTGGTTAGGAGCGGATACTTGGTTATCTATTAAAGATGACGGTTTTGGAATGAATAATGAAGAGCTTATACAAGCAATGAGAC
>CAYFTB010000321.1:0-1759 GCA_964345875.1 uncultured Proteiniphilum sp.
ACATGATGAGAAAACCAAGGAAGCATTGAATGAATGTGATTTGATAGTATATGTATTAACAAGCCAATTGTTTGATGATGTTATTTTTGAAAACTTTATTGATTTGGCATACAAACAGAGTTTTAAAGACAAGATGCTTACTGTTGTAAATAAAATGTCAATGGATGCAGGTGAGTTTTCTGAATTAGAAGAAACCTATCGAAAGTCCTTAGCAAAGATATTTAATGAAAAAGGATTTACATATGACTTTAAGACCGTATTTATAGATGCTGCTGATTATATAGATGGCATCGAAAGCAATGATAAGGAATTTATAGAGCTGAGTAACTTTAATTCATTTATCGAAATTCTTAATGACTTTGCCACAGTCAAAGGTCTGATAAAAAAGAACTTTGACACCCCAGTACGTGTATTGAGAAGCGGCTTATCTGAAATTATGATTTCTGAAATAGATTCTAATCTAAAGAGTTTATTTGACGCAGCAACAACACTTGTCAATAGAAATAAAAAACAAGTAGAAAGACACATACGATTATTATTAATTGATTTTAAAGAGAATATTCGTGGCAAAGGATATACGCTTTCAAAAAACATTGGAGAAATTAGTGAGCCTGAATTTAAAAACAAAACAGACGAGTTTAATTATGAGATTCAAAAATCAATTGAAAAACTAACTGAAAACATAGAAAAAATCGTATATGAAAACTATGACGAGACGACAAATGAAATTGAGGGTATTGTGAAAAGAGACTCTCTTATACTGTTTGAACAAAATCTTAATACTAAAATAAATAGTCAAAATATCTCTATAGAAGAAAAACAAAATTTAGAAGTACAAAAACAAGCTATTGGTTTCTTAAAAAAAATGGGATCAAATCTTTCTTCTCTTTCTAAAAATGCAACTGCAGGAGCAAAAGGTTTATCTCAAGCATCTGGCAGTCAAATGCATACCGCTGTGTTAAACGTAGGACACAAAATTGGATATAAATTTAAGCCTTGGGAGGCAGTTAAAATAACTAGTAAAATTGGAAAAGTCGGCACTGTTGCTATTCCTGCAATAGCTGTAGGATTTGAAATTTGGATTTCGTATAAAGAAAAACAGAAAGAAGAAAAAAGAATTAGAGAGATTGCAAATGCTAAATCAATCTTTAATACAGATATTCAAACCACGATTAATACTATTTCAAATGCAATAAACGACGAAGTTGAAAACATTGTTGTAGGTAATTATAATGCATTATTGGAAGGAATAGATAAACAAAAGATAGAACTCGCTGAAGCAACAAAAAAGAATGAGGAAATAATCAAATACATCAAAAACTTAGATTCAGAGTATGTTGATTTTATTGAGATTATAGAATAAAGACTTATTATTTAAAATTCACACACTATATTAGGGTTCATATCATAAAATCCTATATAGTGTAAATTACAATAAAATATTTCAAACTATTTATTAACTTAAAAAAAGAAGAAACATGGCAAAAAAAAATGCTGGACGGATTATGTACGATCTTGCAAAAGAGAGTGAGATAATCAAAGGAAAGGGTAAGGGAAATGCTAATGATGGTATTAAAGTTATGAAAACGAAAGCAGGCTTACTCGGTGCTGCAATAACTGCAATAGCATGGGGAGTAAGTGCTTTGATTAAAAAAAAATAATTTCGTTACCTGGGAAGCAGAGGAGCTAAATTCAAGGTTTTAGTTCTATCTAAAACCTTGAGTTTTTTAATATTTATAAATATACATAGCATTAAATA
>CAYFTB010000322.1:0-1751 GCA_964345875.1 uncultured Proteiniphilum sp.
ATACATTGCCCTCTGCGAAGGCGACGATTATTGGACAGACCCGTATAAGTTGCAAAAGCAGGTGGATTTTTTGGAGGCGAATGAAGATTATAGTATTTGTAGCCATAGATATTCATTCTATTCGGAAAGAACCAAAAAGTTTGCAAATGATACTTACGATAATATCGTTTTCGATGTAAATGGTAATTACTACTTTGATCAATATTCTTATTTTACGAACTGGCTGACTCAAACATTAACGGTGATTTTTAGAAAGGATTCACTTGATTACGATATATTTGAGCAATTTGAAAGAAAAATTGACTTTACGTTATTTTATTCAATAATACGAAGTTCAAAAGGATGTTTAATGAATTTTTCAGGTGGTGTTTACAGATTGCATGAAAATGGTGTAAGTACAGCGTTGGGCAATTTGAATCATGCAAAATGGCATTATGAGATTGGAATCGACTTATATAAAATAGAAAATAACACATTTACATTAAATGTAGCAAAGGCGAACTTAATTCAATATATGTATTCGTATATAAAGTTGGTTGATCGTGTAGATTATAAATTTATCAAATATCTCTTTAGTGAGTATATCTCTTTTACAGTTTCTATAAAAGAGGTTTTGAGCATATTACCTAAACTTCTAAAGGCCTCATTACTAAGGCTGATAAAACATAACTATTATAAAAATATATTAAAAAGGAATTATTGAAATGGTATATGAATGTAATGTCTCAGTGATTCTTCCTTCATACAATAGATCCAATACAGTATCTCAAACCATTCAATCAATCATTGATCAGAATTTTGATAAACGGTTTGAAATTATCATCGGAGATGATTGTAGTACCGATAATGCCAGGGAAGTATTGCAGGAATATCAGCAAAAATACCCGGAGATAATCCGGTTGATTTTCCATGAGCAAAATATAGGTCTTGGTGCTAATTGGGCGACTTGCGTAAAGGCTGCGAAGGGTAAATATATTTGCAACTGCGATAATGATGATTATTGGCATAATCCCGATAAATTGCGTATTCAGTTCGATTATATGGAGAGTCATCCTGACGAGAATGTGATTATTACCAACCATCGTAATCACAACAGAGATACAGGAGTAATTACTGAAGAACCGGCGTGGATTGATAGAAGTGTTACTTTGCAGCAGGCTTTTTTTCAGGGAAAGCATCGCTTTTGTAATGCTACTATTATGTATAGGGCTGAGTTTTTAAGGAAACATTTAAATTTAGACGATTATATAAAATATAAGTTTACACTTCAAGATTGGAATACGTGGATAATACTTTCAGCCTATACTGATTTTACAATCTTGCCAGTTTCTACAGCAACTTTTGGAATAGAAACAGAGTCTATTACACGACCTTCATCATATGAGTCTATAATTAAACGCTTTGAAAAGGAAAAAGAATGTTATAAGTATGTTTGTGATTTATTCTCTGAGACGCTACCTTTTGATGAAAAAGGCTATGATGCTTATATTCTTAGCATTCTCTTAAATCTGGCGTATAAAAAAAAGGATTTTATTGCTGCAAAATCATTTGCACAGGAAATCCATATGTATAATAATTCAAAATCTTTAAAAGTTAGATTCGCAAAAAACAGACTATTGTTTAATTCTTATGTTTTTTTGAAGAGGTTAAAAAGTTAAGTGAATTTGTAAGTGACAACTATATAGCTGGTTGATTAAAAAGGATTTGTAATGTTTTCAATCATTATCCCATTATATAACAAAGAACCATAT
>CAYFTB010000323.1:0-1750 GCA_964345875.1 uncultured Proteiniphilum sp.
TGATAGCTGATATTGCTGCAGGGCATATCTCTATGATTTATGGACTGAGGGGTCCAAATTACGCAACTGTTTCTGCATGTGCCTCTTCTACCAATGCAATATCTGATGCTTATAATCTGATTCGTCTGAATAAGGCAAATGTGATTATAACAGGTGGTGCAGAGGCACCTATTAGTTCTGCCGCAGTTGGAGGATTTAATGCAATGCATGCAATGTCAACTCGCAACGATTCGCCTGAGACTGCATCTCGACCTTTCAGCGCCAGCCGTGATGGCTTTGTGATGGGAGAAGGAGCAGTATCTATTGTGCTTGAAGAACTTGAGCATGCTCTTGCTAGAGGTGCTCATATATATGCTGAAGTTGCAGGAACTGGTATGTCAGCAGATGCTTATCATCTTACAGCTTCTCATCCTGAGGGATTGGGGGCAAAGTTGGTGATGCGTAATGCCCTTGAGGATGCAGAAATGCAACCAGAAGAGATTGACTACATTAATGTGCATGGCACCTCTACTCCTGTTGGTGATATTTCTGAGATGAAGGCAATTATTGATGTTTTTGGTGAACATAGTTATGATTTAAATATTAGCTCTACAAAATCAATGACTGGGCATCTCTTGGGTGCTGCAGGAGCCGTTGAAGCTATGCTTTCAATCCTAGCAATTGAAAATCAAATTGTTCCACCAACAATAAACTTTCAGGAAGGGGATGAAGATCCAGAAATAGATTATAATCTAAACTTCACATTTAATAAAGCACAAAAAAGAGAAGTTAGGGCAGCATTGTCAAATACATTTGGCTTTGGCGGTCACAACGCAAGCGTTATACTTAAAAAATACACTAAATAATGTGTTAAGAAAATTTATGCGAAAAGTAAGGGCCATCCCAAGAAAAGGGAAAGAGCCTTACTTTTCTTTTTACCAGATGTTGGGCTTTTATCCTGATAGGATAGATCTGTACCACGAAGCTCTCACACATAGGTCTTCATCTAAACGTTCAAATTCAGGAAAGTGGATAAATAATGAGCGTCTCGAATTTTTGGGGGATGCAATCTTAGATGCAATAGTTGCAGATATATTGTACAAAAAATTTGATCACAAGAAGGAAGGTTTTCTAACAAGCACCAGATCGAGAATAGTGCAAAGGGAAACTTTAAACAAAATAGCTGTTGAAATAGGCATTGATAAGATCATAACAACTTCTACGAGAAATCTTGCTCATAATACAAATATTTATGGCGATGCTCTAGAAGCAGTTATTGGAGCAATATACCTAGATCAGGGCTACAGAGTTGCCAAAAGTTTTGTTTATGATACTTTAATTAAGCAGCACATCAATATTGATACTGTTCTTAAGAGTGAAGTAGATTTTAAATCACGACTTATTGAATGGGGACAAAAACATAAGATTGATGTTTCATATGAATTAGTTGATTCTTCGTATGATGACCAAAATAACCCAGTATTCAAATCTGCTGTACTAGTTGGTGGACTCAATCTTGGTTCGGGAAGAGGATACTCTAAAAAAGAATCTCATCAGAAGGCCTCAAAAAAGGCTATAAGAAAGCTTCGAAATGACAATGATTTACTAGACACCCTGTTGGGAGAAAGTAAAACTAATAGTAGTATAGCTATTGATACAGATGACGACTCAGGTAAATAACCTAGGAGTTTTGTATTGAATGATTTTGTTGTTTATATGGAGATAATCCAGCCTAATGAATATTAATGCTGGCTTTTATCTTTAATAAATA
>CAYFTB010000324.1:0-1750 GCA_964345875.1 uncultured Proteiniphilum sp.
CTGAACCATCAACATCAGTAACACGTCCACTCATACTCGAAGTAGTTACTTGAGCCTGCAAAACAGTAGTAAGCACCATAGCTAGTGCTACTAATAGAAATCTGAGGTTTTTTACCATAAAGTTAAAAATTTACGAGTTAAATAAAAATATTGTTTTTATTAATACAAAAGTACGATAAATTTTTTAAATAATTATTAGTTTTTATTTGTAAATGGCTATTTTCAATGGCTTTTGTGATACTTGTTGAGGATAATTTACATCTCTATATTTGAGACCTTTGTAATAGATGTGGTTCTTTAAATTGTATAAAAAAATGATAGAGTTTGTGTACTAATACTTCTGTAGTAGAGATAATAATTTACGGTCTAGCTTATGTCCATACCAATCTTCATATTCCACATCTTTTCTACCAGAGTCAATCAATCCAAAATCTCCTCTGAAATTCCATAGTGCCCATCCTATACCATTACTAGTTAGGATATCTAAGTGGTCTTCAAACCATGTTAAAAATACATCGTGCGGAGTTTCATTATAACAACCACATTCGCCACAATGCACACCAACTCCTTGGTTCACTAAATCTATCCAAGGTTTGTAGAGATCTACTAGAACGCTACGGTCAAACTTTTGACCATCTATAATTCCAGGCCACGAAGGCATAGGTGCATCATCAGGGTTCTCCCATACCCAGTTTGCTCTGTAGTGAGATACATAATGAGGATGATATCCTCTACAGCTCTGACCGATGGGTAGATCGGTTAATTCTGGAACGACCATAGAGCCTACAAGATTTCCGTCAGCAATTACAATTCTTGTTGGATTATGTTTGTGAATAACATCCAGACATCCTTTTGCTACTTTGCGATAAATACTGCCGGGAATAGGGTGAGACGGTGAAAATTGATCGTTCATATCCTCTTTAAAGCAAGGCTCGTTCACCAAATCGAAACTTATTTTATCAGAAGAAATATGTTTAAATCTTTTTGCCCACATATTCCAATGCTGATAGAATGCTTCTTGGGCATCCTCATCTTTCCATAAATTAAATGGTTCATGAAAACCTGCATTAATACAAAAACCTGGGGCTCGATGAAGATTTAGGCTTACGTGTAAGTTATATTTGTTTGCCAATAGAGCTATTTCTTCTATAGAATCTATAACCTTTTCATTAAAATCTACAGTCTGCTCTGGTGTGATATCCTTACCTGACGTAAAGTCATAATTTACATAACAAGGGTATGCTATTGGGATGCGTACGAAGTTGAATCCCCAATCAGTCATCCATTTAAAATCCTGTTCTGTGTCTTTAATTATTTGTGGGTTGTGAACATATGGTTGAGAAACAAAGTAATTTAGAATATTGAACCCCCGCCAAAGTGGCAGTTTGTTGTTGGTTTTATGTGTTTGAGTTGAGATAATAGAATTTAGAGATGGTTTCATTGCAATTGCAGTTGTAGCCATAATTGATTTTTGCAGGAAATCACGTCGTTTCATATTCTTGTTAAATTAAGATTAATAAAAGTTTAACAGGATAACAATCAAGCATTAAATTGCCGTCGCAAGTTAACTATTTTTTCTATTATTGCAAACTATTATTAGCAAATGTTCAAGATATTAAATGCTTAGTATTTTATCAGGTTGTAAGCTAATTGTTAAAGATTACTGCTAAGGGGTATAATAAAAAACGTGCAACTCATAATCAGAGTTACACGTTTTGTGAGATATATCGTAATGTATATATTACATCAT
>CAYFTB010000325.1:0-1718 GCA_964345875.1 uncultured Proteiniphilum sp.
TTGACAGTTTTGTGCCCTGAAATCCCGCACGAACGCCAAGCCCAAAAACGTTACCACCAAGTGTAAAAAGACAGACGATAGTACTAAAATAGAAAGTAAACCATTGTGAAAAGACAGACAAATAATATATTGACAAGACAAGAAAGCCAACCCGATATTTTTTATTAATACAGTTTTTTATAAATATGTTTCACTTAAATAAAATCTCAATTGACGCTTCAACGAAATGTCAGCTAAAATGTCCTGAATGCTCTACCAGTAAAGGCATTATAAAAAACGGCATAGTTGGCTCAGGGGTTTTGTCATTTGACAATTTCAAAAGAACGGTTGATTGCAACCCAAGTATCAATGAAATTGAATTATCGAACTGGGGTGAGATATTTCTTAATCCTGATTTATTGAATATTATAAAATATTCTTATGACAAAAAAATAAAGCTTACTGCTGGAAATGGCGTTAACTTTAATTCTGTAGATAGCAATACTTTAGAAGCCTTAGTTGTATATAAATTCGGCTACATTAATTTTTCAATTGATGGTGCTTCACAAGAAACTTACGCTCAATACCGTATCGGCGGTAATTTCGAAAAAGTTATTTCAAACATAAGAGAACTAAACAAATTCAAAGAAAAATACAATAGCGTTTATCCAAAGTTATCTTGGCAATTTATTCTTTTTGGCCACAACGAACACGAAATCTCAACTGTAAAGGAACTTTGCAAAGATTTAAACATGGTGTTTAACCCCAAATTAAATCATTCTGATTTTTCACCGATAAGAAATCCAGAATACATTAAGGCTGAAAGTGGCTTGGATTTTTCGTCCAGAGACGAGTACAAGAAAAAATTCAACAAAAGTTACAAACGGCCTTGTTGTCAACTTTGGTATTCGCCACAAATAAATTGGGATGGTAAACTGTTGGGATGTTGTGTAAATAAATGGGTTGCTCTTGGAAATGTATTTGAAGATGGTCTTACCAATTGTTTACAAAGCAAACAATTTAATGAGCTTAAACGAGTTTTAAAAGGAGAGTTAAGCGTAAATGAAAAAATACCATGCTTTTTTTGTCCAACTTTCCAACAAATTAGGGAGCAACCAATTACAGATGAAGAAATTCTTGTATATTCTAAATTTGTTCACCCTGCCGAAAGACAATAAATTTAAATTAAATGGTCTCAATTGAAAATATAAAAATTGTTCTTATTAATATCGAGAGTTATACAGAGAGGGTCAAGAGGCAGTTTTCTCCCCCTTTTGGAATACTTGTTGCGGCCTCAGTATTACGTAAACAGAACATAGACGTTTCGATTAAACATATAATTGAAGATGATAAAATTGAAAATACATTATTTTCAATTTGTCAAGGTGCATTTGCTGTTGGCTTCTCAACCATGACTTCTTCGAACCTGCTCCCTACAATCCGAGCAACAAAATATGTAAAATCACTTGGCCTTTACACATTCTGGGGTGGTATTCATGCTACATTATTGCCAGAATTATCACTGAAAGAACCTTCATTAAATGCAGTTTTAAGAGGTGAAGCTGAATCAAATCTTTATCAATTTGTATTATGGAGGTTAGGGAAAATAGATTCTAACTCAGTTAAAGGTTTATGTTTCAAAAATAATATAGGTGATATAATTATTAGCGACATTCCTTTACCAGTTGCTGAAAATGAATTATCATTTCACTCATTTGATTTGTTGGATCTGACTGCTT
>CAYFTB010000326.1:0-1713 GCA_964345875.1 uncultured Proteiniphilum sp.
GTTAGATTAAATAATTATACTATCTTTGATACTATCAAATGATAGCATCAACATGAAGCCACCGTATAAAATAACATCTAAAATTTTAGCTTTAGTAGTATCTGCTTCGGAGAAGCTGGGCGAAATAAAAACCGCCTATCTAAATCAACCACCAGCAGAGCTTAGAAGACAGAATAGAATAAAGACTATCCAATCTTCGCTGGAGATTGAAGGAAATACAATGACAGTAGAGCAAATTACAGCTTTGCTAAATAATAAACGTGTATTAGCACCACAAAAGGATATCCAAGAAGTGAGAAATGCAATACAAGTGTACGACCATTTAGATAAATACAATCCCTATAGTCTTTCCTCACTATTGCAAGCTCATAAAGCATTAATGGCTGGGTTAATTAACACCCCTGGAGAACTTAGAAGAACTAGTGTGGGCATAGCAAAAGGCGATGTAATAGCTCACCTTGCCCCACCGCCTCATTTGGTTAAGTCGCAAATTGAAGAGCTTCTGAAATATGCTAAAAATGATAGCGATATACTATTAATTAAGAGCTGTGTTTTTCATTATGAATTTGAATTTATTCATCCATTCTTAGATGGTAATGGACGCATGGGAAGATTGTGGCAAACACTGTTATTGCGGCAAGAGTACCCCGTATTTGATTATCTTCCTATTGAATCTCTTATTAAAAAGACTCAATCAGAGTATTATGACATTTTATCGAAGTGTGATAAGCAAAGCGAATCCACCCTGTTTATTGAATATATGCTCAAAATTATAGATGAAGCGCTTGAAGAACTATTATCATCACAACCAATCAATCTAATTGGAGAGGATAGAATCAGATTATTCAAGGATATTATTAGAGATGATCCTTTCTCCAGAAAGGACTATATGCGTCATTTCAAGGATATCTCGAGTTCCACGGCAAGCCGAGATTTGCGAGAGGCAACCGAAAACAGCATATTAGAAAAAAAGGGAGATGGAAGAATGACAACTTATAGATTTATTGGTTGATTCATCAAACAAAAAAACCACTCAGAACAAATAAAGTCTGAGTGGTTTTTTTGTATTACGACATTATATATGTTTATTTCTTCATCTTAAATTCACCGTCTAAATGAATTTTAAACTCAACCCCTGAGGTTATTTCATTTTCTGATTTGAATGATAGAACAACAGTGGAGGATTTTTTGCTTCCAACTTCAGAAACTACATATTTCAAAAACTCCAACTCACTATACTTATCATACTTCGTGCTTTCAGTAACCTGTCCAATCTTATAGGTTGTTTTTGGATTGCTCTTAAGTGCTAATTTCACTTCACTCAACTTCACATCACCCTCAACACTCTCGACAATCATCTCCATAAAAGAGGCTGTACCAATCTCTCCAGATGCAATCCACTTGGCATATTTTTCCAAGCCTTTAAAATCATCAATACTAAAGGTAATATCAGTAGAAGAAGTAGTCCCTTTACCTGCAATTAATTTAACAGACTGCGTTGCACTGGCATCAATAGCAACTGGCAAATCATCTGGCTTGCTATCCCCACATGCAGAGAATGTTACAACCAGAGCCAATATCATTAATAACGAATAAATCTTTTTCATAATTCTTTTTTGGTTTTATAAATTAATAATTCTAGTCGACAAAAATATAGATAACTACTTTTTCAATCAAACATTGCCACATAAAAAAACTAAATACCCACTATTG
>CAYFTB010000327.1:0-1708 GCA_964345875.1 uncultured Proteiniphilum sp.
TTCTCGGTGTTCGCTGTACGGCTGTGTCGCCCGCGCATTACCGCTAACGTTTTGGGGCTTTGTGAAGTGGCGGATTATTTGCACTAACTTTCAATCGAAGCACCGACTTCAAAGATACCACAAAAGTTGCAATCGAAGCCGTTTCTCCGCCATTTCACAAAACCCTTGTTACAGGCTGCCCCAATTTTTTGTTTTTGGTCGAGCCTTGGAAAACCATACTCTTTTGCAATTTTAGCTTTGTGCGGTTGGCTTGTGCGAATTGCAAATGTGTATGGTTTTAAGTTAGGTTTTAATCTTTCTTTTTTGGTGGTGGTGGTGGTGGATTTCTCATTGAAGGTACTTGTCCTTTTGAATTAGCTTCACCATTTCCTCCCGGATTGTTTCTTACAGTTCCTGATGGACTGTTTGTTTTTTCTTGTTTAGCCATTTGTATGATATTTATTTATGTAATGATTAGTTTCGATTTCAGTTTTATTCATTAGTCTTTTATAGCGTTTAATATTGAGTTTACAATCAAGTTCCTCTATATTTTCCCAATCTGACTGTCTAAGTTCAAAATAATCACTCGTTGCTTTCTTATCTTTTATTTGGTCGTGTTGGTATTTAGTCCAAAGCATTTCAAGTTTGTTGAAATATCTTGTGTACATCATTCGTAAGTTAGAAATTTCTTCAATTTCTTTGTCTGAACGAATTATTTGATTTTCAATAAGTAATAAAAGTTGAATAATGGCTATAAGAACAAAAACAATCCAAACATATTCTTCAAAATACTTCCAACTTAATATTCCGCTTAAAGAAACGAATAAAGTCAAAATTTGAAACGACTTTTTAAGAGTACGTTGAACTCCGAGATATTTACTTAAATAAATTTCTCCATACTTTATATTAACCATTTCGTACCAAATCTTGTTAGTCATATCATTGGTATATTATAGATTACTCAAACACCATATACCGCTTGTTCTTCCAAAAACATTCTTAACTGCTCATCTTGTTTTAGCAACTTTTCGGAATAAACGGCTTTGCCGTTTACTTTTACTCCATTTATTCTGTTTTGGGCGATTTCAAAATATTCAGGGCTGATTTCAAAACCGATAAAATTTCTTTTCAAACGTTTTGCGACAACACCTGTTGTCCCACTTCCTGTAAATGGGTCAAGTATTGTATCTCCTTGTTTGCTACCTAACAAAATAATTCTTTCCAAAAGCGTTTCAGGTTTTTCAGTTGGATGCGAAGTTTTGTGTCTTTCCGCATTTATTTCCCAAAGGTTTCGCATTTGTTTTCCCCCGTTTATCATTTTTGCGGTGTCGTAATCGAAATAATATTTTTTCGTTTTACTTGCAATCCAAATTAACTCGGTTGATGGTGCAAGACGATTTTTAGACAATAATGGTGCTGCATTTCTCTTGAACCAGATCACGTCATTGACAATCCATAAATCTAATTTTTTTTAAAATTACACCTATTGACGGGTGATTGTGCAATGTTCCCGAAATCCAAATTGTACCGTCATCTGCTAAAACTCTGATGCATTCTTTTACCCACGTTTCATTGAACTCGTGAATATCATCTATAATATCCCAATCGCCTTTATCACAAGTAACCATTTTTCCACTTTGTACAGTTTGAAATGTTGCTCCCGACAAATTATAAGGTGGGTCAGCAAAAATTTGATTGACACTTCCCGAAGGGATTTTTTTCAGAAGTT
>CAYFTB010000328.1:0-1706 GCA_964345875.1 uncultured Proteiniphilum sp.
TTTATTGCAACAGAGAAAGAATATGAGAAAATTTTAGAAATGGCAAAAGAAAAACAAAACTCAAAAGAACGTCAATTTTGGTTGTTTACACCCGGAGTCAAAGCTACAATGTGGGATGAGTTTTATACAAGTGGAATAATGGGACTTGGATGGGACGAGATTGGTGATACTCAACAGTATAATAGTCAAGAAGAGATTGTTAAGAAACTGAATGAGATTAAAGAAATGAACGCCTTACAGACAAATGATAGTCTAGCAAACTATGAATTTCTCAATAAAATTAGAATTGGCGATATAATTATTTCCAAAAGAGGAACTACAGAGTATTTGGGCTATGGAATAGTAACTTCCGACTATTACTACGACGAAAGTAGAGCATCATATAAGAAATGCAGAAAAGTTGATTGGAGACAAAAAGGAGTATGGTATGACAAGGACATAGTTGCCAAAACTCTAACAAACATCACAAGTTATCCCGAATACATAAATAAATTGATTGCATTATTGAATATTCAATATGAAAAAACCCCTGAAATAAAAATGAGTCATCACAGTCACCCCCTCAACCAAATCCTCTACGGTCCTCCAGGAACAGGAAAAACCTATATTACAAAACAACTTGCTGTAGAAATAATAAACGGAGAGAAAAATCGAGAACGAGATGAAATAAATAAAGAGTATGCAGAACTTGTAAGTAATGGTCAAATCGTATTCACCACTTTTCATCAGAGCCTAAGTTATGAGGACTTTATTGAGGGGATTAAGCCAGAAACAATTGATGGGGTGATTAATTATGAGATTAAAGATGGGATATTCAAGAAGTTTTGCTTGAGTGCAAATCCTAAAAACACAATTAACTTTGAATCCTCATACAAGCAACTGCTCGATATGTTGTCTAAAGAGGAATTGATTACTATGAAGACCCCTTCAAACTTGAGTAGTTTTTCTATTTCTCTAAATAGGAATGGGAACTTAAATCTTTTGACGGGAAATGACCAGAAACATAATGGGGTGCTAACAAAAGAGAGGCTATTACAAAGGCTTGCCGATGAAGATAGTGTAAAGTATTGGCAAGGATATTATGATGGCGTTATTAAGTTTATGATTGAGAATTTAAACTTTGACCCTAATCCAATAAATGAAAGCAAACAATTCGTTATCATCATCGACGAAATAAACCGAGGAAACATCCCTGCAATTTTCGGCGAACTCATCACTCTTTTGGAAGAGGACAAGCGAAAAGGAAACAATGAAGAATTAGAGGTGACACTACCCTACTCTAACGACAAATTTTCGATACCCAATAATGTATATATCATTGGCACAATGAACACCGCCGATCGAAGCGTTGAGGCTTTGGATACAGCACTCAGAAGACGCTTTAGCTTTACGGAAATGCCATCACAACCAAACATTATTGCAACAGCTGGCAAACTTAAGGATGGCGTGTTAGACAATATCAGTCTTCCAGAACTATTGACAACCATCAACTTACGAATTGAAAAACTTTTGGATAGAGACCACCATATAGGGCATAGCTATTTTATGCACGTTGAAAGCATAGAGGATTTAAAATGCACATTTCAACACAAAATAATACCCCTGCTACAAGAATATTTCTTCGGTGATTATGGCAAAATTGGTCTGATACTAGGCGAAGGATTCTTTGAAGATTTTGAGGAGGCTACCAATTCTATTTTTGCAAC
>CAYFTB010000329.1:0-1705 GCA_964345875.1 uncultured Proteiniphilum sp.
TAGGATTTAGCCTATTATGTCGTTTTGCAGCCTCAGTTTCGTCAAACCATTCATATTTAAAATTCATTTGTCTTGCATCCAGCATCTTTTGCCCCGTAATTGGATGAGTGATATATACACTATTTATTGCGGCCTCTTCTTCCTCAGTATTTCTTGTCCATGGAATAGGAATTGTCCAATCCAGATGAGGAGCTATGGGGTCACCATATTCATCTTCTGTGATTTTATAGAAATCGTCACCTGCATAAGCAGGGTCAGCTAGCCTCTCTCTTATTATAGAATCGCGAACCCAATGTATAAACTGTTTGTATTGAGAATTGGTAATCTCCGTTTCATCCATCCAAAAATTGTCAACAGATACTCCTCGCGTTGGAATTGTAATTCCCCACAACGAATCTAGATCACCAGGCCCCATAACAATGGAACTGCGAGAAATTAATACCATATTATAAGGAGTTGGTTCATTCCATGCCTTGCCTGTCGGCACTCCCGTTAGCTCACCACCAATTATGCCAATGCCTCCCCTTCCACACGAAAAGAGAGCTAACAACAGCATCACAGGGATAATTATATTTTTAAAGTTCATAATCTATATATGTCTTTATATTTACTTTTTTATTTATCATCACAACAACCGAATGCTCTTATAAGGCTGTGGCTTTGGTTTGAACAAACCCATATCAAATTTATACTGCACAACAAATTCATGATTTGGACCAAAATCAATACCATTGTCACGTCTGTTTTTATCAAAAGCATATCTCACAATAATATTGCTAAATACCACACTTGCGAACAAAGAATATCCAGCATCTTTTCGCCACATAGCTCCAGCTGAATATTTACGATCCCAGCACATCTGCAAAGCCCCACTCAGCGTATGAGAATCAGCATTAGACTCATAAAATACCATTGGTTCTAATTCAATTAACGTATTAAATAATCTAATATTGTATCCAGCCATAAAATTATACGAAATTGGTATCTTAGAGAGTGTAGAATCATTGTTTATATCTTCGTCCACCTGATTAACTCGAATACTATAATATGATGGTTCATTGATATGCCTAGCTGCAACACCAGCAAAAAAGCGGGAAGTAGTGAAAGAAGCACCTGCACTAATATCAGCCCTCTTCTTCTCAACTGGATTTACGACAATTTCTTTCCTTTGGTTTTGAGATGAGTCAACTCTAAAATGCATCGAAGCAGCATCATAATTCATTTCATGATATCCTAACTGAACTCCTGCACTTAACATTGAATTACCAATACGCTGGTTATAAGAATACTGAATAGCCATAAAATTATTATGCACCTTACCAACTTTGCTGTTCGAAAACACAGCACCCACACCATGATTAAGTCCTAAAAACTGAAATGGCATACTACCAGCAATATGCATCACTGAAGGTACATCTTCTACTCCTGAATACATTCGCTTATTTAGAGCTGAAATATTTATCTCACCACTTGCTCCCGCAAACGAAGGGTTATAGCTATTCTTTATCATCCAAAACTGCGTGAATGATGTATCCCATTGTGCTTTTAAGCTAGTTGAAACAAGACACAAAAGCAAGACTATAAATATTCCGAAATTATTTCTACTCATACATATTTAATAACATGAAAATGGAGAAAAAATTGTGTCATCATAGATTTAATCATCCATTTTGTTAAAGGCACTTTGATAAAACACATATAATTA
>CAYFTB010000330.1:0-1679 GCA_964345875.1 uncultured Proteiniphilum sp.
TAAATATCCCATAGTCGATATATCTAGCTAGATTTATTTGACAAAAAAACCGCTCATATCTTTCGATTTGAGCGGTTTTATCTTTTATTGCCTTTTGGCTTTTGTTTGAAAGTGATCCGAGCGGGATTCGAACCCACGACCCACAGCTTAGAAGGCTGTTGCTCTATCCAGCTGAGCTACCGGACCATTTTTCATTTTCCTTTTTAAGGAACTGCAAAAGTACATTAAAATTCAGAATAAAAAAAATAAATAATTCCTTATTTACAATTTATCCTATAAAACTCCTTGTGCCATCATTGCTTTTGACACTTTCATAAAACCAGCAATATTTGCTCCTTTCACGTAATTGATGTAGTCATCTCCCTCTGTTCCATATTTTACACAGCTCTCGTGAATACTTTTCATTATGGCTTTTAATTTCTCATCTACTTCTTCTGCAGTCCAACTTAATCGCTCCGAATTTTGAGTCATTTCTAGTCCAGATACTGATACACCACCTGCATTTGCAGCTTTTCCAGGTGCAAATAGGATTTTATGCTTCTGGAATAATGCTATTGCTTCGTTTGTTGATGGCATATTAGCACCTTCTGACACAGCAATAATACCATTTGATATGAGGGTTGCTGCACTTTCTTCATTTATTTCGTTTTGTGTAGCAGAGGGTAGGGCAATATCTGCCTTTTCTCCCCATGGACGTTTTCCTTCTACATATTTGCATCCATATTCCTCAGCATACTCTTTAATCCTACCCCTGTAAAGATTTTTCAGGTCCATGACAAACTTCAATTTATCTTTTGTTATGCCCTCTGGGTCATATATATATCCATCCGAATCTGATAGTGAAACTGGGATTGCCCCTAGCTCTATAAGTTTCTCGCATGTATATTGTGCTACGTTGCCAGATCCTGACACGAGGCATTTTTTGCCTTTAATGTCTATATTCTTCTTCTTAAGCATTTCAATTAGGAAATAGACATTTCCATATCCAGTTGCTTCAGGACGTATTAATGAGCCTCCAAACTCTCTTCCTTTGCCTGTAAATGCCCCAGTGTATTCTCCCGTAAGCTTTTTGTATTTGCCATACATATATCCCACTTCTCTACCTCCCACGCCGATGTCTCCAGCTGGAATATCGGTGTCCGAGCCTATATTTTTCCATAAACCCTCAGTAAATGCTTGGCAGAAACGCATTATTTCTCCTTCAGATTTTCCTCTTGGTGAAAAGTCTGATCCACCCTTTGCACCGCCCATTGGTAGAGTTGTAAGGGCATTCTTAAAGGTTTGTTCGAATGCAAGAAACTTCAGAATTGATAAGTTTACGGAAGAGTGAAATCTTATACCTCCTTTATAAGGTCCGATAGCATTGTTGTGTTGTACTCTGTATCCCATGTTGGTTTTTACAGTGCCATTGTCGTCTGTCCAGGTTACCCTAAAGGTTTGAATCTTATCTGGAACTATCAATCGTTCGAGAATATTGTATTTCTCAAACTCTGGATGTAGTTCATATTCTTCGTCTATTGTTTTTACAACTTCTTCTACAGCCTGATGATATTCTGGCTCATTTGGGAATCTTCTTTTAATATTCTCAAGAATTTCTATTGGTTTCATATTTTGTTGTGATTACTATGTTTGGAATAACACTAAACAATCATTATGGTCTGCAAATGTATATAAAATAA
>CAYFTB010000331.1:0-1623 GCA_964345875.1 uncultured Proteiniphilum sp.
GAACCATTCTGACGTTTTTCGATGACACCTTTCCAAGGTTGATACTCTAAAAATCTATGGGCTATAATGGCTTCGCCAGCAGATAATGTCAAGGCTATGTTGTTAAGGCCGATAATACCTCTTGATGGAATTGTAAATTCAATATGCATTCTATCTCCCTTGCTTTCCATACTTATCATTTCTCCTTTTCTGCGAGATACAATGTCAATTATCTTGCTTGCAGATCCTTCAGGAATATTTATCGTAAGTTGCTCTATAGGTTCACATTTCTCACCTGCTATGTCTTTGATAATTACTTGTGGTTGACCTACTTGTAGTTCATATCCCTCGCGTCTCATAGTTTCAATTAACACTGATAAATGAAGAACACCACGTCCATACACAATCCACGAGTCTGCACTTGAGGCTGGCTCAACTCTCAATGCCAAGTTTTTGTCAAGCTCTCGCATCAATCTGTCATGAATGTGTCTTGAAGTAACAAACTTTCCTTCTTGTCCATAAAATGGAGAGTTGTTAATTGTAAACAGCATTGACATCGTTGGTTCGTCAATTGCGATTGGATCTAAAGGTTCTGGTTTCTCCAAATCAGTAATAGAATCACCAATATCAAAACCTTCCACACCAATAATTGCGCAAATATCGCCAGATGATGCTGAGTCAACTTTTACTCTACCTAAACCTTCAAAAAGGTCAAGTTCTTTTATTCTAATCTTTTTGATGCTGCCATCTCTTTTGCAAAGTGCATAATCCTTGTTTGGTTCAATTTTTCCTCTGTGAACTCTACCAATAGCAATACGTCCAACATAGTTAGAGTAGTCAAGAGAAGTAATCAGAAGCTGTGGAGTACCCTCTAGTGCTTTTGGAGCTGGGATGTGTTCGATAATAGTATCAAGCAAAGGAATCAGACTGTCCGATGGCGACTTCCAATCTCTGGACATCCACCCTTGTTTAGCTGACCCATACACGGTGGGAAAGTCTAGTTGCTCTTCTGTTGCATCAAGGCTAAACATCAAGTCGAACACATTTTCTTGTACTTCCTCAGGACGACAGTTAGGTTTGTCAACTTTATTTATTACAAGTATAGGTTTCAGCCCAATTTCAAGCGCTTTTTGCAATACAAATCTTGTTTGCGGCATTGGTCCCTCAAACGCATCAACAACTAGTAAACATCCGTCTGCCATATTCAAGACACGTTCTACTTCTCCCCCAAAGTCAGCGTGACCCGGGGTGTCAATGATATTTATTTTTGTGTCTTTATATCTTATTGAAACATTCTTGGAAAGTATTGTAATACCTCTTTCGCGTTCGAGGTCATTGCTATCTAATGTTAATTCTTCGGTTAGCTCGTTTTCACGAAACAAGTTGCCTGCTAAAAGCATTTTATCAACAAGTGTTGTCTTGCCGTGGTCAACGTGGGCTATTATAGCAATATTTCTAATATTATACATAAAACAATCTTTTATTTTGTGCAAAGGTACATTATTTCATTGAAACTATATCATATAGCTAAATATTTTGCGTATAATAATCAATTATTTTTTCAAAGTTCTAACTTTGATTTAACCCAAATTAAGCATTGAGTGATCATTCCTATTTTCTGAGTAAATGTTTTATAGAGTTACC
>CAYFTB010000332.1:0-1623 GCA_964345875.1 uncultured Proteiniphilum sp.
TACAAGACAAATAACTCTGTATCTTCTTACTGTCATCATATCCACATTTATAGGATGTAATAAAAAAAATGCAGTATTAGAAGACTTAGAATTAAAGCCCCTAAAGTTTTCAGCTATCAAAGATATTGATCATATAACCAAAGAAACCCGTATAGCTAACAATAACTGGGAAAAAGGAGATTTGATTGGAATATATGCTGTAGCAAATAACAAAGAACTAAATAATGAGAATATTATTGACAACAACAATAATATTAAATTTGAAACTTCTGGTAATGGGATATTCGCATCTAAAGATAAAAACATTCTCTATCCCATAGATGGCTCTGCAATGGATATAATAGCATATTATCCCTACAATGAATCAGTTAGCAACTTCAAATATCCAATAGACATCAACAACCAGACCGAAGTACTGTACAGTAATAACTTAAAAGGTATTAGTATAGCTAATAACAATAACAACAACTTGCATTTTAAGCATGCACTGACAAAATTGATATTAAACATAAGCCCGCTCGAAGAGAACACCTCATTAGACGGACTAACAGCAACTGCCAATGGGGTTGCAACTAAAGGAAATCTTAATCTGACAGACGGAACACTAGAGATTAATGAGAGTTCTAAAGATAATTTCTCTCTTTCAATAACCGGCAATGAGACAAATAAACAAATAGTAGCTTACTTGCTCCCAACCAACAGTGATGATGAACTTAAAATAAAGTTTGAATCAAAGAATAATAAGACTTACACTTGGACAGTACCAGATCAGATGCTGGCAGGAAAAGTATATAGATACAGCCTCAAACTAGATAAACTAGGAATTGAAATAACAAAAGGTGGATACATGGAGCTGCCAATTTATGCTACTGGGAATGAAGCTCCAAATTCAATTCTAGCAATGCATATGGTAACTAACAGTACATGGCTGAATAGTTCATATACTTCAAATGGAACTGACGCTACTAGAAACTATTCTATACTATTTGACACAAAAAACAGAATACCATATTGGGTAGCATACCCAATGCATCCAGTATATTTAGGAAGTGCTAAGAGAACTGATGATTGGGACTTTGATCCAAAAATTGCCAAAAACTTACAACCAGATCTTAGTAAGAGCTGGACTGCTAGAGATCTTGATAGAGGACATATGCTCGCAAGCTCAGACAGAAATGCATCAACAGCAATTAATAGAACCACATTCTACTATACCAACATGGTTCCACAAAATAATACAATGAATGGTGGTAAGTGGAATGTTTTAGAAGGAGAGGTACGTGACTGGGCAAAAGATGTTGCAACCTATGATACACTTTTTGTTGTGACCGGAGCCGTATTGCCACAACCTCCAAAAGAAATAGAATACACCACTGATGCTAATGGAATTCAATCAGCTGTGCCAGAATATATGTATAAAGCTTTATTGAAAAAGCACAAACAAACGGGCGAATATACGTCTATTGTGTTTAAAATGACAAATAACAGTGCAGCAGTACGTACAGCAATGTCGGTTGCCGAATTGGAAAAGGAGACAGGATTTGTGTTCTTCAACTCACTTCCTCCTGCACAAGCTGCTAGTGTAAAGCAAAATAAAAATACATCACCACATTGGAATTAATC
>CAYFTB010000333.1:0-1602 GCA_964345875.1 uncultured Proteiniphilum sp.
AAATTTCAATCATTATTTTCAAATACTAACTAACCGTTTCTTTTCCGTTTGTTTAACGGTCTTTCGTGATTACTTGCACTTTGCCAGCATCATCATATGAATGATTGTTTTCTTTTATATTGTTGCTCAAAACGTCTGTTTTTATTCATAAACTATTTTTTTTTAAGTGCTTCATTTTGCTCAAAATGGGTCATCGATAGGGTCATCGATAAGTCTAAAAAAGTCAGAGATATCAAGGTTTGAATGTCTGGTTTTCTTTATTTCTTGCAAAATGTACGTACATCATTATTGTTATTTGTTATAATTCCAGCTTGATAAATAGGTATTGTCTAAAAATAGCTTCAAATTCGTTGTTTTAGTCATAGATGTCATAGTTGGGTCATCGTTTATCTCTGACCTTAAAAGCTTCAACTGAATGCACTGTATACCCTTTTTTCTGTTAGGGTCATAGATGTCATAGTTATATTACTGAAAATTAAAATGATTTTTTTTTATTACTATTATAAGATTCCACAAAATAACCTTGACATCGATGACCTTCATATGTTTTCTAACTAAATTCAACTTGAAACTATAACAATACAACTCAATTACTTGAAACATCTATCCACCATTTAGAAAGGCATCTCATCATCGCTTACAATTTCCACATCATCAATATCATTATCTACTTTTACATAACTATTCCGTTTTAATCCACCGCCTGGAGACTTCACAAAAGTATAAGGTAGTTGGTGAAAATTAATCCATTCCACAATATCACGTTTTGCACTCCTATGATTCCAAATCGGTTTGTAATTGTATCCTAAATCTGTATTCCTACGATGTTCTGCCAGAAACTCACCAACTGAAAAACCTCTTTTGAATTGTAGCTCCTCAAAAATACGCTCCAGCTCTTCAACTTTTGCGGGGTCATTACCAATATAAGAGTGATATCTGCTTTCTCTACGGTCGATATTCATTTCGATTAATCCTTCGGATAAAAACAATTGCACGCACCGAACTATGAAACTAAAGAACTTATTCCACTCATCTTGATTCCACTCCTCACTAAAGAAATTTGCATTAAAATACTTTCTTGGAGTAAATTCAGCATTCCAAAAAGGTTTGAATTGATATTCAGCATATCGTGCAATAACTGACTGCTCATCACTTTTTAAAGGGACAACAAAGTTTGTTGTAATTATCCATTTAGGACTTTTTTTGAACGGTATTTCTATTGCAGATTTGCCCTTTCTTTCACACGTGATTGATCCAGAAATTGCAGTAAATAGGCTGTAATAATTAAAATTCTTAAGCACATCATCCAGAAATACTAATTTATGATACTCCTCGAATGAATCAAATTTATGCCTATATGTAGGCTCATACTCATTACCGCCTCTTGTTTTTACTAATTTAAATATCTCTAAAGCCTTAAAAATTAATGATTTGCCACGCCTTCCATTTCGCTCCTCTCCAGTTGCACCAAAGTCTGAAATAATTATAGCTTTATTTAGTGCCTCATCTTTGAAAGTGGACATTGCATAACCAAAAAAAGATTTAGTTGCTTTGATATTGTGTTTATCTGTATCAGTCCATTCATTAGGTTTGTCGCTTCCA
>CAYFTB010000334.1:0-1590 GCA_964345875.1 uncultured Proteiniphilum sp.
CAACAATGCTCCAGTCAGGTACATCCTTTGTTACTAAAGCTCCTGCACCCACTACCAGCACCAAGTCGGCAGGGTTTTCTGTAAGCTCTTTCTCAAAGCGAACCATAATATTCGCTGTCTGTTCTGCCTGCGTGCCTCCACCTGCTTCTAAATTGGCATGTGGCTCTGGGATATTTAGCTGCTCAAAAAAATCACCCGACATTTTTTTGTCGTAGTGCTGCCCAGTGTGCACCAAGCGATAGTCAATTTGTTTCCCCTCTTTTTTCGCTTTCTCAATTGCATGAATAATAGGGGCTATTTTCATAAAGTTGGGGCGTGCGCCCGCAATGATTGTTATTTGCATAATATATTTTAGTTATATGTTTATGTTCTCAGTATATCTTATAGCCTTGTCAAAAGAATCTATCATATTTGTCATTGATCTCTCATTCTTATAAAAGTTAAATGAATTACTTCCTAGCTCAATGTATTTGTTTTTATCTTGCGCAAGGTTTATCATAATGTCTGTCAGCTCTGTTTCGTTATTTACTAGATGACCATTGAACCCATTTTTAATATTTAGATGCTCTCCACCAGAAATGGCGTTAGTATAACAGATAAAAGGTACACCATAACTAAAGCTCTCCAGCACTGAAAGCCCTGCTTGCTTTGGTGATATTGAAGCAACAGCAGTTTTAAAAAACTCAGCCTTTTCAGTGTCTTTATATACAGCACCAACAAAATGCACATAGTTCTCTATCCCTAGCTCAATACATTGTTGTTTCAATTGCTCTATGAGTTCAATTTTTCCTGTACCAACTATATTCAATGTTTTAATATTACTAGTATTCTCTTTCAAATAGCTTGCAAAAGCTGTTATCAGTACATCTAATCCTTTTCTCTCATTAATACTTCCTATAAACAAGAATGAGTTCTTCTCACAATTTGAAAAATCAGCAGATTCGCTATTATAAATGGTATTATTTGCAATAAAGGATTTATTCTTGTTTTTGTTTGAGAAAAATTTTAGAGGATAACTAGAATAAAATATTAGAGCATCTGATTTCTTAGATATCAAATCTCTCAATCTTGAAATTATATTCTTACTCTTTGGTAAACCTTCTGATGATGACACACCAATACCCCAATGAATCAATCTATATTTTCGTGATGACTTTAAACTAAGCTTCCATAGATTTAATATTCTAATATTCTGCATCATAACGATTACATCGCTATTCTCTATGTCAGATGGTAAATCTAATTGCTGAAAACCAAGTGGAAGATGTTTTAGCTTCACAACATGTTGCTGAAATTTAAAATCACCCTTTAGTTCTGGTCCCTGGTGATATATTTCTATATTATATCCACGGTCACACAATCCATCAAACAAAGCTGTTCTGTAATGGTTGAGTTTGTGGTCTAAAATAAATGTGACATTCTTTATCATTTTTTCAACTCAGTTATTTTTATTCTCTTTATCATTGTGTAGAATATAATGTGAGGTGTGCTCTACTCCTAGCTTATCTAACTCTCTTATTGAGTTCATATAAACAGTAGAACCCGAAAAATCATTTGTTATGTGTAAAATCATTGATTTATACCTTAAAT
>CAYFTB010000335.1:0-1583 GCA_964345875.1 uncultured Proteiniphilum sp.
AAATAATCATATGTCTCTCTCAATTTGAAATGAAAGCTTATGTTGCGATCTTTGTATAAGCCAATGCCAAGATATAAAATATTTGAAAAGAAAACACCCGACAATGTAGAAAACACCAAGCTATAAACTCCATATCCTCCAACGGCTAAGGCTACGGCCACCGACATTGTAACTATTGCTGAAAGTATTTCATTAATGGCAATATATTTAAATCTTAGTTCTTTCTGTTGAATAGTCCGATGTTGACTTCCCAAAGATGCAAACAGCACGGTTAGGCTAAGAAGCATAATTATTGGAGTAAGCGCTGGATCATTATATGCTGACGAAATAAGAGGTGATGCAAGTACTAAAATTCCTGTAAGCAATAATCCCATAATTATATTTAACCAAAACAATGAACTATATTGCTCTTTGGTTGTATCTTGTTTGTGCATTATGCCAACAGAAATACCAAGGTCCATAAATATTTGCGTAAAACCAATAAATACGGTTGCTATTGCAATTGTTCCAAAATCTTCTTTAGCTAGATACCTTGTTAATATAGCAATCTGAAATAATGAAACAAGACTCCTAATTATTGTAGAAGATGTGGTCCATATGGCTCCCCTAGCTGCAGCTTTTTTTAAACTCATCTCTATTAGATATGGGATTTAATTTATTTCTATATTTTTCAAATATTCATCCCACTCTCCAATATCTTTCCACGATTTTTCGCTAACAGGGAATATGCCAACTCTGCCATTTCGCTCTTTAATTTTTTCAATCAAATGAGTTATGTGAAAAAACTCATCATCGGGCACCTCTTCTAGCAGATGTGGTTCAAGTATATACATTCCACTATTGATTTTGAAAGTCATATCTGGCTTTTCATCAAGCTTTAATAGCTCGCCATTATCTCCAGAGATAATGGTGCCATAAGGTATAGAGTATGTCTTGAGTGCTACAATCAATGTGATTTCATTTTTATTTGTTTTATGATAATCTAATATTTCAGAATAGTCTTGTTCAATTAGAATATCGCAGTTGCTAACGAAAAATGTTTCATTGATTTTACCTCTAAGTAGCGACAAACTGCCTGCTGTGCCCATTGGCTTGTCTTCTTTGAAGTAACTAATATTATAAGGTAAGTTTAGGTTGTTCAAATAAAACTCAATTAAATCTGCCTTGTAGTTTACTGATATATGATAGTTTGTACAACCATACTCATAAAATCTATCAAAGATATGTTCGATAATCGTTTTTTCATTTATTGGCAATAGGGGTTTAGGCAGTACGTTAGTTAAGGGTTGCATGCGAGTGCCAAAGCCACCAGCCATTATAACTACGGGCAGGTTGAACTTACTATGCGGTGCAGGCTTTTGCTGTTCAAAAAGGTCCTCCCAGAAATATATTTTTATGATGTTTCTATCATTATCTATAACCGGACAAAACTCCATTCGATACTTTAACATCATCGCCTTGATATCGTCATATGTATCATTTACATGTGCTATTTTTACGTTTCTAATAAGTATATTGGCTAATTCCGTATCTAATGATGTATTATTGATTATTTGCCTTTGTATATCGCCTATGCTAATAAG
>CAYFTB010000336.1:0-1571 GCA_964345875.1 uncultured Proteiniphilum sp.
TACACCAATAAACATCACCATCTTCATATCCAAACACATTTTGAAAAGTATAAGCAGTATAGACCATATATCCAGCTGTTGTATGCACCATGCCTTTAGGAGTTCCGGTTGAGCCCGACGTGTAAAGAATAAACAAAGGATCTTCTGCATCCATTACCTCAGCCTTACTCACAGTGTCGGCCTTATCAAGCAGATCTTGTAGCCACAAATCGCGCCCTTCAACAAAATTCACCTCCTCGTTGGTACGCTTTACCACAAACACTTTTTCAATACTTGGAGTTGATTCCAAGGCTTGATCAGCAATTTTTTTCAAAGCGATGGTTTTACTTCCACGAAAGCCCCCATCAGCAGTTATTAAAAACTTACAACTACTATCGTTAATTCTGGTGCTTAAAGCTTGAGAAGAAAATCCTCCAAAAACGACAGAATGAATGGCGCCAATGCGTGCACAAGCTAAAATACTAAAGGCTAATTCAGGAATCATAGGAAGATAAATACAAACTCTATCTCCTTTTTTTACCCCTTGCTCACGAAGTACATTTGTATATCGCGATACCTCTGCATATAAATCATTGTAAGTATAAGTACGTGACTCTTCATCAGGATTGTTTGGTTCGAAAATAATAGCTGCTTGGTCTCCTTTGCTTGCCAAGTGCCGATCAATACAATTTTTGGTAATATTTAGTTTGGCATTTCTATACCATGTAAACCGTGCTTCAAACATATCATAGTCTAAAACCTTGTCCCATTTTTGGTACCATGTAAAATTATCATCAGCTATGTCCCCCCAAAACTCTCTTGGATTTTTAATTGAACGTCGATAAACTTGAAAATACTGTTCTAATGATTGAATTTTGTAGTCACTCATGTTTTTCTTGATTTATTGTTTTATTGTTTTATTGTTTATTCATTGTAAGAGAAAAGGCTGTTTTGCTAACAAAACCACACAAAAAAGCTTTCACAAATATAGTTTTAACAAAACAAGTATCGTTTTAGTTCAATTATAAATGAAATTTTTAAAAGAAATTTTATGCAAATAGGTGCATAGTCTGATTTTGACTAATAGAAAATAACGAGCGAAAATATGGTTTTTGCTTTAGTAGATTTGTGCATTTCTTTTTTATGGATATTCATCCAAGTGATTTACAGGAATTTGTAGTTTTATCGAAAGTTTATTTTAGATGCTCTAACAGGACAGTCAGATTTGAATTCATAGTAAACGTAGAAGTAAGTTCGTGGATGGCGTAGTGCAAGATAATAAATCACCCTTCAACATCTGTAATGTGTTGAAGGGTGAATCTTATAATTTAAGTTTTGAAAGTATAATGAGGAATATAAAGGACAAGTTTAGTATTAATTGAGCAATTTTTCTAATATTTATAACCAAGCACCAAACTTACACTACGACTTGCGACAATGACCGATATCTATCATACATTACACTTTTAGTAGTTAAATTCATTCAAATTTGAATATAAACATAAGTAAAGAGGTATCAAAAAAACATCCATTCTACTATATAATATAAATATAACCCAACATCAACCTCACAATATTTTTATTATCTACAT
>CAYFTB010000337.1:0-1558 GCA_964345875.1 uncultured Proteiniphilum sp.
ATGTGGCTGATGTGTTGGCTCGCGAAAATGGTATAATATTTATTGGCAAACCAACGGACACAGTTCCATTGTTTGAAACTGAAAATGGTTTTAAAGTAATAAACAGTGATGTGGGATTTATTGAAATATCTTTGCCTCAATATAAATATCCTGTGAGATTGCTTCATACTGCTTTTGCAAATGAAGTGCGACTAAAAGAATATTTTGGAGAGAATAAGCAGCAGTCTTTGCAAGAGAGCTTGAGTGAGAAATGGAGCGAACTTGCAGCCAAGTATTGTGATAATAGGGGAGTGAATTTGCTAACATCGCATCTGTTTATGTTAAAACGAGGTGCGGAAATTCCTGTAGAGCCAGAAGGCGAAAAGCCAATTAATATCGGTACTGCCGATTTGGTGTACTCAGACGCAATCCCCAAGCAAGTACAATATGTGGCGCTAGGACATTTGCACAGATATAATAATGTAGGCACTCATCAGCCAGTTTTATATAGTGGTTCGCCCTTATCATATTCGTTTTCGGAGACGGGACAGCAAAAATATGTGGCAATTGTTGATTTAGAGCCTAGTGTCAATCCTATAGTAAATCAGGTTTCACTGAAAAGTGGGCGACAATTGGTGTGTGAAACTTTTGAATGTGTTGACGATGCTGTGGAGTGGCTAAATGAAAACCCAAATAGTTTGGTGGAAATAACTTTAGTAATGGACGAGTATTTGAAAGCAGAGGATAGAAAACGATTGTATCAGTCTCACGACGGTATAATTCATTTAATACCTAAGATTAGAAATGAAAAAACAGCGAATAATAGCAATCATTCTATTGATTTGAGTAAGGATGTGAATTCTCTTTTTATGGATTATTTTAAAACAAAAAATGTAGGGCAAGAACCTAATGAGGATTTAATGAACTTATTTAACGAAATACTAAATAATTAACTTATAATGATACCTTTAAGACTCACAATTGAGGGGATATACTCATATCAAGAAAAGCAAACTATAAACTTCACAGAACTTACAAGCAATGGATTGTTTGGTATTTTGGGTGGAGTGGGGTCTGGCAAATCTTCAATTCTTGAGGCAATAACATACGCACTTTATGGACAGACCTCTAGGCTTGGTAATAATGACAAGCGTAGTTATAATATGATGAATTTGAAATCTGATAGACTTTATATCGAATTCGACTTCTTGAATTATGAAAACAATACATTTCGTGCCACTCGTGAGATAAAGAGAAATAGCAAAAACTTTGATATAGTCAGAACTCCAGTTGTTCAGTTTTATCAGTTTAAAGATAACCAATGGGAACCATTAGAGCATTCTAATGCGGAGCAAATAATAGGATTGAGCTATCAAAACTTTACTCGAACTATTATTATCCCACAAGGGCAGTTTAAAGAGTTCTTAGATTTGGGTCCAACCGACAGAACGAATATGATGAAGGAGATTTTCCAACTTCATCGTTATGACCTACAAGACAAAGTGATAAGCCTTAGAACTGCAAACAGAACTGATCTTGACCAAATATCAGGGAGATTGATGGAATATGAGAGTGTAAA
>CAYFTB010000338.1:0-1548 GCA_964345875.1 uncultured Proteiniphilum sp.
CATTTTAGGTTTATTTTATGGTAAATCAAAAGTTGTTTTCAATATAAGGTGCTTTGTTGTAAAGAGGGATTATGATGGAGAACATAATTTATCTGATTGTTTCTTTCTACTTCTATTTTATCTTATACAAACATACAAGTAATTTCGTAAAATGCGAAACGTAAAATGCGAAATATGTAAACTCGTCATATTTTATTTGTGAAACTTATCCATAATCATTAAAAAGTTATAATGATAGCAAAGTTACGCTTGTTTCAGAAAAACACTAATTTTTCATTGTAGTCTAATTCGCTATATAGAATGAGAATGATGCCCATCTGATATACCAATTACCATACTAATAAAACATATTATATGAAAATAACAGAAGGATGCCTCTCTTTCCATTTCTGTTCAGTTTTATCATTATGAACAAATAGAATTTTATCAGTGTTTTTATTTAACAATGCACCTATTTTTCCAAATGATCCTTTACTTGCAATTTGATGTTTACATAACGAAAGTAAGTATAGATCCAAATAACCTTTATCTGAACCATTTTCGTCAACTATTAAATAGTCATCATATTCTAATTGTTCAATTAAGTTTTCTTTAACCCAATTAGGCTCATCTGAAAAAATAAAGAAAAATGGATTTTTGAAATGCTTGATACAATAGTCAATCGAATCTAAAAAAAAGTTTAATGGCACTGGTTCACCATAAGCTGGAGAAAACTCACTTAAATCACCTCGTCTGATATGAATAGCTACAGAAGTATCACAACTTTTTATTTTCTCTTCTACTGATTTTGAGTAATCTTCATCTGATAAAACATCATCTTTAAACTTCAGATCTGTATATAAGCTTTTCCATATATTTAGTGGTAAACGATAATATCCAGATAAATAAATAGGTGGCTTTTGTTCTAAAAAAGAAAAATCATTTTTATCCTGTGAAAAATAGTTGCCTCTTTGTAAATATAATTGTCTGTAAATAAACCGTGTGATTTTCCTAACTTCTATTACCTTTAAATCATCAATAAGTTTTTCTAAATCAAAATTCCGTTCAAAAACTCCATTCATATCCCTTCCATCTTTTTCAAAAAAACTTAAATCGTATTCTACAAGATAACCTTTGTCTGCAAATTGTTTACCTATCAAGTATTGATATATTTGCGAAGCAACTCCACCATCAATAATAACTATAACTTTTGGCTTCAAAAACTTTGACTTTATAACTAAAGAATGTATTGGTCTTAATAATGTCTTAAATATGTTCTTTATAATGGTTTTGAACGTCATAAAATTAAATATTAAAATAAAGAAATTATAATAAAGGTATGATTAATAAAAAAGATATTATATGATATTCTTAACTATTGAGAAAAATGTTTTGGGATTATGCATAAATGCTCTTAATTGATAATAAGCAAAGTAATGGTACTTCTTTTGTTTTCTATAAGCCATACCAATTTTATGGTAAGCATATGTATCATCTTGTAAATAGTGGTGATCATAGTTATCGTAAATTTATTCTTTATTAATAATTTCATTTAGTTTACTAAGTAAA
>CAYFTB010000339.1:0-1504 GCA_964345875.1 uncultured Proteiniphilum sp.
AAACCGATATTGATAAGTTTTCTGCAGCAGTTAAAGTGTATGGGGGAAGTGGCAACAAAGCTCTCTTTGTAACAGATGCACCTATGCGTGATAAGGCTAAAGAAAAGTGTAGTGACAATGGCGTGCTTTCGTTTTCATTAGAGGAGTTTGGTGGTGCTGCTTTAAGTAAAAAACTGCTGTTTAAGTTGTTAGAAAAAGAGTTGTTTAATATAAATCCGAAATAAAAAAATGAAAACATTATTAGTAAGTTTAGTAAGCGATCAAACTATTCCTAATGTGCAGTTTATAAATGAGATGAAAGAGAAAGTATCAGATTATCTGTTTATTTCTACCAATGCTATGGAGAGAAAAGGAACAAGAATTTGGATTGAAAAAGCTGCACAAATAGAAAATTCTAAGGAGCCAATTATTGTGAATGAGTTTTCTTACGAAGATATTCAAAAGAAATTGAATCAATATGACTTTCAGAAATATGAAAAAATCATTGTTAATTTAACCGGTGGTACAAAAGTTATGACTTTGGCTACTCATGATTATTTTAAGGAGGAGGGTGCTGACATATATTACGTCACAGGATTTGATAAAAAGTATATCAAGGTTTTTCCGGGAAAAATAAAAAGCGAACATACCCTTACACAAAGCCTATCAGTTGAAGATTATTTGATTGCATATGGTTTTAATATCAAAAAAGTTGAAAGCAATCACTTTGATAGAGATACAACAACTGCTATGTTCAAATTATTTACATCTGACTTATTACCAAGTTATTCATCAACAATAAACTCACTTAGACAATATAGAAATAAAGGAGTTAAAAAGAATAATTTCACTAATGAAATTAAATCTCTATTAGGCGACATAGGTATAAGATTTGAAAACGAAAATTCTTTAACATCAAATGAGGTTAAATTTTTGACTGGGGAGTGGTTTGAACAATATGTCTATAATGAAGTGAAAAGTTCGTTTGAATTAGATGATAATAAAATAATGATGGGAGTAACGCTTAATAAAGATGTACTTGATAGGGAAACAGAAGTTATCCAAGATCTTTTAGATGTAGATGAGGTGAAGCCAATTAAGCCTGATAATGAATTAGATGTAATATTTATGTATAATGGAAGAATATATATTATAG
Organism: uncultured Proteiniphilum sp.; assembly: GCA_964345875.1. Lineage (GTDB taxonomy): Bacteria > Bacteroidota > Bacteroidia > Bacteroidales > Dysgonomonadaceae > Petrimonas. Next base: position 1,136 of record CAYFTB010000339.1, read on the forward strand.
AGTGTAAATCTTCCATTATAAATATTGTTTCTAATGAGATTGTTGAAAATGGAGTAACAAAAGTGAAACAGAAAGAAATGAACATATTAGGCGATACAATATATAAATCTGATTCTTTGAAGACAAAATTTGGTTTGTTCGCAAGTTCATTTATTTTTACTATGACGAATATAAAAAACTATATTTCAGAAGGTAATACTTCTGAACAAAATAACAAGAGACAGAGAATGGAAGATTTGATTAATCGGGCTACATTGTCAGGTATATCAATAGTAGATGGAAGAAAACTTACAAGTGGAAAAACAATTAAAGAGTTAATAAAGTAATGCTAATCAACCTCACCAACCACCCCTACGCTCAATGGAGCGA
>CAYFTB010000340.1:0-1485 GCA_964345875.1 uncultured Proteiniphilum sp.
GCTCCTAGAATCTCTATATTTTTTCCAACAAGTCAAATATTGGAACAACCTCTATCACTTTATCATTAATCACAATTTTATCACTTTGATTTAATGTAACGATATAACCCTTGTCAAATTTAAAGAAGTTTATTGCATCAATCAAACCATTCACTTCACGTTGCATATTATCATTATTCAACTCTATACATGCTTGAATTAACAAAGATGGCTCATCATGTTTTGTTGCAACAAAGTCACACTCCATATTATTTTCATTATAATAATATGACTTGTATTGTTTTCTACGTAGTTCCCAAAATATCATATTTTCAAACTTACGTCCCATATCTGGAGAAAAAGAAGGTGAGATAGCTGAGTGTAAGCCATTATCTATAAAATATACCTTCTTGGGATTTATCAATTGCGATCTATAAGAATAACTAAAACGTGGCATAAGTTCAACAAGATAGCTTGATTCAAACAAGGATATATACTCTTGGACTGTAGTTGGACTTTTAACGCCGATTAGATTTGTAATTTTATTAGCCGATATCAAATTACCTACATTGGCTACCAAAAACATTAACAGATTACGTAAAGCCTTATCGTCTCTAATATTATTCCTAACAGCAATATCTCTAAAAATAATATCATTTACAAGGTTATGCAATATATCAGTATTGTTAGTCTTAATATATTGTGGCATTCCGCCTATCTGTAGGTATTCAATTAATGATTCTTTATTGCGATTAAAGGATTTATAATCACAAAATTCAAAATATGAAAAAGGAAACAGCTCTTTAGAAATATGTCTTCCTGTAAGTTTTGTTCCTAATTCTCTACTCAACAAAGAAGCGTTAGACCCCGTTACAACCACCTTATAATCTTCATCAAGTTTGCCACGCACATATACCTCCCACTTATCTACAACTTGTATCTCATCAAAGAATAGAGTTTTTATTGCACCACTTTCATTAATTAAATCATCTAGTAATCTAAAATCTGTAAACTCAAAATTGAAAAGTCTCGGTGTGTCAAAGTTCAAGTACATCCATTCCTCATCTTGCTTGTTAATAAGTTGAGTTAATAGAGTACTCTTTCCACATCTACGAATTCCAGAAATCACAAGAGCAAACTCATCTATAATGCTAAGCTCGTTAAGCAAATTTCGTGAATAGCTCTCCTGAGACAGCACCTTCTCTCTTTGGGTTTCAACAACATTTCTTAAGTCAGATAATAAAATCATAGCAATTTTTTCTCAAAGGTAAATATTAAAACCAAACCCAACAAATAGTCTCCATTCTAAATGGAAACTATTGGTCATTATGAATGGGGACTATTTATCAAGCTCCCTCGCTCGCTATCCTTAAGCACCGTTAGAGTCATTGGAATGCGCTCTTTGAGCTCCTCGACGTGCGAAATGATGCCTACAATTTTATTCTCTTTGTTGAGATTGAGTAGCGTTTCGAACACAATATTAACTGATTCCAAATCTTGAGTGCC
>CAYFTB010000341.1:0-1447 GCA_964345875.1 uncultured Proteiniphilum sp.
TTTATTTCTTATTCGTAAAATTTCTTCTCAAAAGCTTTAAACTCTCCTTTTTTCAAAATTAATCTATTCCATACAGCAGAAATAAAACCCAATCCATATCCAAATAGTTGAATCCAAGATGCTATAATACTGTACAATCCTACTGTCAACGAATTATTAATAATGGCAGAATGTATAAATATTATTATGCTATATATCAATGGTATAGATAAAAGAATAGGAAAAAATAATGATGATACAATGATTATTGTCATTGACACAACAAATAGCGAAGGTAGTGTGTGAACAACTTTTAATGATCCAGGATGATCTAGATGTAAATTTATTCTTGCAATACCAGAATTATATACTTGTTTAAAAAACTGCTTAAAAGATGTTCTCCTTTTGTGATAAACAAATGCATCGGTTATTAGTGTGGTTTTAAAACCATTATTTATGAGTCGTAAGCTAAAGTCAATATCTTCACCAAATCGCATATTCCCATATCCACTAATGGCATTAAAAGCTTTTTTTGATACACCTAGATTGAAACTACGAGGGTGAAATTTATCCATTGACTTTTCTTTCCCTCTGATTCCACCTGTTGTAAAAATAGATGTCATAGAGTAATTAATAGCTTTTTGAATGTTTGTAAATGTAGGTAGTGCAGCATCAGCGCCTCCATATGAATCATAGTAGTTGTTAGATAGATAATTTGTTACATTTTCTATATAATTAATAGGGATTATACAATCGGAATCAAAGAATATCAGATAATCGTATTTGGCTATTTTTGCACCTGCATTTCGTGTTGTGCCAGGGCCAGAATTAGGTTTTTCAAAATAAACAACGTCTAAATCATTTTTAAACTTTTCGGCAATTTTGTCACTTTTATTTACAGAGCCATCTTCTGCAAGAATTACTTCAAACTTCTTGTTAGTCTGTAGAGTTAGACTGTGCAAAAGCTCTTCTACTTCATCAGGACGATTATAGACTGGTACTATTATAGAAAAATACATTTTAAAACGAAATTAAATTAATTCGGCATTACAAACATACTAAAAAATGAATCCATTCATGAAAGTATTAAACTCTATTTTACTGGGAAGGACATATTATCAAGGTTTAACCTAAATGATGTTGTAGGATTATTCTTTACTAGGTCTAGTAGATAATCACAAACAGAAGTAAATACTTAAAGCGAGTTTTGAGAATATTCTCTCATAGTAATTAGAATAAATCTTATGATAGATGGCTAAATTTTATCCTATATTTCAATTGTTAGTATCCCGAACGATAAGAATCCACATGTGAACTTCTATTATATTAGACACGAACAATAGAATCCCACATGTGGATTTCTATTGTATAGGTTACGAACAGTACAAATATACATGTAGATTTACATCGTATAAGGCCAATACAATAGGAATATAGCTAGCATTTTAAGCATCATTGACTACTATTA
>CAYFTB010000342.1:0-1376 GCA_964345875.1 uncultured Proteiniphilum sp.
CCATACAAATGCTTCTGAAACTCAAAGAATATATTTCGGATGCTCTCTGCATCTCCTAATGTGTGCATTGCATCCTCAAGAGATTGATATTTGTTTATAAGCAATGTTGGGAGTCCATCTTGCGATAATTCATCTACGCCTACTTCCACATACTTGCTAAGTACAAATGATATAAAATCTCTTTGCTTTTCATCTAGCAATGCAAAAATATTGCTTTTAGCTGCTTGTGCTCTCTCCTCACGAGTCAGGGCAATATAGTTTTCGTCAAAAATATATTTTAGCACATCATAAAGGTCGCTATCTTCCATTTCGATGAGTTTTTGTAATGTTACCAAATCCTCCCTAGGGAAACCAGCTTCATCTAATTCTTCTAACAATATTTTGCGAGTAACGGGATTGCTCCATAGTTTACGCAATTCATCTTCATCCTTAAATAATTTTGGCAGCTCACCAAACAGATTACTTAGAAACTCTTCGGCTGAAATAGGACGACCATCAGCACCCCAAAAGGAGGTATCAATCATGTGTTTAATTTCTCTCACTCTGCCATCACTAAGCCTAACCTCTATTCTTCTCGCTTTGTTACAAACACAGGGTGATTGTTCACAGTCTTTGCATGGTTCAGGCTCGGGTTTAGGGCAAATGCATGGTCTTTGTTGACACACCTTACAAGGTTTGGGCGGTGTGTATTCACATTCGCAAGGATCCTTTTCGCACACCTTGCAAATCACTATCTCCGTGGGGTCGCCATCCCATTCGGGATCGCTAAAGTGTTTGTAAGCATCAACATAGTCATATATGGTAAAGAACTCTTTGCCCTCAAATGTTCTAGTGCCACGCCCAACTATTTGCTTGAACTCAATCATAGAATTTACAGGGCGGAGTAATACAATATTTCTAATATTACGAGCATCCACACCGGTTGACAACTTGTGTGATGTTGTAAGTATTGTAGGTATAGTCTTTTCATTATCCTGAAACTCTCGTAACTTCACTTCGCCACTTTCGCCATCATTGGCTGTAACCCGCACACAATAAAAAGGGTTTTTCTCTTCTGCATTTTGGTTAATCATGTCCCTTATCAATGCAGCGTGAGCCTGATTGGCACAAAATGCGATTGCCTTTTCATTTTGATTTGCATTGTCAAGATAGATGTTGACTCTATTTTCTTCCCTCTTCTTAATTTCTATTATTCGATTGAAGTCTTTTTCTTCATATATCCTTCCCTCATCTATTTCACCATCTAGCACTATGTCATCGGGTGAGTAAATGTAGTCGTCCAAAGTAGTCTTGATACGCTTAACCTTAAATGGAGTCAAGAAGCCATCATTAATCCCATCCTTAAGCGAATATACATAAACAGGTTCTCCAAAATA
>CAYFTB010000343.1:0-1368 GCA_964345875.1 uncultured Proteiniphilum sp.
TGATATTCTCTATGCTTTATCTATTGATAGAAATAAGCAGGAGGAGATGCCTTGGATTAAGTTGGCAATAGAGTTACAATTTTTAGCACAAGGAGGACTTTGCTATTCAAAGGATGAATTTGATATAGGACGTTTTGAAAGAATACGTGAAATATCTGCGGAAATGATGAGTTTAGGAAGCGGATATTCACTAAATCATGTAAAAAGTGTTTTTTGCAATGAAACGGGGTTTCAAACTCCTAAATTAGATACAAGAGCTGCGGTTTTTCTGAATGACAAAATCCTTCTTGTAGAAGAAAAAAACGGAACATGGTCTTTGCCCGGAGGTTGGGTAGATGTTTATGAATCAATTAAAACAAATACCATTAAAGAAGTAGAGGAAGAAGCTGGGCTGGATGTAATACCAATAAAGCTAATAGCCGTGCAGGACAGAAAACTGCACAATCAACCTGAATACGCCTATGGAGTAACAAAGGCTTTTGTTTTATGTGAAGTTCTCGGAGGAGGGTTTAAAGCTAATATTGAAACTACAAATAGTGGATACTTCGGGTTATATGAATTACCCTTGTTAGCCGAGGAGAAGAATAATGCAGAACAAATCAAAATGTGTTTCGATGCATATTATGATGAAAATTGGGAAACTGTTTTTGATTAGCTGAGCCACTAAGAAATCAATAGCCAAATTAAGCATCCCAATTAAACGGATAAATTAGTATTAACCCTTTAAAATTTACAGTTATGAACAGTTCATAATTCGCACTCCCAAAAACCACTAAAAATTCCGAATAGCACAAGTCTTAACATACATCCCTATACATAATAATAAATTATCAAAATAATAATCATATGGAAAAAATTCGGAATTTGGAGTTAATCAGTCTATTGTCTGATATTCCATTAGTAACAAACGAAAAAATAGAAAATGCCTATGTGTGCTTTACAAAACATATGAAAGCGTTCAGTCAATCAGAAATAGACTTTTCAAAAGTCTATCGACTGCTGAATGATACTCGTATTGAGTTGGTATTTATAGAATTGCTTCATCAGTACGAGCAGGGGGGAAAATGCCCTAAAATTTGCCTATCTTAGAAAAGCCGTTCTATTTCTTGAATCTGAAATAGAACTGCTTAAACTCACTTTTCCGCAAGCCTGCCGATTATCCGACAATACCCAACCCGACAGTCCTAAAACCTTTTTTATCCCCAATTGCCAAAGAGGGTTGGGAATCGACAGCATGGGAGAATTAGCCGTATCCCTTGAACTCTCGGGGCAATTCTTAAATGATGAGGGCAATCCCGCTCCATACATCCATATCGTCCACGCTTTGGAACAAGCTTTTAACTTCACTTTCGGAAGTGCATATAAATC
>CAYFTB010000344.1:0-1334 GCA_964345875.1 uncultured Proteiniphilum sp.
AAAGATAGACTATCAATTACAATTAACAAAATAAAAAGAGAGATATTTTAAATAATTTACAACAAATACTATTATTATTAATTTACACATATAATATATAAAGATCTGATTGACTCCAAGAGAATATTTATAATTTATCCCATAGATCCTGATAAAAAAGCACTATTCAAAAGATGATTTGACTTCAAAAAAGTAGCACAACAAAATTAGCTTAAACAATAACTTTACTCACCAGATACAACGTTCATTCAAATCTTCTACTATTTATATGAATAATATTAATAGAGAAATAGAAAAATTTATTAGCTCACACCTGCAAAAACAATATGATTTGCTCTACAAATGCATAATCGACAAATGAGTAAAAATCCTTGCATGCAAATTTTAAAGCAGCCCAACTTTAATCAATGGCCTTATTTATTTTGAAAGTCTAATATTATCGTTTTAGTAAATATCTCCATTAATGATAATATCACCAAATATTACAAGACCCTAATACTATAATTACTACTAAATGCGATTCATATTTATTCACATATGCACTTTTAAGTCACTGTTAAATACTTAACAATTAATTACCGACAAAACAATCTCAAATATTGAATTACTAATAATCAATTAATTGAGAAAATACCACAAATGTTAAACTCCAATTGTTAACGGCACCGTGATGTGCTGGATACATAAAAACTCTTGAAGATATGCCCAAATGATATCAACTTTCGATAATATCAGATGATTTTATCAAACTAAACACCACGGTAAACATAAATTCACTTGATTTTCTTCCACAAAAGTGGCATTTATGTTAATTATTTAAAATGTTAATATGAAAATTACACCACGAAAACACCTTTCCAAAAGTTTTTCTTCTGCCGTGATGTGATGGCGACACAAAAACTGGAAGTTTTGTATCGTCAAAGCATCATTTTTTCACAAAAATAACCATAGAGGTTTTTAAGTTTCACATTGTATAATATATAATGACGTGAAGACACATAATATTTGCAAATATAGCCACAAAAACTCCGCAAAAAACCTGCCGTTACGTCACGGAATAACCTCCACAAGATATTTTATTCTGCCGTTACATGCCGGACTAACCATTTCTAGAAGATTTATCCAAAAAATGTGTATCGGAAATACTTGATGGAACCCGAATATAGGAGGGTTAGACTTAGTATTATGATTTAGAGAACCTATTACCGAATAATTGGATAGGAAAAGAATAGAGACAAGTGAGCCTAATAAAAAAGCAGACTAGTAATAATAGTCTGCTTTTTTTAGTTATACAACATGTGGATATCGAGATTCTTACCTTACACTATGCGGCT
>CAYFTB010000345.1:0-1165 GCA_964345875.1 uncultured Proteiniphilum sp.
AAACTCCACGACTTAGTTAACCCTCGTTTCATTACCATTAGCAGTAGGTTCGCTATCAATGTAACCCATATCTGTATTTTGATAGCATTTGCACTCTCTCCATAGAAGTATTTGAGTGGAAAGTTCTGCTTCATCTGCTTGAATAATAGCTCAATCTCCCATCGCTGACGATAAATAGCTATAACTTCATTAGGGTCAAACTCCATGTCATTTGTAAGCAGAGTAATAAGCTTACGCTTTTTTACATCTACATAGGTAATTAGTCGTGCATTGTGTTTGATAGTTTGTCCATCTTTTAGTGACTTGGTAAATACAACATGTTGTATTCTAACCTCCATATACCCTTCAGTAGTCTGATACATAATATCACCCAATACTTCGTATCTCAGATTCTTTTTCATCTTTGTGACATATATAACGCCTCTTAGAGTCAACTCTTCAAATTTGCTATAATCAATGTATGCACGATCCATAGCTACAATATCTCCTTTAGATAGTCTGCCTGGACGAAGCATAAAGGAGTCATTTGTAGCTGCAGAAGTGAATTTTATATCCGAGGGGATACCTTCATTTGCATGTATAACTGTATGAACCTTAATACCACCTTTCTTCTTGCCTATCTTAGGATGACGTCCCACACCTTTGAATATAATATTAGAGAACAATGTAATGGTGGTAGAGTCAATTATCTGTAGCCTCTTCATCCATATAGGCTCCTTATTACTTCGGCTGTCCGAGCAAAGTCTAGTACGGTAAGTGGCGTATAGATAGCGATATATTTCTTCGAAGATGACCTCTGGGCGTCTTATATTGGCGTCAGATAGTGTACTTCTTCTAGGCATGCTAGAAAGACCTAAGTGAGATAGCTTACGAGCCTCGGCTAGCATAGATGTGGATATCTCTCGTAAAGAGTCAAAGCGCATAATTACAGCATATAGCATTACAACAAGGTGAGACCAGCAGTTAAAACTCTTAATATAGCGTTCTCCTGCATGCTGTTTACTGATTTGAAGAATTTTATTCCTATCAAGCAAATTAATGATTTGACTATAGAGCGGCTGTCCGCTAAAATGTGTACTTTTACCCATACGTTTTGATTTGATGTGTAGTAACTACAAAGAAAAACGAAAGGGTTGAAACCAGCAATGGATTCAACCCTTAATTT
>CAYFTB010000346.1:0-1114 GCA_964345875.1 uncultured Proteiniphilum sp.
AACTTATACGACAACCTAAGTGTAAACACATCATCTTTTCTATCATGTGCATACCCTTCTAAGTTTTCACTAGTCTCGTTTTTTATTATTTCGTAATATGCCTGCACACGAAGGTTTTTATTTGCCCACCATACAAGTCCTAGTCCTAGTGTATTGTATGCAACATCTGCATCACCAGTGCCAGTCGAATCGCCTATGTTGTTTCCCGAAACTTTACGATTAGGATTGTACAAATCATATTTCACAAGTGCCGAGATTGGCAACTTGCCCAAATCTTGAGACAAAAGAACATATCCCCCATTGAAACTCCTTATGTACGTATCTGCAATAATTTGAGTGGATGAGTTAGGGCTTTTGTTACTTGTTTTAATTCCTGGCTGAGTACCATAAAGATATTCTCCTACAATCTTAGTTTTTCCGATATTACTATTTGCAATAAATTGTGCATTAAAGCCAACATATTCTCTTTTGGCAAATTTACCAATATTATTTGCATCACTATTCAACACAAAGCTTCCATTCTGCATAGTATAAACATTCTCCGTTCCTTGATATATACTACCATTATAGTATGAGGCACCCACGCCTAAATTTATATTAGGATGAACATCTTTCTCAGCCTTTATGTGTCCGATAAAATCTTTGCGACTATCAGTATCTTGCCTGATACCATTTCCTGAAAATAAACCTGCATTCATTTCAATAAAATTCCACTCCGAAGATGGAGCTGCACGCAATGTTATCATTCCTCCTAAATCTCTTTCACCTGGAAAAAGAGTATTGAAAACGTTCGATCTCTCGGGTGTTTCTCTCATAGATGAAGAGTATCGTATTTCGTAACCAAAGGGTCTATCAAAGATACCAGCACGTAAGGAACTACTTTTAAAAAATGGATCCATCACGTTAATATATACATCTTTAAATCCTATTCCTTTTTCAGTAAGGTCTAATTGAAACACTCCTGATGCAATTCCTTCAGTATAAGTAAATTTAATTCTGCCTCGTCGGATACCGATTCGATTAAATGACTTATTCGGATTCTCGTTTGGCGTACCCACTAGTAATGATGCATCTTGCTGTCCTACTTGCAATTGAGATTGGATGTAACCTGACA
>CAYFTB010000347.1:0-1112 GCA_964345875.1 uncultured Proteiniphilum sp.
TATTCCGCTAACAAGTGAAACGGGATAATTTCTATAGTTTTTGTAGAATGTCTCAAAAGTAAATCGCAAATCATTTCTTGGAACAAACTCAGTTCCAATCGTATAGTGTATCGAATTTGTATATTTCAAGGCTTTGTTAGCCAAGTTGCCATCACCATCTTTATATCCAAGCATGGTATATACTGGTAGTTTATAATAACTGCCTACCGATGCAGATATGCTCCATCTATTATTTAAAGCATAAGACAAAGAGGTGCGCGGCGATATTGTATTTAAAGGATTTAATCCATCATTTGTAAAAGAATTTATATCGGCTCTAACACCTCCAGAAAGTAACAACTTCTCATCAAAAATATACTTTGCAAACTGAATATATGCACCAAGTTTAAAAAAATCAATCTCAGATGTGCTCCTAAAGCTGATATCAGAAGCTGCTGCATCGCTCTCACTATTACTTGTCTCGGCTCCCACAGTTTTAAATATATCTGCATCATATTTTACGTACTGAATATCTGCTCCATAAGTATATTTCAAACCATTAGAATATTTATTCATGTCAAATCGAAGTTTGTTTTCGATTTCATGACTACTTAAAGAGAACAGTTTATCCCCAGTTTTAGAAGCATTGTTTTCATATCGGTCTGCACCATTAAAAAACATATTCCTGCTTAGAGCAACAGTATAGTACCCATCATTTACAAGTTTTTTTAGTGTGGTGCCCACCGCATAGTTCCATTGCTTTATTAAAGGATTAGCTCTGTTTATATATTCTGTGTTTGCATCACTATTTGCAGGAGCAGACAGCTTAAAATTATCTATTGCACCTATTCCTATAAAATTCAGTTCAGTTTTATTATTGATTTTGTGATTTATCTTATATTGAAAATCATAAAAGTCGGGTCTTATTGGCAAGTCCAATAGCTTAAACAAAAACTGCAAATATGATCTTCGTCCAGAAACCATAAAAGTGGTTTTGCTACCCAAAGGACCTTCGGCAGTGGCGGCAAGCTCACTTCCTGATAAGCGTAGATTGCCACTCAATTTCTCAGGGTTTCCATTTCGCTGTTTAATAACTATTGTAGATGCCAAAGCATTGTCATATTTGCTATTAA
>CAYFTB010000348.1:0-1052 GCA_964345875.1 uncultured Proteiniphilum sp.
AATTGAAACTTTGTGCTCCGAAACCCGCCCGAACGCAAAGCCCCAAACCGTTATCGGTCAGTTTAAAAACGACAGTACCACCAAAAAACACAGTATCCAAAGTAACAGATAAAAAGGAATGACAGAAGAATATTTAATTTGGTTTGACAAACTTGCAAAAGACAGAGAGGACAGTGCAAAAACACTTGAAAAGCCCTCAATGCGTGGTATCAAAAGCAGCGTTTGGTTGGGGATGTAAGGGCGAAAGTGTAACTTTGTCATAATAAATTTTGAATACCTAAAGTTACAAAAACTTTGGGAAATAACAAAGGTCGAGCTTGTGAAAGTTCGACCTTTTTGTGAATAAAAAAAGGATGTGCCACTTTTGACACACCCTCATTTTTGTTTTAAACCAAAACCAAAATATTCAATCTCAGAATAATATACTATGCTATCAAAACTCTTAGGATTATGAATAAATATATATTTGGAATAGTTGTTGGCCTTATGATAACTACAACTATGTTTTCGCAAAATAATAAATCTATGAACTACTCTGACAGTTGGAAAAAGGTGGAAGAGTATGAAAAAAAATCTCTTCCAAAATTTGCCTCCGAAGAGGTGGATAAGATAATGAAAAAGGCTATTGCTGATAAGAATAGTCCACAGGTTATAAAAGCTTTGATTCATCAGGCTGATTATAAGATGGCTATTGATGGTGAAGATGATGCCTTTATTTTTGATAACCTTAATGAGATGATAGCACAAAGCATTGATTTAGTAGAGAAGTCTGTCCTACACTCAATGATTGGGGAACTCTATTTGCGTTATTTTCAAGCCAACTCATGGGAAATTAGTCAACGTACTGACTTGGGAGACTTTGTTCCAGATGACATGAAAGAATGGACACGAAATATATTGTATAACAAAACAGTTGAACATCTTAATGCTTCAATAGAGGCACAGGAGGATCTATTGAAAGCAAAAGTAGAAAGCTATGAAGCAGTAGTTACTCTTGGTAATTCTTCACGCAAGTTTTTCCCTACAATGTATGATTTCTTGTCAAGAAGAAG
>CAYFTB010000349.1:0-1049 GCA_964345875.1 uncultured Proteiniphilum sp.
GGTCGTGAATAGTGCAATAACCATTTTTTATTAGGACATTTCAGTGCAGTTTTAACCCAATAAAAAGTTGTTTTTCTATCATTCACAACATCTTTAGTGAAAAATAAAAATTTGTTTTAATCACTCCGTTTGGCATCAAAACTAACAAAAAGTTAAAGCAGCATTTCACTAGCTTATTAACTGAAAATATGTTATATTTGCCTCTGGCATTTAGTGCTGAGAGTGCTAAATTGCCTATGAAGCAAAATATAACTAGAAACATTAACATAACGAACTTATGATTTTAAGCAAACAAGCTACTGAATTTCGAAAATTGCCTTTAAGCTGGTCACGCAAACTGAGCAATGCTGAGTTTACAAGCTTTTCAAGCACACTGCTACACTCCGTTGAGCAGATTTTGGGGCAAAACATAACGCTCGATAGCGTACTTAACGAGGTAAAAAAAGCTAATAATGAGCTTAGTAAGCTACGTCCAATAATAACAAGTCATCATGCCACTGAAATGATTAATCAATGGCATGCCCAAAGAAAACGATTGCTGACGGGGATGACCGTTTTGACCGGTAATAAAGCCAATTATCAATACATGGAGGTGGAAAACAAAGAGGAATATATTTTCCTAAACAATTGGTTTCCAAGCTATGGCAAAAGGCTTTACGACCTTGGCATCGATGGACTGACTGGAGTAATCCACTGGATTAGGGAGGATTATAATACTAGCGAAGAGTTCAGAAATGCAATTGATTTGTGTTTCCACAGGGAATATAACGACATTATAGAGCTTACAGACAAGATAATGCAAGCACAGCTAGAACGCTCAATAGATTATGGCAACGCTCGGCCAGTGCGGGGTTACACAGAGGTTCGCAGAGATGTATTAGCCCAATGGCAAATCTTTATATCATTGATTGTGGGAAAGATTTCGTGGAGCAAAGATGTTGACCAAATGATACATATATACAATACTCTTAGCTATTTCATCACCGAATATCGCTCATTAGTGAGAGAACGAGAAACTAAACGACAAAATAAAAAACAGAGGCAAGCAG
>CAYFTB010000350.1:0-1046 GCA_964345875.1 uncultured Proteiniphilum sp.
GCATCTGCCTTACAAGCAGAGGGTCGGCGGTTCGAATCCGTCAACGCCCACCAACAAAATATGGCTTACAGAAGCCCTGGTAATCTCTTAAAGAAGGTTATCAGGGCTTTTTCTATTTTTTGATATTGCAAATTCTTTGCAAATCATTTGGATCATGCCGGAAAGTTGTAGAGCTACGCATAAATATCATAGATAAAGTCTATGTTCAAATAACGCAATTTATTGAAAAATAGTCGAAAAAGAATAGATCGTTTTAGATTAAAATCATATTAAACTAACAGCAAGACACAAAATGCTGTTTCAAGTATTTCTAAATGTATCTTTTACCAAAATATAATTGTAAAATTAAACATATTGAAGGTAAGATCCCAAATTACTTCAAAATTTATTTCTAGTTCGTAATTACTCAAATGCCAACCTGCAACTGTGGTTATCTTGAAATAAAAAATCATCAAATTATCAAGCATATACACATTTTACCAAACACATCTGCCTATACAATGAATAGTGATATAGAATATCTTCAGGAAGCTATAAAAAACCAAATATATTTAGATCATTTAATAATACCTGAGCTAAATATTTATTCAAAACTACCAGGAGTGCCATCAATCAAAACACTAAATATTAAAAGATGTAGATCTACACCTCCTTTTGTTTACAATTATTCACAATTGAGGCGTTTTACAATGCTTTAATAATGTTAATATAGGTGCTGTTTTTATTTTGATATTAGATTTAAGGTTAATTATTAGCACATTATGATGATTTTGTTTTGAGTGATAATTTTCCGGTGGGCTAAAAAAAAAATTTTTTTAGGGATAAAAGGGCTTTTAGCTAGGTGTAGATGTTTTTATCATGATCCATTTTTTGCTCTGCGAGCTTAAAAAACTAATTATTATCCTTTGTTAACTCTGATTTATGACCAATAGTGTTAATTTATTTCACATTTGAGGGTAAAAATAGTCAAACAAATTTTTTTGTTTGGTGCTTATGCTTCTAGGTGGACTAAACAAATTTTTTTATTAGGGTGTCAGGTCTTATTT
>CAYFTB010000351.1:0-1032 GCA_964345875.1 uncultured Proteiniphilum sp.
AAAAAATTAGTCTTTACATCTTAATTCATAAAATGCAAATTTAAAAATCACTTCTTAATATATGTGTTCTTTGTTTTTCTGGGAATATTAAGATGTACCAGAATCCTTCTATTCCAAAGTCTGCCATGATGCGCACATATATTGCGAATATTGTGAAACTTTATCTTAAGATAGAAAAATCTGATCTCACTGCTTATATCTGTATGATCTTCTTAATCAGATTTATTTCTAAAAGCTTTTGCTTTCACTACCCTGCTAAAGATATAATCAAAGTTTGCACTGTCAATGATATCAAGAGTGTAAAGCAAATCCTCTTTTTCTAATACTATTTCATTATTAGATATAAAAACGTTGTATCCTGTGTCAATAGGAGAAAATTTAATTTCAAGACTTTCAACCTCATCTCTTATGTAAAGTGAAATAAGAAAAAGATTAAAAGCATTGTCTTTTTTTAATTTTTTTATTCTTACAAAGATACTTTTTCCGTTAACAATTAACTGAGTCAATGATAGCGCAATATTTCTAAGCTCAAAATCTTTAAAATCGACATTATTATCAGTCATAATTTGTGGTCCAGCTTCCACCAGGGTATTGATAACTTCATCCCTTTTTTTATTAAGCGATTCTCTACTTTGCAAATGCATTCTGGGCTGTACCTCTTTTCGAGTCTTTGCCTTAGACCTATTCTGAAGTGACATTTTCTCATATTTTGGTACTTCTTTTTTATCAACTTCGAAAGCCTCTATTATTTCCCATTTACCTACTCCATTCTCATCGGTAATTGTTTTTCCTACCACCCAATCGCTCACGCAAGATGTAGGAACTTCCCTGTATCTTTGCTCCTTTGTCTCTTTGTTTTGGTATAAAATTATTTTCTTCATAATATCATTTTTATTTTGAAAACATAGAATATGTTTTATCGGTTCATCTTTTTCAACGCTTGATGAAACATTATTCTTATGAAAAACGAAGACCTACCAATTTGAGCATTGTTAAGAGGCTTGACAGGTACTGTTGCTACAAAGATAAAAT
>CAYFTB010000352.1:0-1028 GCA_964345875.1 uncultured Proteiniphilum sp.
CGCAAAGCATTTAGCAATGGAAAGTTCGATCTTAGCCAAGCTGAGGCTGTGGCCGATCTTATCTCATCCACATCCAAAGCATCTCACAGAGTGGCAATGAATCAGATGAGAGGAGGTTTTGCCGAAAAACTTAAGGATCTTCGTGACAAGCTACTACAATTTGCATCACTTATCGAACTAGAGCTTGACTTTTCTGAAGAGGATGTAGAGTTTGCCAATAGGAATACACTATATAATCTTACAGAAGAGATTGAGAATAAAATATCTTCACTCGCTAATTCATTCCAACTAGGCAATGTCATTAAAAATGGAATTCCAATTGCAATAGTAGGCGAAACTAATGCTGGAAAATCCACTTTACTAAATCTTCTTCTCAACGAAGAAAAAGCAATTGTATCCGACATACATGGCACCACACGCGATGTGGTTGAAGATACCGTTAATATCGATGGTATTGAATTCCGTTTTATTGATACCGCAGGTATTCGTGACACTTCTGATATAATAGAAGCAATGGGAATAGAAAGAACATTCAAAAAAATAGAACAAGCTAGTGTTATATTGTGGGTAATAGATTTAACAACATCAATAGAACAGTTAAACTCATTGTCTTCAACGATTTTGCCAAAGCTTGAAGATAAAGAAACAATTATTGTATTTAATAAGTCAGACCTGATTTCCGAAGAAGAGATTACCCAAAAAGGCAACCTATTCCCTGACGTAGTTGCTGAAAGAATATTTATTTCGGCAAAGAATCAAACAAATACTGAACAACTGCATCACTTATTAATAAAAGCGGCCCACATGCCACAAATTAGCGAAAATGATGTAGTTGTTACAAACCTACGACACTACGAAGCACTCAATAATGCCTTGGAAGCAATTATCAGAGTTAAAGAAGGTTTAGATGCAGGTATAACAGGCGATTTTCTGGCACAAGATATACGCATATGCATGTTCTACCTTGGCGAAATTACGGGACAGATATCTACTGATGAGATATTGGGTAATATATTTTCTAAGTTTTG
>CAYFTB010000353.1:0-1027 GCA_964345875.1 uncultured Proteiniphilum sp.
GGGGTAAATTACATGTAAATGTCCTAATAAAAAATGGTTATTGCACTATTCACGAGCGATTGTGCAAAAAAAACTTTTTTTTTAGCACCTACAGTCATATTTTTCGTCAAACAAAAAATGGTTATTGCATCATTCACGAGTGAATAGCCCAAAAACAATTTTTTATTTCATGATTCCAGTTACTTTTTAGCCAAATAAAAAGTGGTTATTGTACCAATCACGACCGCTTACGATAAAAAAAAATATTTTTTTTGCTTATAAGGCTAAATTTGGGCATAAAAAAAAAGTGGTATTAGAGCAATCACAAAGGAAGAGTTAATTGAAAATTACTCTATCAACGTGGCTAAACTGACAATACTAGATGAAACAAATAAATATCGCCTGTTGAAATAAAGAAATCAACAGGCGATAAGAAAATCAGCGATGACGGTGCTGAGATTCACATGAAAACTTGCAATATCAACTAATTGATATTAGCTATCGAAAAAAAAACATATCAATACTATAATTCAAAATACTCTTTATATCTGTTATAAAGATGTCCAGCCTGCGTGTATGATGATTGAGGGCTCATAAAGTGTGAAAACTCAAAAGTGATAGCTTTATCATATCCCGCTCTTTTGGCTGCATCTAGTTTCATCCTCAGTTTATCAAACTTGATAGGTAGAAACTTAATAGGCATGTCGCGATCAAAAGTTTCAGCATTAGTCCAACACTCCATCCCGTACTTATCGGCCATTTTTTTATTAACTGTAAAGAAAGCATCCAACTCATCATAGTCAATATGTCCATCCTGAAAGGCAACCGCATCAACTACATCATGAATACCATCAAAAATTTCATCCCACTCTTTTTCGTGCTGTTGCACAGAAACTGCATCTTCCTTGGAAAGAGCCGATCCACTTGCTGCAACTGCTTTTTTACCATCAATCCAAGGAGATATAAAGGTGGGTAATCCATTTGATACATCCTTGCATTGTTTTCCCATTGCATGAAAAGATTCAATAGCTCCTTTTGTTGCTCTGCT